>JBEKUI010000130.1:0-12120 GCA_049515175.1 Terriglobia bacterium
GCGGGCGCGGTGCTGGAGTTTTCCACTTACCTTGGGGGAAGCGGCAACGAAAAGGCTCGCGGGCTGGTGCTCGACTCCCTGGGCAATGTGTACGCGGCCGGCGAAACCTTCTCGGAAGATTTTCCGGCGGCGCGCGGCCTGCAACCCAGTTACGGCGGTGGCGCCTTCGATGCTTTTCTGGCGAAAGTGGCGCTGGGCGATTCGCCCGTTCTGTATGTATCTCCAACCCAGCTTGATTTTGGCGAGCAGCTTGTCGGGACGGTGAGCCCGCCCCAGGCCGTGACGCTCACCAATACCGGCACGGCGGCGCTGGAGCTGAGCGGCGTGAGTGTGAGTGGCGAGTTCACCCAAAGCAACGACTGCGCCACGAGTTTGGACGTCAATGCCAGTTGCTCGGTCCAGATCAGCTTCACGCCGCAAACGACGGGTGAGCGGGCGGGCGGCTTGACGGTCACCAACAGTTCGCCGGCGGAGTTGCGCACCGCCGCGCTGGCCGGCGCGGGCACGGATTTCTCGATCGGCGGGTCGCATCTGGAGGCCACGGTCGCGGCGGGCGAGACGGCGAGTTTCACGTTGAGCGCGACCCCGGCGGGCGGTTTTCATGAGAGAGTCTCGCTCGCCTGTAGCGGCGCGCCGAAAGCGGCAAGCTGTCTGGTTTCTCCGGCCTTGGTGGCGTTCGACGGGGCGAGCTCCGTGCCGGTCAGTGTAACCGTTTCCACGCGGAGCGCGCCGCGGCATGGCCGCGCGGGACGCCTCCGGCTCCACGCGGATTACTGGTTCTTCTCTCGGCCTGGCTCCTCGCGGCGATTCTGCTGCGCAAGAACCTGTGCCGCCTCGCCGGACCACTCAGTGCCGCCAGGGCGCGCGCGTCGCTGGGGCTGGCAAGCCTGGCGCTGGTGCTTTTCTGGACGGCCTGCGGAGGCGGCGGAGGCGTCGCACCATCCCCTCCGCCGCTGCCGGAAGGCACGCCGCCGGGGACTTACACTCTCACCCTCACGGGCAGCTACGACGGCGTCAGCCGCACCGCCACGCTCATCCTGACCGTCCGATAGCCCTCCCTGCTTGCGCCGGAAGAAAACGTTTACTTTCCCACTCGACTGTGGTAAGAATGCGCGCTTCGGTGCGCCGCTATGCAACCGCAATTTGTCGATTACCTGATCATCGCCATCTATTTTCTTTTTGTCCTGGGTATCGGCTTTTCTCTGCGCGGGCGGATGAAAACCAGTGAGGACTTTTTCCTCTCCGGCCGCTCAATTCCCGGCTGGATCACCGGCCTGGCGTTCATGTCCGCCAACCTCGGAGCCCTTGAGGTCATGGGCCACGCCGCCAACGCCGCCAAGTACGGCATGTACGTGAACCACTTCTACTGGCTCGCGGCCATGCCCGCCATGTGCTTCGTGGGCGTCTTCATGATGCCGTTCTATTACGGCAGCAAAGTGCGCAGCGTCCCGGAGTTCCTCAAGAAGCGTTACGATGAGAAGACGCGCACGCTCAACGCGCTTTCGTTCGCCGTCATGACGCTCCTGGTCTCGGGCGTGGACCTCTACGCCATGGCGATCCTTTTCCAGCGGCTGCTCCACTGGCCGTTTTGGGCCAGCGTCGTGGCCTCCGCAACGGTCGTAGCGATTTACATTTACCTCGGCGGGCTCACCTCCTCGATTTACAACGAAGTGCTGCAATTCTTCCTGATCGTTTTTGGGTTCCTGCCGCTCGCCATCCTGGGCCTGAAAGCCGTGGGCGGCTGGGCGGGGCTCGAATCCAAACTCGCCACCCTGCCCTATCCGGGCTACGGCCACACCTGGGCGAACATCTGGCACTCCGACATGAACCCCATGGGAGTGAACTGGATCGGAACGATCTTCGGCCTGGGCTTCGTGCTCTCGTTCGGATACTGGTGCACGGACTTCCTGGTGGTACAGCGCGGACTTGCTGCCAAGGACATGGCTTCGGCGCAGCGCACCCCGCTCATCGCAGCGATGCCCAAGATGTTCTTCCCGATCATGGTGATTCTGCCGGGGCTGGTGGCGATTTCACTCGACCCCACCACCACCCAGTTGCTGGGCGGCCGCTACGACAACGCGTTGCCCGCGATGCTCGGCAAGTTTTATCCCTCCGGGTTGCTGGGCATCGGGCTCACGGCGCTGCTCGCGAGTTTCATGTCCGGCATGGCGGGCAACGTTACGGCGTTCAACACCGTCTGGACGTTTGACATCTACCAGACGCACATCAATCCCGGCAAACCCGACGCGCACTACTTGATGATGGGGCGCGTGGCGACGGTGTTTGCGGTGGCGGTGGGCATCGGCACGGCCTTCATCGTTCTCAAGTTCAACAACCTGATGGATTACCTCCAGCTCCTCTTCGCGTTCTTCAACGCCCCGCTCTTCGCCACCTTCCTGCTCGGCATGTTTACGCGCAAGGCCACGCCCACGGGCGGGTTCTGCGGCCTGCTGTCCGGAATCCTCACCGCAGCGGTGCACTACTCCTTGCTCCGCTTCGGCGTCTTTCACTATCCCAACGCCAAGGAGATGGCGAACAACTTTTATCAGGCCATCTGGGCGTTTTCGGTTTGCTTCATCGTCACGCTGGTCGTGAGCGCCATGAGCAGGCCCAAGCCCGATGAAGAATTGGTGGGATTGGTCTACTCGCTGACGCCCAAGCCGCGCAACCAGGATCTGCCCTGGTATGAAAGGCCGGGCATCCTGGCCATCATCATCCTGGCGGTCTGCGTGGTTTTGAATATCATCTTCTGGTAGCCATTATGGGACTCGACATCCGCTTGCCGATTGGAATCATCTTCACCATCTACGGCGTGATCATGATGGTTTACGGCGCCCTCACCGACCCGCGCATTTTTGCCGAGCGCTCGATGGGAGTGAATATCGACGTTTGGTGGGGGGGCGCCATGCTCGTCTTTGGCCTCTTCATGGGGGCTCTGGCTCTGCGGGCCTCGCGCGCTAACCGGGCATGACGGAACTCCGCTGGAATCCCACCGTTCGCGAATGGGTCTCCACCGCATCGCATCGACAGCACCGGCCGCAGATGCCCACCGACTGGTGCCCCTTCTGCCCGGGGTCGGGGCGCGTCCCGGACGACTACGACGTTTACATCTATCCCAACGATTTTGCGGCGTTTTCGATTCCCCCGCCGGAACCGGCCATCCGGGGCGATGACTTCTATCGCGTCGGGCGGTCGCTGGGGAAGTGCGACGTTGTCCTCTACCACCCGGACCACACAACCTCACTGCCGCAGCTCCCCCTGGACCACATCGTGAAGCTGGTCCGGCTCTGGCGCGCGCGCTTCAGTGAGCTGAAGGCGATGCCGGGGATTCGTTACGTGTTGATCTTTGAAAACAAGGGCGCGGTGATTGGCGTCACCATGCCCCACCCGCACGGGCAGATCTACGCGTTTCCGTTCATTCCACCGCGGGTGGAGAAGGAAATCGCGGCGGCGCGCGCGCACTACCGCCGGCGCCGGCGCTGCGTCTTCTGCGACATTCTGAAGAAGGAGCGCTGCGACGGCCGGCGCATCGTCGCGGAAAACGAATCGTTCACTGCCTTCATCCCCTTCTATGCCCGCTGGCCTTATGAGGTGCACATCTTCTCGCGGCGGCATCTCGGCGCGCTCGACGAGTTTCGTCCCGCCGAGGAACGGGCGCTGGCGGAAATCCTCAAGTGGGTCACGCTCAAATATGACAATCTCTTTCAGTTCTCATTCCCTTACATGATGCTGCTCCACCAGACGCCGGCGCGCGGCAAGTACGGCTTTTTCCATTTCCACATCGAGTTCTATCCGCCGCACCGCAGCAAGGAGAAACTAAAATACCTGGCGAGCGTCGAAACAGGCGGAGGAAGTTTCCTGAACGATTCGCTGGCAGAAGAAAAGGCCGAAGAACTTCGGAACGTCCGGCCGCGCCGTCGGAGCGAGGTCACGAAGGTGTAGCGCCTGGCTCGCTGTAGCGCCGGTCTATGACCGGCGTCTTTGGGCATTGGAACTTTAGCCGCTCACCGGGCGGCGCTACAGGAACGGACAATCCAGATGATAGAGGACACGTTTAAGATGGTGTTCGGCGCGTCGCCGGATGTGACCGTTCGCGCGCCCGGGCGCGTCAACCTGATTGGCGAGCACACCGACTACAACGATGGCTTCGTACTGCCCGCGGCCATCGACCGCTTCATCGAATTCGCCGGGCGACGCCGCGCCGACCGCACCGTGCGCGTGCACTCGACCGACTTCCAGGATTCCGCGGAATTCTCGCTCGATGACATCCAGAAGGATTCCGAACACCGCTGGAGCAACTACCTGCGCGGCGTCTCGAAGTTTCTGGAAGCGGACGGCCACCGCCTGGCCGGGGCGGAGATTGTCTTCGGCGGCAACGTGCCGCGCGAGTCGGGACTGAGTTCGTCGGCGGCGGTGGAAGTGGGCGCCGCCACCTTCTGGCAGCGGCTGATGAGCTTCCATCTCGATCCCGTTTACGTGGTCAAGCTCGCGCGCCGCGCGGAAAATGAATTTGTCGGTGTGCCCTGCGGAATTATGGACCAGTTCATCTCCGCGCTTGGCCACAAGGATCACGCGTTGTTCCTCGATTGCCGCGACCTGAACTACCGGCACGTGCCGCTACGCGGGGACGTGAAGATCGTAGTTTGCAATTCCGGCGTGAAGCGCGCGCTGGCCCAGTCGGAATACGAAGTGCGCCTGAAGCAGTGCCGGCAATCGGTGGCACAGTTGCGCACGAAGGGCTTGGCGGTGAATTCACTCCGCGACGTCGAGCCCGTGGACCTCGAGACGGGACGCGATGTGCTTTCCGAGACCCTGCTGCGCCGCGCCCGCCACGTGGTGACGGAAAATCAACGAACGCGCGAAGCCGTCCAGGTGCTCGAAGCGGGCGACGTCGAGCGCTTCGGCGAGCTGATGAATGCGTCGCACGTAAGCCTGCGTGATGATTACGAAGTCAGTTGCCGGGAGTTGGACACCCTCGTCGAGCTCGCCTGGAAGCAGCCCGGCACGCTCGGCGCGCGCATGACCGGGGCGGGCTTCGGCGGTTGCACGGTGAATCTGGTGCGCGCGGGCGCGGCGGAAGCCTTTGCCCGTGCGGTCGCCCAAGGTTACCAGCAAGCCCTGGGGCTGAAGGCTGAGATCTACGTCTGCCAGGCCTCCAACGGGGCGCTCGCCGACTGACGAAGTCCCCCCGCTTGCTTTCCCGAAGTAGTAGAATGACACCCGCTATCATCCCAGGAGGAACTTATGCCCAGTGATTCGAATCTCAATCGACGTGAATTTCTGAAAACCGGCGCCAAGACCACCGCCGGCCTGGCGGCGCTTCAAAGCGTCAGCTTCATTACCAACCCGGAGAGGGTCTTCGGAGCCAACGACCGCGTGCGCGTGGCCGTGTGCGGTGTGCACGGACGCGGGATGGACCACGTCCATGGATACCTGCGCCTGAAGAACGTTGAACTCGCCGCTCTTTGTGACGTGGACGAGAACGTGCTCCGGAAGCGCTTGGCGGAAGTCGAGAAGACGGGCAAAGCCAAACCCCAGACCTACACCGACGTTCGCAAGCTGCTCGAAGACAAATCAATCGACGCCATCTCCATTGCCACGCCCAACCACTGGCACTCGCTGATCGGCATCTGGGCGTGCCAGGCGGGCAAGGATGTTTACGTGGAAAAACCCTGCTCCCACAATCTGTGGGAAGGGCGGCAATTCGTGCGCGCGGCGGAGAAGTACGGCCGCATCGTCCAGCACGGCACGCAGATCCGCTCCGCTCCGGCCGTCAGGGAAGCCGTGCAGAAGATGCGCGAGGGGTTGCTGGGTGAGGTCTACCTTGCGCGCGGCCTCTGTTTCAAGTGGCGGAAGAGCATCGGCCACGCGGCAGTGGAAGAGGTTCCGGCGGGCGTCCATTATGATCTCTGGACCGGACCGGCGCCCATGAAGCCTTTCACCAAGAACCGCTTCCACTACAACTGGCACTGGATCTGGGACACCGGCAACGGCGACCTCGGCAACCAGGGCTCGCATCAGATGGATGTGGCGCTCTGGGGGATGGGGCTGCAGTTACCCAACAAGGCGTCGGCCGTGGGCGGCCATTTCATGTTTGACGACGACCAGCAGGCGCCCAATACGCTCAACTGCGCATTTCAGTACGACCTCGCGGACGGCAAGCGCCGCATGATCGAATTCGAAGTCCGCCACTGGATTACCAACCGCGAAGCGGAGATCGGCTCCGACAGTTTTGGCAAACCCCAGGGACCCATTCCTACCACCGGCCTCGGCGGGCCGGCCACGGGCGACCGGAACACCATCGGCAACATTTTCTACGGTTCCAAGGGTTATCTGGCGACCGGCGACGAGGACGTGTGCGCCTACCGCACCTGGATGGGAGAGGATCAGGAACCGGGACCGCACGCCCAGGCGGCCGGCGATCACTACGCCAACTTCATTGATTGTGTCGTGAGCCGCAAGAAAGAAAATCTGAACGCGCCCATCGAAGCCGGGCATTACGCCTGCGCGCTGGTCCACCTGGTGAACGCTTCTTACCGCCTGGGACGCACCATCAACTTCGATCCCGCGACCGAGCAGGCCATCAACGACGAGGAGGCGAACCTGCTGCTGCGCGACGGCGACCGCGGCTACCGCGCGCCCTTCGTGGTTCCCGAGAAGGTCTGAGTGGGACCGTCTCCGCGCCGCATAAGGCCCGCGCAGCCCGCGTCGGCCGCGGCGAAAGTGTGATAAAATCGCTTTCCTGCGGCCCCCCGCATCGGCCACGTAGGCCCGTAGCTCAGCCCGGTTAGAGCGCTACCTTGACACGGCGTTTGGCCTCATTTTGGCAGCACCTGGCTTTTGAACATAATACCAAGTATTTTCAATAAGTTAACCCAGCTTGCTCTTTGTTGGAGTGTGTTCAGTTTTGCTGGTTTTTTGCCCTTACCAGCCCCTAATCGGCCCCCGGTTATGGGGGGCGGTTTCGGCCACCCGCCCGTTCTGTACTATAAGAAGCCATTCGTGAATTAGCTCCCAACCGGCTATAACCAAATGGCTGCTGTGGTACAGCCCGGACTTCTTGTTACTGTTGTTAGCCCGGCGTGACTTAAAACGGGGACTGTCTTTCTTTCCATAAGGCGCAGAGAAGCGCGATTGCCTAGCGCAGACGATTGGTAAGTTGTATACTTCCTTCCCAATTGAGAGCCCCTGGGCTCCTTAGCCATTGAGCAAACCTGTGGGAATCTTACCGGTTACCTCAGTAACGGCGGGCGCATCGAGGTCGAGCAAGAGATGGCCGGACACTCAAACGCCAAAACCACTAGACTTTACGACCGGCGAAACGACGATGTGAGCGTGGGCGAAGTGGAGAGGATCGGGATTTGAGTACAATTGAGGTCAAATACCATGGCTGATAAGAAAGGGCGCACTAAGGGAGCGGTCGAAGACGCTACTGCTTTGAAACGCGCACGCAAACAGCGCACGGAGCGAAAGTTTCCCGCGCTTACTTTTGAAGAGGCATTGGAAATTCCGGAAGGAATTCAGAAGTATGCTTCTGGTCAAAAGGTCCGCAGACTCACTCTGTTCGAGAAACTCAACAAGGAACCTGACAGCGTTGAGGCGCGGCAGCTCGTTACGGCGTCCGGCCAGTACGGTTTGACGAAGGGCGGGTATCAAGCCGACTTCTTGGAGTTGACGCCTGAAGGCAATGAGGCGACGAGCGACGGGGTTGCTCCAGCGAAGAAGCTGCAGGCCCGCTTCAATCTGGCCATCCAGAAGCATGCGCCATTCGCTTTCTTATACCAGAAGCTAAAGGGCATCAGGATGCCAGCGAAGGAAGTACTGGGAGACTACCTGTCCGAGGCAAGTGTAGAAGACAACGAGAAGGGAGAGTGCATTGACAAGTTCATCTTGAATGGGAAGTTTCTCGGCCTGCTTAAAACGATTTCCGGGTCGGAACGGATTATCCCGATTGAACAGGCTGTCGAAGAGGTATCAGAAGCGCGCGCAACTCAGGACGAGACAACAACGCTGGCAGTACCCATTGCGGGCACAGGCGAAAGCGCGGCGGCAACGGAAGATTTCGCCAAGATTTGTTTCTACATCACACCGATTGGAGAAGAGAATTCCGAACACCGCCGCCACGCGGATTTCCTGATGGAGTATATTATCAAGCCC
Organism: Terriglobia bacterium; assembly: GCA_049515175.1. GTDB lineage: Bacteria > Acidobacteriota > Terriglobia > UBA7540 > UBA7540 > JACQNR01. Next base: position 8,158 of record JBEKUI010000130.1, read on the forward strand.
GCCGTGGCGGAATTCGGTCTGACTGTTGTGCGGGCCGACCAGATGGGCAAGGCTGGGATGATCGGCAAACAGGTGATCGAGCACATTTTGAAGGCGCGACTGGTGATCGCCGATCTATCGTTCCACAATCCGAATGTGTTCTATGAGTTGTGCCTGCGGCATGCCACGCGACTTCCCACAGTTCAGATCAAGCGCACAGTAGATACAATCCCATTCGACCTGAACCAATACCGCACCATTCCGATCGAGACGCGGGACCCCTATACCCTCATGCCCAAGATCCAAACGTACACGGCTGAAGTTGCCAACCAAGTAAGGCGAGCACTCCAAGATTCCGAATCTGGCGACAACCCGATCTCTATGTACTACCCAAGCGCCAAGTTAAGTTGGGATGAAAAGTAGCAAAGATTTCATCGCGGCGATTATGAAACATCAAACCTGAAACATTCAAGCCCGCTGTTTACGGGCCTTCTCCGAGTGTTTCAGGTTCTACCCTTTGTGAAACAAAGCGAAGCGCCGGAAAGCCGAACGGCTGCATCTCGCCTGGATGATGGGGCGGAATAACCCATGACAACGCTAAATTGTGTCGCATATAATGGCTTTCAAAACAGATCGGATATTAAATGATTCCCTGTGCTCTTCCGAAACCTCACTATGGCAAGCTGGTTGCACTTTCCCAGAATCGCAAGCTTCCCGAGGTTGACAAACCTAGGGTGGCGCAAGCACTTGAGCGGTATATAGCATGGGTGGCTTTAATGGATGGGCTCCAGGCTGAAGGCCAAGACCTGTTGCGGGCGCTAGTTGACTCGATCAATGAGTACAAGCGATTCATTGAAGTGGATCTCATCTACGATTCACCGGCAGATTTCCTTTATCGACAGAAAGGGCAACACAAGGTGGACAACTCTGTCCTTGAGGAATTTCTGCCGAGACTGGCGGATACCCGTTTGGTGCCGGGCTTGTCTCGCCTGAAGAGTTGTACCGTCGGGCCTCAAGGGGCATTTGCTGCATTCATTTTTGCTGGCAGCGTACATACGCCGCTGCCTGATGGTGGTATTTTCATCAAGGAGAAAGATCAGGACTATGCCCTGTCGAAGCAGGTGTATTTGAGGGCATCGAGTGATCCCACCTTTGCCGGAGACGACACGCTTAACACGGTGCTGAACGTTGCGTACCTTGCTGCCGAATGCAAAACCAATCTCGATAAAACGATGTTCAACGAAGGCTTGGAGACGGCGCGAGCGCTTAAACAAGCGGTCGCTGGCTCAAGATATCTACTGCTCTGTGAGTGGCTCGATATGGAACCGATTGATACATCTTCAACGGACATAGAAGAGGTCATCATTCTTCGGAAAGCAAAACGATTAGGCTCGAACTTCCGTGAGGGGCTTGCTACAGCCGCAGGGAGGGAAGCCGCGCGGAATGCATTCGTAGAGTACTACGACGGCCACCCCCTACAACGCGAATGCTTCGGACGAATTGTTGACCACATGAGGGTTGTATACCCTGAAAACGTCCAACTCGACGAACAGACCATTCTTCAGCGAGGGTACTTCTAAAGTGATGTTGGCTTCCGTTCGCGCATTCGATCAGATTGCTATTGATAGGACCGAGATACCACAACACTTCTTGGACCTTGAAACTAGGGTGCGTACTAACCTTTTTCCTTGGCGGGGCCAATTCTCTCCCGGGTTAGCCGATCTTTTGCTCTCCACGTATGCATCGGCGAGTGCCGTCGTTCTTGACCCTTTTGCGGGGGTTGGCACTACACTTGTCGAGGCCGCACGGAAGCAGCTTTCTTGCATAGGAACGGAGATAAATCCTGCGGCGGTAGCAATGGCAGAAACGGTCATGTTCATTCGCCTGCGCAGGGAAGAACGTGAAGACGCGCTGCATCGAGTGCATACCCTTCTGAGCGAAGCGTTTGAGCCAGATGATCTGCCCCTGTTTAGAAAACACTCAGAAAAGCAACAACCGGCTGTCACGAAGCGCCTTGCGGAATTGGTACGGAAGCCGGGTCTAGATGAGTATGAGCGTAACGTTCTGACGAATGTCTTGATACGGGCGTCGGAAGCCGAGGACGATTTGGATAGAGACACCATGTACCGTGCTTTTTGCCAGCATTCGACCATTGTTAAAAGTCTCCCGCATGCGGTTCAAGAGTATCGTGTCGAGAACTCAGACGCGCGGCAATTGCCCGTGGCTGATGCTTCAGTAGATTTTGTCCTGACATCGCCGCCTTATATCAACGTTTTCAATTACCACCAAAACAGCCGGCGAGCGATGGAGCTATTGGGGTGGGACCTGTTGCACGTGGCCAAGTCTGAATTTGGTTCTAATCGAAAGCACAGAGGAAACCGCTTCCTTACGGTCGTTCAGTATTGCCTTGACATGCACGCGATGCTGTTGGAACTGCGCCGCGTGATGAAACCCTCCAGCCGAGCGATATTCGTTGTGGGAAGGGAATCGTGCATTCGGGGGGTCTCATTCCAGAACGGTTTGTTGGTGAGTTCTATTGCCGAGTTGTGCGGTTTCAGATTGAGTCTGCGGCAGGAGCGCAAATTCAAAAACAAATTTGGGGCAGTGATCTATGAAGATTTGCTGCACCTTACGCCAACTGACAGACAGCAGAGCGGGCATACAGAGGCGCTACGTCTGGCAGTTGAAGAGTTGAAGTCTCGGTTAGCTTTGGACCTGAAGACAGATGTTGCTAATGATTTACGGGACGCAATTGACGGTTCATCGGAAGTGACTGCTTCGCCCCTGTACAGTTGAGTATTGAACCAGCGGCGCAAGGACCCTGAATGAAACGAGAGCTCTGAATCGGCCCGCCCTCATCACGGCACTAAAAAACTTCGAGCGGCTGCGACGCTAGAAACACGGCGGGGGCTTCGGGTCCACTAGGGCTGCCGTTTCCTGGCTTACGATGAGGACTCCTGGAAAGGGTTGCTTTGTTGCTGTTTGCAAATCCAGGTATTCCTCAGAGAGGTGGGGTAGGGACAAGGGCCATGATCACAGGCAAACAATCTGCGCCTTCGAGGGGTAAGCCCCATCAACAGATTCGAGGACTAATTCGACGGGCTCTGGGGCAAATTGGCAAAGAATTCTTTGGCAAACTTCTCAGTGATTTTGGTTCCTTTCGGAATCCCCATGGCCTCCCGAATGCGGCGGTGGATTTGCTTTTGGCCTAGCTTGTCCTTGAGGACCTTAACTACATCAAAGTGAATCGGAAGTTTTCCACTTATGCCGGACTCTTCCCAAGGCTCGTGTTTGTCACACCAGAAGTAGGGCCTAGGCAGATAGCCGCCCCTATAGTACAAGGGGAGCGTCATCCATTTTGCCCTGCGCTTGCAGTCCCTCCCGTAGCACTTCGCGCGAATGGGTGCTCGTCGGAGTTTCCTCCGCAGCCGATTGAACTCTTTGAGCGCCTTCCGGAGGGCCGGCTTGTCTTCGGCCCAAGACTCGAACCAAACCCAAATAGAGGCGTCACGTAGCAGCACCTGCGTAAGAGTTCTCCCCGCGTTTTCCCCTCCCTTGAACCTATACATCGACCAATTATCCCTCCCACGGTACGTTTGCACGCTGCCGTAGCTGCCCCGCCGTGGCAATCCCGAGCGATTTTCTCAATGCCTGACTGAATGGAGGACCTTTTCGTAGTCAGTTCGCATTTGCGAATCCGCAGGCGAAAGCAGATATGCCTTTCGAAGTTCATCAAGGGCTGCGCCAGCCTCACCTTTCTTGGTCAAGGCAAGTCCCAAGGCATGGTGCGCCTTGGCCTCATCGGGATTGATGCGCACTTCCTCCCGGTATTCGGCGATTGCGCCATCCACATCCTGCTTGTCACCCAAATTATGCACGGATTGAAGGTGGAACTGGCTTCTGAGTCGGTGTCTTGACCTTGATCGTTGCTACCCTGCCTGTTCGATTCCACCCTGATTCTTCTCCTTGTTGTAAGATCGCCGT
>JBEKUI010000131.1:0-12012 GCA_049515175.1 Terriglobia bacterium
TGCCGGTCGCGGCGAGCCCGCCCTGGCCGTCCAGAGCAATCGTGCTGGCGTTCGAGACCGACCAGGTGAGATTCGCCGAGTCTTGCGTCACCACCTTATCGCCCTGGCGGCGATATTGAATTTCCCGCGGCGATACGTCGAGTGAGGCTTGCACCGTATTCGCGACGTTGACCGTGGCGCTCGACTTCTGCACCCCGCCCGGCCCCGCCGCCGTGAAGTTGTAAGTTGTGGTGGACTTCGGGCTCACCGTTTGCTCGCCCGAGGCCGCGACTTTGCCGATCTCGCTGATTTCCGTTGCCGCCGCTTCGTTCGATGACCAGGTGAGCTTGGTCGATTCGCCGCAGCCGATCTGGGATTGGGCGGCGGAGAACTGTCCGCTGACCGGCGCCACCGCGACCGTGGCGCTGGCGATGCCGGCCGTGAAGCGCGGCGAGGAATTGTATTTGGAAGCCTCCCGCCAGTCCGTCGTCCGCTGCGCTCCGCTGTGGCGCACGTCCACAATGACGCGCTTGCCGGCCGGGACGTCGACCGACCCTGACCAGAGGGTCTCCGTGCCGCGCAGGAGCGTCAGCTTGTGTGTCCCGGGCGGAACGAGCAGTTGCTGCTTCCAAATGATGTTGTGATTGAACTCGTCGGCCTCGCCCACGGTGAATGCCGGCGTCGTGCCGTTAAGCAGCACAGCGGCGTGACCGTCGCCCTCAATCTGAATGCGGCCAAAGGGGCCGGAAACCGTTCCCGGCACCGGCTGCATGGTGACCTTGAGGTTGTGGGTCTGGCCCTCTGCCACGGTGACCTTCTCGCTGACGGGAACGTACCCGTAGTTGTATATGTCAACCGTGTGTTCGCCCGGGCTCATGTGCCGCAATAGCAGCTGGCGGTTGCCGGAGAGGCTTGCGCCGCCCTTGGCAACGCCATCGACGTAAATGTAGGCTTGACTCGGGTGGACTCGAATCCGCAGCCGGGCGTCCTTCGCCCCGGCCGAACCGGCGATGCCCAGCACAACGAGCGCAACCATAGTAAGGATGATCCGAAGATTTCTCATTGGTATGTGCCCCCTCTATTCGAAAATATGCGCGGTCTGGATCAACCGCAAACGCCGCAATCGTTCTGGCTTGGTTCATAGAGTTTACAATTGCTTGGCCGGGATATCAAACCTCTTCTGCATGGTTATCAGCGATGTAGAATACCCAGGTCGATTACTGCAAAACAATGAATAGACCAGGTTAATGCGGCGCCGCTTAATCGGGGCGGGGGAGCGGAGCCGGCGGTTGAAGTCGGAGGTTGGAGCAAATCTCGCGCAGCAGTTGTTCCGTCGGCGGCTCGAGCGACGAAAACTTCACGCCCACGCACCCTTCCCGGCTTTTCCAGATGACTCGGGCGGGAAGGCGCAGCGGCTTGCCATTCCACTCCGTGTTCAGATCGCACGGCTGGCCGGCTTCGGGGGCCTCCGGACCCGTCAGGCAGCCGCCCAGAATAGAAAGCGTGATCAGCCGGACGTTGCTCCCCGCGCCGGTCGCGACGTTGGTGAGGTGGGCGCGCAATTCGCTGATGTAGCGGGGAACGCGGCGGCGCTCGCGCAGGGCCGCGGGTGAGGCCGCGTTCCCCGCGGGCAGCGAGATGACGACCGGCCCGTCGGCGAGTGGCGTCGCAGTCTCCGGCGACGGCAGGGGCGCGTGCTCGATCTCCGGGGTCGCAGCCGTCGGCGGCCGCAGGCGAAGTGCATTACACAGCTCGCTCAGGCGCTGCTGGCTCTCCCGGTCCACGGAGAGGAATCTCAATCCCAGTGTTCCGTCCGCCTCCTTTGCCACCACTTGCGCCTCAAAACCCAGGTCACTCCCTTGCCAGTCCAGGTAGAGCTCGCACTTCCTGCCGACTTCCAGGTCCTGCCCACTTTCCAGGGAGCAGCCCTGCATGCTGATGACGCCCACCACGACGTTCGTGCCCACGCCCCCGCCCGCCGGGTGCAGCCGGCCTTTCATGCCATAATCGTAACGGGGAACCTTGCGCCGATCGGCCATCAGGGGAAAGTTTAACCGGGTGGCGCGGCGAACGCAAGCCGCTGGGGAAACTTCCCGGGGGCCATTTCTTTTTCCGGAGGGTGTCCGATGCGTTACGTTCACTGGCTGCTCGCGCTGCTGGCACTCGCCCCACCCATTGCCGCCGCGCAGGGTGCCGAACGCCGCGAGTTCAGCTTTGAACTGAAAGCTCCCGGCGAAGCCGTGGCGGAAGTCATCGCTTCCGCGCCGGGCGCCGCCTGGGGTCGCGCGGGGGCCGAGGCTGCCATCGCCACGGCGTATCTCGACGATCATTACAACCAGGATGTGATCGTGCTTCACGGGGAGGAGCGCTGGACGTACCGCGTGTTTCTGGGCCCTCTGGAGGCAGGCAACCATCGACTGCGCGTGGAACGCAACGCCCAGTGGTCCGCCCCCAGTGCGGGCTTGAAGGTGGAGAACGTCCACGTGATCGAAGTAGAACCGAAGGATCCGGAGTACCGGGCCAGCGCCCACGCGCCAATCCTTCTGGCGCGCGCCGACACGGTGGGCCATTTTTCGGATGCTCCGCTACTGATGTGGTACGAGCGCTTTCAGGAAGGCCCGAACCAGACCATCCAGTATAGCATCGTCTTAAGTAACGAGGACAGCGGCACCCCCACGGAAGCCCTCATGGCGCGCTGGGGGCGCGCCTCCGATATCGAGTACGTTTACCGCGTGACGCTCGATGCCGGGGGGAAAGTGCAGCAGGAAATCTTCCAGGGCATGGACCACGACGACCGCGCTTTCCACGGCCAGAGGCTCGGCCAGCATCCGCTCATTCTGGTGGCGACGCCGAACAACTGCTTCGCCGACACGGGGTATTCGGTCCTTCAGTACCACTTGCTTCCGGTTTTCGCGGACCTCAGCGGCGACTCTCGCGAGGAGTTGATGGACCGATTTCCGTGGACCTATTCGATCATGGCGCAGGAACTGGAGCGCGAGGGCAAACTGCGGCCCTATGATGTGACGCAGGGCGAGAACATCAGCGACCCGCGCAACTACCTCTACGTTGAGATGGAGGCGGAGAACCGGCAGAGCGGCTTGGTGGTTTGGGTGAAGCTGAAGGGCCGGCCGCAATGGTATTCCTCCCACCGCGGACGCTGGCCGCTGGTGATCTCCCGCAGCGGCTGGTACCGCACCACGGTCGAACTCCCGCCGCAGACTGCCCCTGAGGCGATTGAGTCGCTGGCCCTGGAGTGTGTGGATCTTCGGGATCCGCGCCCGTTCGAGCCTGACGACGAGCCGCTTCCGCCGCCGGCCCAAAGCCTGCTGCACAAAATCGGCAAGGCATTCCTTCTCGAGGCGGATTACCGCCCCGGAAAAAACATTCTGCAGGTCGACCGAGCCATTACCTTCCACCCCGGCGACATGCAGACGTTTCCCTTGGATGCGCATTAGCCTTGGGAACGTGAGGTGCTAGCCGCGCCGTCGCTTCCACTTGCGGCTGGCGCTTCGCCATTCGCCTCGCGCCCAGTTCGCTTCTCGCCTATAATGCCAGCGCCCTGGACCCCCATCGCCCTCGCCCGGGGGAACCATGACCCATCGCGAACGCGTGCTGGCGGCGCTGCGGCGCCAGCCATCGGATCGTGTGCCGCTCGACCTGGGAGCTTCGGCCTCCTCAACCGTCACGGCGTGTTTCCACGAGCGCCTGCGCGCCCATTTGAATCTGCCCGCCGAGCCGCCCCCCGTGGCGTATGCCCGGCGCAACTCCACCGTCATCCCCGACGACGTCATCCTCGAACGTTTCGGCGTGGATACGCGCCCCGTGCTCCTGGGCACGCCTGATGCGCAGCCCGAACGCGCCATCGATGCCGACAGTTTTGTGGACGACTGGGGTGTCACGTGGCGGCGGCCCTCCGGCGGGCACTTCATCAACTGCGACGGACCGTTCTACAAGCTCACGGACCCCGCGCCCAAAGACCTCGAGCGTTATTCCTGGCCCGACGTGAACGATCCCGGGCGCTATCGCGGTGTGCGCGAGTGGGCGCGGCGGTTGCGCGAGCAGACCGATTGCGCGGTGGTTCTGAACCTGCTCGCGGGGCCGGTCCACCAATCACAGTGGTTGCGCGGTTACGAAGCGTGGCTGGAGGACTTGCTGCTGCGTCCGAAGTTCGTGGAAGCGATGGCGGAACGTATCACCGACGTCTGGGTGGGCATCGCGACGCGCGCCCTGGAAGAAGCCGGGGAATTCGTCGATCTTGTGACCTATGGCGACGACATCGCCATGCAGCGCTCCCCCCTGATGCGATTGGAGCTCTATCGCCGGCTCATCAAGCCCCAGCACACGCGCATGGTGGCAACCGCCCGGCGCTTCGGCAAGCCCGTCCTTTATCACTGCTGTGGCTCGGTCTACAGCCTTATCCCCGACCTGCTGGAAGTGGGCGTCGACGCGCTCAATCCCGTGCAGGTCGCTGCCGCGAACATGGACACCCAGCGGCTGAAGCTCGAATTCGGCCGCGACCTCACCTTCTGGGGCGCGATCGATACGCAGCGCGTTCTGCCGCTGGGCACGCCGGAGGAAGTGAGAGCCGAAGTGAAACGACGCATCGAAGACCTGGGGCCGGGCGGAGGTTACGTCCTCTGCCCCGTCCACAACGTCCAGCCCGACGTCCCACCCGCAAATATCGCCGCCATGTTCGAAGCAGCCCTGGAATTCGGCCAGGCCTGAGTCCCATTTCGTCGCCGGGCCCGAAGGCAGAAGGCAGAAGGCAGCAAACCTTCGTAGGGGCGGGCCTTGGCCCGCCCTTTTTTCTTGCCCTCAACCTTGATTCCCTCCGCAAAGAAGCGGAGAATCCTGCCTTCAGACTCGCAGACCCCCGATCCAAGGGTCCAGCGAGTGAGGTGTATATGAACTGGCTTGACACACTTTCCGGAATTGAATTTGAGGGACTGATAACCCGGCTTCTGGAGCGCATGGGGTTTCGCGCCGAAATGACCAAAGCCAGCGGAGACGGAGGAGTTGATGTTGTGGCGACACTCGACCATCCCCTCACCGGAGGGCGCTATCTCATCCAATGCAAGAGATACGCTCCGGACTCGCCTGTGGGTGCGGCCACGGTGCGAGAGTTCTACGGAGCGCTGACCGCCGATAGACGCGCTGTCAAAGGCATCCTGATTACGACCTCTGGCTTCACGGTTCAGGCGCAGGAATTCGTCCGTGGACTGCCTATCGAACTAATCGGACGCGACCAACTGGAACCGCTGTTGGCTCGGTACGGTCTTGACAGTGAGGCGCTCTCTGCGCAAAAGATCCTCAAATGCGTCGAAGGATATCGGAAGGTCGAGCAACTGGCGTTGGAGGCTGCCTGGGTGGATGGTAAAGCAGTCGTGCGCTCGGACGGTAAAGATTTGTCGCCGCACCTGAGTAATCCGGAGATGATGCTCTGGCTGGCGGGATATGGGATAGGTTGGAACACCCGCATGGGGACGATATTGGAAGAGAGGGTTAAAATGCGGCGGTGGATGGAGTCGTTAAACAAGGCGCGGGCACTACTCCGTCAGGTAACCGTCGCGCAGGCTGAGTCGGCACTCGGCCCGCCAGAGAGTCGCGTTGGTCTGGGCGAAAACGTTTTATACAACTACGCGGACCTGACCGTCGAATTCCACGACGGCAAAGTCGCGGATGTCCGGTAGGGACTTCCTCTCACCGGTGGGGGGGCGGGGAAAGCAGCACGCACTTTCGAGGGACTCAAAACCATGCGACTGAGGCATCGCCAGACGTGCTTGGATTGCGGCTTTCTAGCAATCCAGGGACGTGAGATCACAGATGGTGAGCGAGTGATGCTTGCGACGCGGGGGAAGTCATCGGTCATGCCATCCAATCCCGAAAGAACTCGGTGCCACCGGAACCTTTGGGTCATTTACGACCTGACTTACACCGGAGACTCACTGGATGGAGTGTTCGAGGAAATCGAAAGGCCTAGGGACAAGTGCCCAGGATTTTTCCAATACGAATCTGGATTCGCTCCCGATCAGCACTTCCAACGGCGGGATGAAAAACAGCGTGAAAAACTCCAGTGGCGCATAGCCATACTCGGGTTCGGAGGTGCATTAATCGGAGCTATCGTCGGCAGTCGGCTACACGAGCTCGTGTCCTGGGTGGCTGAACTCTGGCACAACGTGACCAGCAGGTAGATACAAGCGCGGAGTTGTTGTATAACTCCGCGGCTCTTCTTGCCCGCATCAAAGAGAAACCTGCAGAGTCAGAGGACAATTCAGCGCCACCTCTGCGGTGCGGGGGCGATCTGGTGGGGGACAAAATGGTCCGAGACGGGTGAGACTCCGAGGGGTTTTTCGCCGCCATTTCGACCAAAAGTGTGGCTTTTTGGAACACTGGATTTGCAGGGAATTCACCCAGCAATAAAGCTTGATGAGGGGGCGCGTAGCGCAAAATTCACTGTTCAATCTTGCGGTTATTCCTCCGCCGGACTGTGAACTGGCAGCTCTTTCCACAGAATTTCCACAGACAACCACCTTACTAGTTGAAGTCGCATGGGGTTAGAGTTACACTGCGCGAGAGGCTGGCGGGGGGTTCGCGCGGCAAGACGCAAGCAAATGGAATTTCGTTTTCCGGAAGATGATCGTTCGGCGGTCCGGCGCATTGCCGTTCTGCAATACCTCATTGCAGCTAGCTTTCTAGCCCTCCTCATCGGATATTGGCGGCTGCAGATCGGGCAGCATCGGCAGTACCTGGAAGCGGCGGAGCGCAACCGCATCCGCAACCTCCCGGTCATCGCTCCGCGGGGGAGGATTCTCGATCGCGAAGGGCGAATCCTGGCCGACAATTTCCCGGCTTTCAGCGTGCTGCTCATGCGAGAGAGCACGAGCACGCTGACCCTGCCGCGGGTCGAGGGCATCGCTCGCGGGCTGGGAATCGAATCTGGCGACCTGCAGGCGGAAATCGAGCGCACCGCCCGGCTGCCACGTTTCCAGCCCATCGTCCTGAAACAGTCGGCGACGATCGAGGATATTGCCTTCGTCGAAGCCCATCGCCTGGAATACCCGGAACTCGATTTGCTCCAGGTGCAGCAGCGCTCCTATCCCAAAAACACCCTTGCCGCGGCGACCCTCGGATACGTCGGCGAAGTCTCGGAGGAAATGATCGCCTGGTCGGGTTCACCTTACCGGCCCGGCGACGTGGTGGGCAAGTTCGGCATCGAGCGGGCCTACGACTCGATCCTCTCCGGGCGCGACGGAATGCGCCGGGTGGTGGTCAACAGCCGCGGGCAGGAAATGGGCTCCATGACCACCATTAACGCCTTGCCCGGCAATGACTTACGGTTGACGCTCGACATCGATTTGCAGCTTACGGCGGAGGCCGCGCTGGGAGGCCGGCCGGGCGCTGTTGTGGCCATCGACCCGGCGACCGGGGAAGTGCTGGCCCTGGTGAGCCACCCCTCATTTGACCCCAACGACTTCGCGCGGCGTGTGGACCGAGAAACCTGGCAGAAGCTCACTTCCGACCCCGACAAGCCTCTCATGAACAAAGCCATTCAGGCGCATCTTGCCCCGGGATCGGTGTTCAAGATCTTCACCGGCGCTGCCGCGCTGGAAACGGGCACGATTAAACCGAATTTCACCGTAAGTTGCCCCGGAGTGGTCACGATCTACGGTCACACTTACCACGACTGGGTCTGGGGAAAACGCGCCGGCCACGGCAGCATGGACCTGCATAGCGCTATCGTCAATTCCTGCGACGTGTATTTCTACACCCTGGGCAAAATGCTGGGCATCGAAAAGATCGCCTTCTTCGCCAAGCGATTGGGACTAGGCGCGCGGACGGGCATCGACCTGCCGGGCGAGGACGCGGGCCTGATTCCTTCGCCCGAGTGGGCCCGGAAAACCTTCAAGCGGCAGTGGTGGGCGGGGGAGACGATTTCGGTGGCGATTGGCCAGGGCGCCGTGGCCGTCACTCCTCTGCAGCTAGCCTACTCCATCGCCGGAGTCGTTTCGGGAGGAACCCTGCGGCGGCCGCACCTGGCCTTTCAAGACCAGTTACTGGCGCTGGGCCGGACGCCGGAAGAAGAGAACGTGCGGGAATTTCCGCTGAGCGAAGAGACCGTCGATGCCCTCTCGAAGGGGATGTGGGGCGCGGTCAACGAAGGCGGCGGGACGGGGGCCGCGGCGCACGAGCCGGGCCTCGACATCGCCGGCAAGACGGGCACAGCGCAGGTCGTCAGCGCGGAACTGCAGGCGGCTCAGAAGGGGACTTACAAAAACAACGCCTGGTTTGTAGGCTATTCACCCAGCTCGAAGCCCGAGATTGTGGTCTGCGCGCTGGTGCTGCGAGGCGACCATTCGACCGTCGCCGTGCCCGTTGTACGCGACGTCATTAAAGCCTTTCTGGATAAGAAGGGGAGTCAGCGGCTGCCCGCCAACCAACTCCAGACGCAGGTGCGCGTCCTGAGCCAACTCCAGAACTCACCCGCCACTCCGGTGGCCGGCGGGCGATAGTGGATCGAACGCAATGAAGCGAAGCCTCCGATTCCGGGATGCCGGGTGGGTTCTCCTGATCCTGGCCTTGATGATCGCGGCCGTCGGCATCGTCGAAATTTACAGCACCACTGCGCACACGGTGCTGGCTGGGCAGGCTCGCAAGCAGATCTACTGGATCCTGTTGGGCACTTTCCTGGCCATCCTGGTCAGCCGGCTGGACTACCACCTGTTCGTCGAGCAGGCCATCTGGCTCTACGCCTTGAGCGTCATCTCGCTGGTGGTGCTGCTGGTAGTGGGACCGCGAATTGGCGGGGCAAAGCGCTGGTTTGCCCTGGCGGGGATGACTTTCCAAGTGTCGGAGATTGTAAAATTGGTTATAATAGTGGTTGTGGCGGCGTATTTCGCCGACCGGCCAGGCAAGTTCGTCGCCTGGACAGATATTGTGAAAGTAGGAGCCTTGGTTGGCCTGCCGGCAGTGCTGGTGGCCCTGCAACCCGATCTCGGCACGGCTTTGACATTTTTCCCGATTGCTGCCGCGGGGCTTTTCCTCGGGGGAGTTCGAGCGCGGCAAATTGCCGTGCTGGCTTTGCTGGGAGCCCTGATGCTGCCGGTCGGCTGGCATTTCCTGAGACCTTACCAGCGTGAGCGACTGACGAGTTACGTTCACCCCAAACAGGACACTCAGGGGTCCAGTTATCAAGGCACACAGTCGAAGATTGCCATCGGCTCAGGCGGATTTTGGGGAAAGGGGTTCGGAAACGGAACCCAGAGTCGTTTGGGGTTTGTTCCCGTTTCCCACGCCGACTTCGTCTTTGCCGCCTTTGCTGAGGAACAAGGTTTTGTCGGCACGCTCCTGGTTCTGTTGCTCTACGTGGCTTTGCTCGTGCGGCTCCTCGATGGAGCGCAGTCGGCGGGTGATCGTGCTGGCATGTTTCTGATGATCGGTTTCGCGGCGATCCTGTTCTTTCAGATCGTCGTCAATGTCGGAATGATGATCGGCTTGTTCCCGATCACCGGCATTCCGCTGCCTTTGATGAGCCAGGGAGGCTCCGCAGCCGTATTCGTCTTCCTGGGGCTGGGGTTGGCCATGAGCGTGGAGATGCGGCGATTCGTGAATTGAACGCCGACCTCGGCCGGAATTCCTGAATCCGCGAGGCCTGCGGGGCCCGGCGGAAAGGACAAAGTGGGTCCGGACCGTCCTTCAAAGAAGAGGGCGCGGTCGAAGCCACTTGAGATTGAGATTACCGGCGTCGAGCGATGCCGTCCCTGCGGGGACGTGAGGTGGCGGCCGGAGGAACTCGTGGCGAGTTGATCTCCGTCGGTTGACGGATAGATCCTGCAATGAGTTCCCCATAAGGAGTTTCCCATGGCAAAAGAGTTGTACGTTTCCTCGTCTCCGCACGAGACGAAGGTCGCCGTGTTTGAGGACGACCAACTCGTCGAGGTGTATTACGAGCGCGAATCCGATACGGGGCTGGTGGGCAGCATTTACAAGGGCCGGGTCAGCCGCGTGCTGCCGGGAATGCAATCGGCTTTCGTGAATGTCGGCCTGGAACGCGATGCATTCCTCTACGTCTCCGATTTCGTCGAGGACGAAGAGGAATACGACAAGATCTTTACGGAAGCGGAAACGCGAGCCACTCGCTTCGTGGAGACGGGCCAAGCCACGCCGGCCGAAGCCGCCCCAACGGCGCCTCCCCCGGTGGTCGTGGCGCCTGTTCCGGCGCCGCAGCCTCCTGCGGCGGAGCCCGCTGAAGCTCCGGTCGCGGCGGGCACTGCTCCGTCGGCTGCCCCCGAACCGGGAGAAGCCCCGCCCCTTCCGCCTGCCGCGCCCTCTTCCGTTTCCCCTTCTGCTCCGGTGCCGGCGCGCCCCCCAGGAGATTCGCGCGAATCCCGGCGCTACGACCCGCGCCGGGGTCGTCGCGGCCGGCACCGCGGCGGACGGGATTTTCGCTTTACGCCCAAGCCTGCGCCCGGGCCGGACCCGCAGGACCGGCCAGCCCCCGCCGAACATACTTTTGAGATTCTTCCCGGCGAGTCGCTTGCGAAGTACCGCGATGGGGTGGTTTCAACCGCCGCGCCCGAAAACCGTGAGGCGGCAGCAGAACCCCCAGCGGTCGAGCTCCCAAGCGAGCCGATCTCTGAGAATACCGAAGCCCGCGCCGAAGCGGTGATGGAACCAACCAGCCCGCCGATTGCGGAGGCTGCCGCGCCTGAAGTTGCGCCGGCCGAAGCAGTGGCGAGCGAACCACCTGCCGTTGCTCCTCCGGAACTGGCAGCGCCCGCCTTGGAGACTTCGCAGAAGGCTCCGGCCCCCGAAAGCACGCCGGTCCTGGAACCCCTGATAGCTCCTCCCGCAGTGGCCGTGCCCACTGTGCTCAAGGACGAATCAACGGCGATCTTCTCCCCCAACTTTATCCTCCGCGCCCTGGGCTTCAAATCCCAGGCCCAGCCGGCTGCCGAACCATCCGTTCAAGCCCCCGCCGAATCGGCACCCGCGCCCGCTCAAGCAGAGAGTGTCGAGTCTCCGGCCGCCGAGCAAGCCATGAGTTCTCCGGAACCCGTCGAGGCAGTTTTGCCGGCAGAGGAAGAAGTTCCCGACGAAGAAGAGCTGGAAGCCGGTGCAGAAGAAGAGGGTGAAGAGGAGTCGGAGTTGGCGGAAGCCGGTGAGCCAGCCGAGACTGGTGTGTCGGCTCCCGGCGAGACATCCGCGGAGCAATCGACGACTCCGCCCTCCGTTGAAACTCCGGGTGCGCCGGGCGAGAAACGCTACACCTTGCGCGAACCCCACCAGCGCCCGCGTTTTGCCCCTCGCCGCCGTCGTGGACGGCGCGGCGTGGGTGGCGGAAGCCGCCCGGAACGCTTCGAGCCCTCACGACCCGGCAATAACCAGCCGGTCCAGATCAGCGATCTTCTGAAAGAGGGCCAGGAAATCATCGTGCAGATCGCCAAAGAGCCCCTGGGCACCAAGGGGGCGCGCATCACTTCGCACGTTGCGCTGCCCGGCCGCTACCTGGTTTACATGCCGACGATCACGCACATCGGCGTCTCGCGCAAGATCGCTTCGGAAGAGGAACGTTTCCGCCTGCGCAACATCATTCTGGAAAATCGCGGCTCGCTCACCGGCGGGTTCATCGTGCGCACGGCGGGCGCCGGGCGGTCGGAAGAGGAATTCAAAGCCGACCTGAAGTTTCTCGCCACGCTGTGGAACGACATCCGCGCCAAAGCCGAACGCGTGAAGGCTCCGGCGCTGCTGCACCGCGACTTGACCCTGTTGCAGCGCATTCTGCGCGACATCCTCTCTCCGGACTTCAAACAGGTTCGCGTGGACAGTGAGAGCGAATACGAGCGCTGTGTGGAATTCGTCGCCCTGTGCCAGCTGTCGCTCGTCGGCCGCGTCAAACTCTACACGCGCCGGACGCCCCTCTTTGAGGAGTTCGGCATTCAGCAGGAGGTCGATAAGGCGCTGCGGCCAAAAATCTGGCTGAAGTCCGGCGGCTACATCGTCATCAACCAGACGGAGGCGCTCGTCGCCATCGAC
>JBEKUI010000132.1:0-11999 GCA_049515175.1 Terriglobia bacterium
CCCGAACTCGTCCGCCTACTCCACCTCACCCCGCACAAGATCCTACCAACCTGGAACTACACTATCGCCCCCAATCTGTGAGGTTATTTTTGCGCGAGCCCTAAGCGGGCAAGGAGGAATCATCAGATTGCGTCTCCGAAAAGTTCGTAGAACGTAAGCGGCGATCGAAGATAAATGGACCAGTTCCGGGGCTCTTTGCTATTGCTTGATAGGTCCATCCTTTCGTGGTTGGCGTCCACTAGTTTTATCCGCACCGAATCATCTTCACAAGATTGCTCCGCTTGCTCTACCGTATCAGCAAAGTGGAGGAGTGACGACCAATAATTCGGTCCCGAGGGAAAAAGCTCCTCGAGCCTCTTCTTCAAGGTAATAAAGCGCATAGATTCTCCACTTGCAGGCCCCGGTGTGGCTCGCATTTCTGCTACGACAAGAACTGTGTTTACGTCCACTTGGGAAAAGAATGACTCGGCATTTGAGCCGATCAAAGCAACGAGCTTCAAACGATCCAGCATAAGCCTCTGAAGAGGGGTTCCGAACTGTGTCGTCAGCCAACTCGCGCTTGTGACAAACCCAATACGCGAGCCGGGCCTCATGAATTGAAGCGCCTTATATATGAAGAATGCAAACAGGTCCGTCTTACTAGCTGGCCGAATGCCATTAAGAATTGCAGCTTGGGATAACTTGATTTTGTAATTCTTATCGAGGTCATCTTGGTTCTGTGACCGCAAATACGGCGGGTTGCCGATGATAGCCGAGAAGGCGGGAATCTCTATTGCTACATTTTCGGCCCCTCCCGCCTTCGCAGGAAGAAAAGGAATCTGCTCTCCGGGTGTCCGATCAAAGAAATCATGGGGCACAATTCGCGGGAAATTACTGAATGCCGACATGTCTTGGCGAAAGAGATTAATGGCGGCTAACTCGGCTGCAAATGGACTTATATCAAACCCCCACAGTTTTGTGAGTAAATCCGTGTGGGATAGGCCCGACTGGGCTTTGATCAAATCGTATGCGCGCATTAGAAAGGTTCCGCTCCCGCATCCAGGATCGAGGACGTTACCACCCTGGGAATCCACAGTGAAGGCGACAAGTACATCTGCAACTCGCGGTTGGGTGTAAAACTGCCCTAGCAAACGTTGCTCGCTCGGGGGGATAAGGCGCTCAAAAATGGCACCCAGCACGTCGTCTCGAAGGTTATTCCAATCGTAAGTAGAAAACTGTTCAATCAAACGTCTAACGAGAAGTTGAGCATTGTGAGGAACCGGTACGAGTTGGTCTAGTTCACTAAACTGGAAGAGCGCTTCGTAATCGAATCGCCGTACGTCGTCCCAATACGGTCGTAAAGCTTGCGGGATAATGTCTGAAGGTAACAAGGAAAGAGCACGGAGGCTTGACTGTTTCCGACGAAGGGCAAAATAGAAGAGGATTTGGCCGATGAGTCGATATGTGTATTGCCCGGCAATCGCGGCGTCGAGATCTTCTACAAAGCCGAGGAACCCTTGAGCAGCGGCAAGAGCCCGCAACCTCTTTCTTAAACTGCGATCTGCGGCAGCACGTTTTGCCAGAGTGGGCTGAATTTCACCGCGTAGGCGGGCCAGAACTTCAGCTAGACGTTCAACAAAGACGGACGCGTCAATCGGGAGGGGTTGGGCTCCGCCAGTAACGAATGATGTCCACGCCCTGTCAAGGATTTCGACGGCACGCTTCTGCAACGAGATAGCAGGCTTTCTCTTAAGCCAGTCATCCACGCTGGTCACTAACGCATCCGGCAGCCAGTTGTGTGTTCTGTGGATCGGGGTTGCTTGAATCCCAGGAGGCGGCGTCTGGTACAGTTCAGCAGCCTGCATGTTCCATATCGCGAAGTACCTAGCTCCCCACCTCTTCGCTTTTTCGTCGGCGTCTGAGAGTAATTTTGGATCTGTTATGGAGGTCGCGGGGGTCTTCAGCTCGATAGTCAGGAGGGCACCCTCAGCGGCGCGGTTCTCCCACACAACCAAGTCATTTCGTTTTGGTGTGACTTTGGATGGCTCCTGCGTTGCTTTGTCGAGTCCCATCCCACTACGACACCGAATCTCTTCATTGAGCCAATTGAGTACCTCCCCCTGAAACTCCCATTCATTTGTCGTGCGGGTCTTCCCTGCGGCCATAGGCGTGATTCGGACAAATACTACTGCAATCGCATAGCTGCGCCGATTGTAACGGTCGACCTCCTTAGAGTCAACCAATTCCAGGTATGATCGCCCGTATAGAAATCGGGAGTGGCGCTGGTATCGATTCCTGATGTCTGCGAATGTGCGAAGCCCTACGCGCAAAGAACATAGCACCCACAGACCCAGAGGGTTTTGAGGGCAGGTCCCACGCGCTCGAAATCCTTGTCACTCGTGACTAACGCGGCTTTCCTGGTCTGGGCGAGGGCGGCGGCAAAGCAGTCGGCGTAGGGCAGGCGTGAGCGCGGCGTGCGCTTCGTGCAACTCTATCATCGCGGCTGGGACCATCACGGCACGTCCAGCCACGACGACATCGTCACCCGCTTGCAGAGCCTCTGCCGCGAGACCGACCAGGGCGCGGCGGCGCTCGTCCAGGAC
This sequence comes from Terriglobia bacterium, assembly GCA_049515175.1. Taxonomy (GTDB): domain Bacteria; phylum Acidobacteriota; class Terriglobia; order UBA7540; family UBA7540; genus JACQNR01. Next base: position 2,583 of record JBEKUI010000132.1, read on the forward strand.
CTGAAGCAGCGCGGCCTGCTCGATTCCACCCTGGTCGTCTGGGGCGGGGAATTCGGCCGCACCCCCATGAACGAGGAACGCAACCGCTCCAAGTTCCTCGGGCGCGATCATCATCCGCGCGCCTTCTCCATGTGGCTGGCGGGCGGCGGCATCAAAACCGGCATCAGTCTGGGCCAGACGGATGAGCTCGGCTACAACGTCGTCGAGGATCCCGTCGAGGTGCACGACCTCCACGCCACCCTGCTGCACCTGATGGGTATCGACCACACCAAGCTGACGTACAAATTCCAGGGCCGCCAGTTCCGCCTCACCGACGTCTCCGGCAACCTCGTCAAGAAATTGCTCGCATAACGTAGCGGCGGGCTTCAGGTCGCCACGCATGGGACCGTAGGGGCGGTTCGCGAACCGCCCCTAAGAGCCACTTGTCAGAGGTTCATCTTGCTGCGCAAACGCAGCAACGTGTCGCGGGAGGCATCGGGAATCAGTCCGTGGCGGTCGGGGGGAACGTCCAGCAGCGCATTCGCGCCGCGCTGGCGGGACTCGGTCAGCAAGTGCAGCAGTTCTTCGTCCGGGCGCGGGCGGTCACCCTCCACATAAAACCATTCCTTGCCAATCGGATCGCACAACTCGCCGGGCACGTAATAACGCCGGCCCTCGATGGTCCGCCAGCGGGCGTGGCCTTCGGGCGGCGGTAGGTTGCGCTCGATGGCGATCAAGTCAGATGGCCACGCGTACTCGATGTTGTAATGGGTGCCGTCGTCGATTCCGCTGTTCATCATGATGACCGCGTCGGGTTGCAGGCGCGCGATGTGTTCGTAAAGAAACGTTCGATAGCCGCGGCCCAGGACGCCGGGAATATCAATCCAGACTTCGGCGATCCGTCCGTAGTTCGACAGGAGTTCGGTGATTTGGGCGGTTTGGAAATCCTGGTAGAGGGAGGTCGTGTAAGCCAGCGGCCGCTTGGATTCGTCACCCACCGAGAGCCGGCCTCCCATGCTCACGGTGAAGCTGCCGAAGAGGTGGTGATTGTCCCAGGAGCAATAGTAGAAGCCGGGGCGTACGCCGTGCCGCTCGCAGGCTTTCACGAACGCGGCGACGACGTCGGTTTTGTCGCCGCTGTTCGCGACCGTGTAGTTGGTCAGGCGGCTCGGCCACAGGCAGTGTCCCGCCACGTGCTTGGTCGTCAGCACCGCGTATTTCATTCCCGCATCGCGGGCGACCTGAATCCACTGGTCCACGTCGAGCTTGTCCGGCGCGTAGGTGGAGGCGGGCGCTTTGCCGTCAGGAATTTCCTTTCCCACATAGGTGCTCATGCCGAAGTGGATAAACATCCCATACTGGAGAGCTTCCCAGGCGCGCAGCGCGTCAACGGTCAGCCGCTGGGCGCCTCGCTCCTCGCCGGTCGATTGGCCGGGCGCGGGAGCGGGCGCGGCAGTCTCGGCGCTCCGGCCTCGCGCGGCCCGCGGGTTCGATGCCGCAAAGGCCGTGGCGGCCGCCGCCTTCCACGAGTTCTGCAAGAATCCTCTTCGATGACTCACGCCGGGATTCTTCACGTCAACCTCCCGTTAGGACTTGCTCTAGATCTCTCAGCTTGCGGTGGCGGGATTATACGCCATGGGTGCGCCGGTCAAGGACCGCGATTTCTCTTGAGCCGGGACGGCGGTTGATGACTGTTTCAGTTGCCCGCAAGTGCGCCGCATTCGTCAAGGGGCGCGGAACTCCGTGCTAGAATCATTCTTTGAAAAGAGGCCGCGGCCCGCAGCCGGTCTTTCTCGCGCCGGCCGTCTTCGCGACGGTTGGATTATCATGCAATCGAAACGTATTCTGATTACCAACGACGATGGCATCTACGCGCCCGGCCTGAAGGCGCTGGAGGAAGGCCTCGCCGCGGTGGGCGAGGTGACTGTTGTCGCCCCCGACCGCGAGATGAGCGCCACAAGCCAGTCGATCAGCGTGCACGCGCCACTGCGCGTCCATGCCCTCGACGAGCGCCACTTCGCGGTCACCGGCACGCCCGCCGATACGGTAATCCTGGCCCTCTATCGACTGCTTCCGCAGAAGCCGGATCTGGTGGTCTCGGGAATCAATCCCGGCGGGAATCTGGGGGAGAACGTCATCTACTCGGGCACCGTGGCGGCGGCGATGGAAGCGACGCTGCACGGCGTTCCCGCCTTCGCGATTTCACTCGCCACGCGCAAGTATCTGGATTTCTCCGCCGCCGCGGCGTTTGCCGCGCAACTGGCGCGCACAATCTTCGAAAAGGGTCTACCGCCCGGCGTCATGCTCAACGTCAACGTTCCGCGCGGCGAAGTGCGAGGCGTGCGCGTGGCGCGGCAGAGCCAGAAGATTTCGCAGAACGTCGTCCACGAGAAGTCCGATCCGCGCGGCCGGCCCTACTTCTGGCTCGACGAGACGGCGCGCATCGAGAGCGCCGAGCCTGACTCCGATTACGCCGCCATCCGCGCCCACGCCATCTCCATCACCCCTCTGCAAGTCGACCGCACCGATTACGCGGTCCTCCGCCAGCTCACCGACTGGCTGCCCGCACTGCAACTCACCACCCCGTAGCACGGGTTAAGAGCGGTGACGAGTGACAAGTGACGAGCCGGAATGCGGCCGTGCGGAAGGGCTGCTTCCTACTTTTCTTCCACGGGGACGTCGGCGTGGTCGGGGGTTCCGGCTTCCCACCAGGCGAGCAAGCGCGTGCCCCAGTCGTCGAGATAGGTGTACACGACAGGAACCACAATCAAGGTGAGCAGAGTGGAGGTGATGAGCCCGCCGATGACGGCGCGGGCCATGGGAGCGCGCATCTCCGAGCCGGCGCCGATCGCAAACGCCAGTGGCAGCATGCCGAAAATCATCGCCGTCGTGGTCATGATGATGGGCCGCAGCCGGACTTTTGCGGCGCGGATGAGGGCCTGCGCGCGGTCCATGCCTTCGCGCCGCTGGCGGTTGGTGTAATCGATGAGCAGGATAGCGTTCTTGGTGACCAGGCCCATCAGCATGATGAGTCCGATCATCGACATGATGTTGAGGTTGTCGTGGGTCGCCCACAGCGCCAGCGCCACGCCCACCAGCGACAGGGGCAACGAGAGCATGATGGCCAGCGGGTGGAAGAAACTGCGAAACTGCGAGGCGAGGATGGCGTAGATGAAGATCACCGCCAGAATCAGGGCGCGGTAGATGTAGTAGAACGTTTCGCCCAGGTCCTCGGCCTGGCCGGTGTAATTGATCTGAATGCCAGGCGGGAGCTGGAGTTGGCTGTTCTTGACGCGCAGGTCGTCAATGACCGTGCCCAGCGGCCGGTCCTGCGTCGACGCCATGACGCGCACCTCGCGAAGCAGGTCGCGGCGGCGGATGATCGACGGCGCCTCGGAATCTTCCAGCGCCGCCACCTGGGTGAGCGGCACCCCGGCGCGGGTTGCAGCCGCGCCATTCATCACCGGCACGTACACGTCCGCCAGGTCCTCGCGCAACCGGCGCTGGTTTTCATCGAGGCGCACGCGCACGTCGTAGGCGTCGCCGTCGGGATCCTGGAACTGTGAAACCACTTCGCCGGCGATCAGCCCGCGGACCAGCGAAGCCACCGTGCCGAGGTCGAGCCCAAGGTCGGAGGCCGTCTTGCGGTCCAAGCGCACGCGCACTTCCGGGCGCGGGTCTTCGCGGCTGGAATCGACGTCGGCGGTGCCGGGCGTGGCTTTGGTGTTCGCCACCACCTGGGCGGCGACGTGGTCGATCTTGATGAGGTCCGTGCCGCGCACGCTGATTTGCAGCGGCTGGCCTTCCCCGGCCATGTATTCGACCTCGCCGACAATGGAGCGCAGACCCGGCCAGTGCGCCAGCTCGCCGCGCACCAACTGGCGAAGTTCAAAATCGGTCAGGCGGCGCTGGCGCCGCGGCTTCAGCTTGATGTAGATGGCGCCCTCATTGACGGGCGTCGTTCCCGCCGCGCCGATGGTGACCAGCGAATAAGCCACTTCCGAATGTCCGCGCAGCAGCCCCGTGACGCGCCGGCCCACGTCGGCGGTCTCGCGCAGGGTCGTGCCGGGGGGCATCTTGTAAGAGACCTGGAATTCCCCGCGGTCGTAATCTGCCATGAAGGCGCTGCCCAGCCGGCCGAAGATGACGAAACTCGCCACAATGGAGAGGGCCGCGATGCCCACCACCACGCCACGATGGCGAAGCGACCAGCCCAGGCCGCGCGCCACAACCCCGTGCAGATCTTCGAAGCGCTCGTTGGCGCGCCCCAGGAGGCGGCTCAGCCAGCCCTTCCGCCGGCCGGCCTCGATCGAGGGGTCGTACCAGCGCGAGGAGAGCATGGGGTCGAGCGTGAAGGAGACGAAGAGCGAGACCAGCACGGCGAAGCCTACCGTCATCCCGAACTGGTAAAAGAAGCGGCCCACGATGCCGCCCATGAACGCCACGGGAATGAACACGGCGATGATGGTGAGCGTGGTGGCCATCACCGCCAGGCCGATTTCCGCCGTGCCTTCGATGGCCGCGGTCATGTGGTCGGCGCCCTGTTCCATGTGGCGCACGATGTTCTCGCGCACCACGATGGCGTCGTCGATGAGCATGCCGATGGCGAGCGAGAGGCCCATGAGCGTCATGACGTTCAGGGTGAAGCCCAGGGCGCGCATGATGATGAAGGCGCTGATTACCGAGATGGGAAGCGTCACGCCGGTGATCACGGTGCTCCGCCAGCTGTTGAGGAAGAGGAAGACGACGAAGATGGTGAGGAGGGCGCCCAGGATCAGGGTGGTGCGCACGTCCTCGACCGAATCGCGGATGAAAATGGAATTGTCCTGTACGACGCGCAGCTCGACGCCCGGCGGCATCTCCGCCTGCAAGCGCGCCAGGCTGGCGTGCACGGTGTCGGCGACCTCGACGGTGTTGGCGCTCGCCTGCTTCTGGATTTGCAGCGCCACGGCGGGTTCGCCGTCCAGCAGGGCGTAGCTGCGCTGCTCCTCAATGCCGTCCTCGACCCGGCCGAGCATCGCGAGAGTGACCGGGAAGCCATTGCGGACGGTCACGATCAGGTGATCGAAGTCGCGCGCCTCCTGGGCGCGGCCCGCCACGCGCACCAGCGATTCGCGCAAACCCTGGTCGAGCTTGCCGGCGGGGATGTCGAGGTTCTCGCGGCGCAGCGCCTCGGCGACCTCCGGGTAGGTGAGGCCGTAGGCTTTGAGCTTGTCGCGGTCGAGCAGAATGTGAATCTCGCGGCGCGCCGCGCCCACCAGCCGCACCTGACCGACGCCGGAGATGTTTTCCAATCGCCGTTTGAGTACTTTCTCGCCCAGTGTGGTCAGCGCCTTGGCGTCGAGCGTCCGCGAGAGCACGGCGATGGAGAGAATCGGCAGCTCGTCGAAGCGGATCTGCTGGATGACCGGCTCCTTCACTTCGCGCGGGAAGAGGCTGCGAATGCCGTTGATCTTGCTCTGCACTTCCAGCAGCGCGGTGTTGATGTTCTTGCCGAGCTGGAACTCCACCACCACGCTCGATATGCCTTCTGTGGTGACGGAGTTGATGTGCCGGATGCCGCCGACGGGGTTGACCGCCTCCTCAATCCGCTTGCTGACTTCCGTCTCGACGGTTTCCGGCGCGACGCCCGGATAAGTCGTGGTGATGCTGATTACCGGAATATCGATGTTGGGGAAGAGGTCGATCTTCAGCTCGATGTAGGAGAAGATGCCCACCACCACCAGCGCCACGACCATCATGGTTGCGAAGACGGGCTGCCGAATGGAGAGGTTGGAGAGAAACATGGTCTTTTATGTGCGCGGAGCGAGCGCGACGCCCTCCGCCAGTTCAAGGTTCTGTTCCAGAACGATGGTTTCCCCGGCGCGCAGCCCATCGGTGATTTCGAGCCCGGCGGGCTCCTCGCGCCCCAGCTTCACTTCGCGCTTGCGGGCCTGGTTACCTTCGACCACATAGACGTAGGGCGCCTGGCCGGCGCGGCGCCACAGCGCCTCCGGGGCGATGACCGTCGCTTGCGCCACTACGCCGGTGACGATCCGTCCCTTGATGAACATCCCGGCCTTGAGCTTTCCGATGGGATTCGGCACGGCGGCGCGCACCGGCGTGGAGCGGTTCAGCATGTCCACCGCGGCGCTGATGCTGATGAGCTTCGCCTCGAAGTTTTCACCCGGATAGGCGGCCACGGTAAAACGCAGCGTCTGTCCGGTCTTCACGCTGGCCAGGTCGGAAGAGGCGACGAAGGTGTCGAGCTCCAAGCGCTGATTGTCCACCAGGCGGTAGAGCAGCACGTTGCCATCGACCCAGCCGCCGGGGTTGAGCGCCTTGCGCTCGACCTCGCCGGAGATGGGCGAGATGATCCGGCAGTCGCGCAGACGCTTCTCCGCCACGGCTGCGGCTTGCCGGGCCTGCTCGACTTGCGCCTCGGCGACCTTCACCTGCGCTTGCGCGTCACGCTGCGACATTTGCGCGGCCTGAAGATCGCGGTCGGTGATGCCGCCGGTCTTGAGCAGATTCTGGGCGCGCTCGAATTCTTTCCGGGCGTGCTCCTCACCCACCTGGGCGCGCTCCTGGGCCGCCTGGGCGACTTCCAACGAAGCGCGCGCCTGGCCGAACGAGAGGCGGGCATTGGCATCGTCGAGCTGGGCGAGCAGTTCGCCCTGCGCCACGCGGTCCCCGGATTGCTTCAGCATGGAGACGATGCGCCCGGCGAATTCCGTTTTCACGTCCACTGCCACCGAGGAAACGAGCGATCCCGTCACATCCAGCGTGATCTCCAATGGCCGCGATTCCACCCGCGCCACGCGCACGGCCAGGGGCGGCGGCGCGGCGGTCTTGGCCGCCTCGCGCGAACACGACATCGCACCCAGCGCCAGCAGGGCGCAGCCCGCGGCCGCCTTGGCCAGAACTGCCGCGGGGAATTTCTTAGAAGCCATGGGAGTCTTGCTCCTTGTCGGCCTTGGTATCGCCGGCGAATTCCGCGACGGGGTCGAGCCCCATCACCCAGCGAAGCTGCGCGCGCGCCACGGTGTGATCGTAGAGCCCCTGCAAGAGCGTCCAGCGGGCCACCGAAAGCGCCGTCTCCGCCTGCAGGACGTCGAGCGTGGTCGCCGCACCGTAGCGGTAATTGCCCTGCATCATTTCGAGCACGCGCTCGGCTTCCTTGACGTTGAGGCGCGCCGCCTCGACGGTTTTCTCCGCCCGCGTCAGCTCGTCCAGGGCAGTCTGAGCCTCCAGGCGGACGGAGTTTTCCTGGTCGATGCGCGTGAGTTCGGCCACCTTGCGGTTGGCGACCGCCTGCTGCAGAAGCCCCGAGCGCCGCCCGCCGTCGAAAAGCGGCAGCCCCACCGTCACCGTGAACATGTAACGCGAGAATTCGTGGTCGAGGAGATCGGACGGCAGGCGCGCATTCACGCCGTACTGGCCGTTGAAATCGAGGCGCAGCCGGTTCTCGGCGTTGGCGAGTTTCTGCTGGTGCTCGGCCTCGTGCTCGTTGAGGCGCGCCCGCTCGAGCTCCGGCCGGTGTTGGTAGGCCTGGCGCACCACTTCCTCGAGGCTCTTCGGCGCCTGCGGCTCAAACGCCAGTCGGCCCACCGCTTCCGTGGGGAAGTCGAGAGGGCGCACCAGAAGATTGTTCAGCAACGTGCGCGCCTGGCGCACGCCGCTTTCGGCGCGAATCAGGTCCGGCTGGACGTTGGCGAGGCTCACCTGTGAGCGCAGGACGTCGACCTCCGTGGCCACGCCGCCCGCAAAACGGCTGCGCACGATCTCCAGGCTCTTGGTGCGCTCGCGCACCGTCTCCTGTGCCACTTCGAGCCGTCCCTGCGACATGAGCACGCCATAGAACGCCTTGATGACCGCCAGGCGAATATCCTGCTCGACGCGGTCGCGGTCCACGCCCACGCCTTCCGACTCCAGGCTCGCCAACTTGAGCGCCGTGCCCACTTTGCCGGAAGTGTAAAGCGGCTGCGAGACGCTCAGGTTGTAGTCGAACAGGTTGGCCGGGGTCACCGTCAGGGCGTTGCGAAACTCGGCGGGAATCTTGTCGAAGCTCGAGGAATTCAGAAAAGCCGGGTCGCGCCAGCGCGTGCCGCTTCCATTCAGTTTGAGGAAGGGCAGGGCGTCGGCGCGGACTTCCGTGATGCGACCCTTGAGAATGTCGATCCGCTGCCGGGCGATCAGCGCCTGGGGATTGCGGTCCAGCGCCAGCGCCACCGCCTGCTCCAGCGTGAGGCCGGGTTGTTCCGCGAGGTCTCCCGCCCGAACTCCGGCCAGGGGGAGGATACCTACGAGTATAAGACTTAGCGCCAATTTGCGAAGAAAGTTCATGTGGATTTACCGATCGGTAGATTCCTTGCCGCAGCCGTCCATGAGAAGGTGGATGGTGTCCCGGGCGAGTTTCCGGTCGAGCGAGGGTTTTCCGGTGAGGAGATAACCCATGACGCAGGCAAAAGCGATCCCGCAGATGGCTCCGGCGATCTGCTGCGGCCGGCCCTTCACCTCGCCCTTGCGCACACCCTCTCTCAGAATCGCGGTGAGCAGGCGCTCGTCCGCGCGGCCCATCTCCACGAAATCGATCGCCGGAGTTTCCTCTTCCGGGGCGACGGCCATGCGCACGGCAAGGCGATATTCATTGTGCTTTCTCCGCGCGAAGGCCAGGATGCCATACAGAGTTTCGATCAGCCTCTCGCGCGTGCTGCGACCGCGCTGGGAAGCGCGGCGGATCTCCCGCTGGTACTCGCGATACGCATCGAGCACCAACTCCTCATAGAGCTGCGCCTTGTTCCCAAAGTGATAGTAAAGAACGGGTTTGGTGATTCCCGCGCGCTGGCAGATCTCGCGCGTCGAAGTGGCGCTGTACCCGCGCTCGGCGAAGAGCTCGGCGGCGACGGTGTGGATCGCTTCCTTGGCGGAAACGCCATGACGAGGGCTTGTGACTGCTTTCTTCATACCTACCGGTGAGTATACGCAGGCTCGGGGTGTGGTCAAGAAAAAAAGTGAAATTAAGCGGCACAGACAAGATGTCTGCGATTTCTGTGACGCTCGCGGGTTGCTGCTTCTATAATTATCGAGAGTGAATCAGGGCATGGGATCGGGAGAAACCACACGACCGGCTGCTGGCGATCGGCGCGGCGCGCTCGTGATTTCGCTCCTGGCGGGATTGATTGGCGGGCTGTGCTGCGTGACGCCGATTGTGCTGGTGATGGTGGGACTGGCGAGTATTTCGGTGGCGGCCGATCTGGGCAACGTCCTGTACGGCAACTACCGCTGGCTGTTCCGCGGGGCGGCGCTGGGATTCCTGGCCATCGCCTTGTTCGTTTATTTTCGCCGCCGCGGCATTTGCACGCTCGACCAGGCGCGTCGCGAGCGGCAGCGCATCGTGAACACCGCGCTCCTGGTGTTGACCTTCGCCGTGGGCATCTACATCTTCTGGACTTACAT
>JBEKUI010000133.1:0-11901 GCA_049515175.1 Terriglobia bacterium
TTGGCCCGTCGGCTGCGGGGACCGTCACCGGCGGCCCATCGGGATCGGCGTGACTGTTCGGGCCGTCGTTCTTCCACACGTACTGTTCGCTGCCGAACGTCACCGCGGTGACCGGTCCTGAGAAGGACGCGCTCCGTTTGCTCTTGGAATCCTCAAAGACGACGCGCACCGTGTGGGGGTTGGTCTCGTCGCGATTGACCAGCATCAAGGACCAGTTTCCATCGGGGCGATGCACGGCATAAGACGTGACGAGTACATTCCCCTCGCTATCCTTGATGCCGGTCGAGGAGGGAAACAGGTGATGGACGCCCGAGCGGTGCTGCACCCACTCCAGGTTGATCATGTGGGCGGCGAAGTACAACGAGGTGTACCCCTCGATGTTGTAATCGCGGTCGGCGACAAAATTCGACCAGGAGGCCCATCCGAGGCAACTGTTCTGGACCGTTTGGGGTTGGATGGGCGAGTGGTAGAAGGCAGCGCCTCCCCCCTCGAAAAAGGAGCCAATATTATCCGCAAGCCATACGGCCGCGAAGATGGTGCTCATGGGCCCGGTGAGAGCCGCAGAAAGGTGGCTCTCGGTTACCATCAGGGGCACCTCCTTGGGCACGCCATCTTCTCGCCACACTTGCAGGATGTGTTTCATCAGTTCCGGTTCCCGGTAAAGGGTTTTCCACGTGATGTCGCACCGCTCGAAGGGGTAGTGTTCGAAAGACACGAAGGCGAGGTCGCGAAGGTGGCCATGCGTCTTCAGGTAATCCACGAAGCGGCCCATCCAGGACGTTCGGCCTTGCGCGTCGGGCCACACTCGGATGTCTTCGTTGACGCCTTCGAAAACCGGGCCTCCCAGCTTGAGCTTCGGATCGACCTTGTGAATGGCCTTCGCCCACTGGATGTAAAGCGCCCCGTAATCCTCCGGCAGGGCGTGCTTGCCGTCAGGCTCCTCGCCCATCTCAATATAGGCAATCGGGTAGCCGCGCTTTTCGATGTAGGCAATCTGCGCGGCAGCATCGTCCGGCGTACCGTAAAGCATGGTGACCGGAATCATGGCGGGCAGGTTGTTGGTGAGACCGCTCGTGAAGAAGAGATCGAAGCCGCTGTGCTGGTAGCTCCCGCTGGCGTTCGCGTCGGCGGCGGAGTGCCAGGGATCGATGGAAGAAGAGCAATACGCGGGTTGGTTCTGGCCGGAAGCATCTTTCGCGGCATCGACAAACGCGCCACCAGCATCGACGTTGCCGGCAGTGATCTCCTGGATGGCGTATCCGACGCAGTTGCGGGGGTCGTCCGAGCCATGCAGATCGCAGGTGTTCGATGATCTCGTCATCCAGACGCGCAAGTACTGGGTTGAAACGGGTGCCTCCGCGAGCTTCAGAGTTATCGTGCCACCTCGGGCATTCTTCACCCTGCCCGAACGGAAAGTCTTCCATTCGCCCTGAGGGCCCCCATCGAAATCGAGCGCGTCTTTGCCTATCCAATACTCTACTCGATAAATCACGGCATAAGGACTCGCCCAGGCGATGCGAATGGCGTTCACTGGTTTCGCGGCCCGCAGGTCCATGACCACCCATTGCGGGTGCAGGGAGTCTCTTTCCCCGGTGAATTTGCTGGTGAGATACGGGTTGCTCTTCCAATAGGTGAGGGTGGGCCCTTTCACCGGGCGGTCGCCGCTGGTCGAGAAACCGCGGCGGGGCAGCGAGTAAGCGAGAATGTAGCGGATGGGTTCCTTGAGCTCGGAGCTGCCGGTGAAGTATCCACTCTGGTGGGCCGGATCGCTCCACATTCCATTTTCGGTCCAGTGCCAGGCGGCCATGCGGAGCTCGGTATTGTTGCGATAAGTAATTGGTCCCCAGCCCGCCGAAAGTGCCTCTTGGATGATGTGCGGGGAATAGACCTTGTCGATCCCTGAGTGGGACAGGACATCGATCGAGCTGCCGAGGGCGCTATCCGGATCAAACGAGTTCAACAGGTGATCGGGAGTCGCGTCCACTCGGACGGTGGCGACGGGAGACTCCGAAGCGGCTGGTCCTGCGGGCGCAGGGCCATCCTGAGCAAGCGTGGTCGTCGCAAGGAAAACGGCAGCAAGCGCGACGCCTCTGAGAGCCCCCCACGAGACAACCCACTTCAACCGTGTTCCGCGTGTGAGGCGTTGACTCGCTGTATCGGCATTCATTCGATCCCTCCGGCGGACGGTAGGCGTCTCGTTGCAGCACTATACCTCATTCCGGCCGCCACCCTTACTGCGTCGTATGGGGACCCGATACTCGAGAACTGATAGATGGGACTTTGTCCATCCCCGGCGCGGCACCTGCGGCTGGGCAGCATCCTCGCATTCAAGGCTTGGCAGTTTTGGAACTGTACTTGACGAGCGTCTCTGCGACTTCCTGGTGGTTCAGCTTCGTTGCCCAGCCGAGAGCGGAATTGCCCTCGATGTCCTGAGCGCTCGGATCCGCTCCGGCGGCGAGGAGCAAGCGGACGATTCCCGCGTTCCCGGCGCGGGCGGCGGCGATCAGGGCCGTCTCTCCGTTGGCGGAGCGAGCATTGACTTCGGCCCCGGCTCCCAGCAGGCCGAGCAGCGTGGGTTCGTGTCCGGTGGAAGCGGCCAGCATCAGCGCCGTCTTGCCCGCCGAATCCTTCTGATTGACCGCAGCGCCGGATTTCATCAGCAGTTGCACCACGCCGGTGGAGCGATTGGCGGCGGCGCTCATCAGCGCGGTGCGCCCGGAGCTGTCCGTAGCGTTGACGTTCGCGCCCCCCTGGAGCAGAACCTGCACGACCTCGAGGTGGCCATTGGCGGCAGCGGCGATTAGAGCGGTGGCGCCGGAAACGGCGCGAGTGTCCGGCGCGGCGCCGCGCCGCAGGAGTGAACGCACGAGCCCCACGTCCCCTTCGCGGGCGGTGGCAAGCAGTCTTGCCGAGCGGTCCCTCTCCCGCGCCGCCGAGTCTTGCCGCAGAGACTCGAGGGCGGCGGACGGGTAGCCGCTCACGAGCCAGAGGATGGTGAGCGGCACGATCAACATGGCGAGAGCATGGTTCAGCGCGGCGACCCTCGCCGGGGGGTAACTGTCCTCTTTCTGGCGGGACAAGGCGCGCGCGGCGACGGCCAGCGCCGTAATCGGTCCCGACATGAGCAGGGAGAGGAAGGCGGCGAAAAGAAGCAGGCCGTGAACCACCGGATCGCCGGCGGGCTTGCCGCGAAGCTCGGAGCCGGGCAACAGGGCGAAGACCGCGAAGAAGAGGGTCGTCCCCGCGATCCAGATGGCGATGTGGATCAGCACCGTCGCCGCAGTGCCGCGCAGCACGGACCGGGTCCACCAGTCGATGCGCCCCGCACGCCGCGCCCGGAGACCGTCGAACGCGATCAGGCCGAGACTCGACAGGGTGAAGAGCAGCATCAGCCAGGGCCCCAGCGCCCCCTCCACGAGGAGGATCAGGACCTCCACCGGAGGCAGCGCCGGCAGGAAGAACATCTGTGGCGAGAAGAGCCACTTGGCCCAAAGCCAGAAAGCGACGGCAAAGCCGTAGGCGAAGAGGACCCACGGCCCGATGAGCCGCGCAAGTTCCGCGGCGCGGGCGGAGCGGGTTTGGCCAACGTCTGACATGAGCAACACCCTCGCGACAGGGGCGCCGCAGCCAAAACCGCGAATCCGCGCGAGGCGAGGGCGGAAGATTACCATTCCGGGGCGCACACCGTCCCGCGATATCTTCGATTCGAGAAAGTGCTATGCTTTTGGAATCGCAAACTGCGGGGTCGCCGGGGTGACGCCCGGCGACCTTCACGTTCGATCCAGGAGGTGGACTCGTGAAGCTGCTCAATCTCGAAATCACCCGCATCGCTCATGACACTTTCAGGATTGCGGGAACGCAGGTCATCTACACCGACCCTTTCAAGATCACCAAGCATGACGCGGCGGACATCGTCCTCATCAGCCACGAACACTTCGATCATCTCTCCATGGATGACCTGCACAAGGTTATCTCGTCCACTACGACTCTCGTCGCCAGCACAGTCTGCCGGCGAGGGCTGGAGGGGTTGAAAGTGAAGGCGATTCACTACCTCAACCCCGGCGGGACGTTCAGCGCCGGCTCGGTCGAGATCGTCGCGGTGCCCGCTTACAACATCGACAAGGGCCCGGAGCCGGGCAAATTGTTTCACCCCAAAGAGGACAAGCGCCTCGGATTTATCATCACCATGGACGGCACGCGCGTCTATTTCGCAGGCGACACGGATCTGATTCCGGAAATGAAGACGGTCCGGTGCGACATCGCGCTGCTGCCGGTCTCCGGCACCTACGTGATGACCGCGGAAGAAGCCGCAGAAGCGGCCAAAGCCATCAACCCCAAGATCGCGGTGCCGATGCACTATGCCACGATCGTGGGCAGCGACGCGGATGCCAGGAAGTTCAAGGCGCTGGTGAAGAACTGCCAGGTGGAGATTATTTAGCGATTGAGTGATTTTGTGATTGAGTGATTTACAAAATGAGTAATTCGATTTGTTGGAACAGCGGCCTGGACCGGAAACTCACCCCCTCGGGAAGCAAGCCTTGTCGCAAATCTCTAAATCGCTAAATCACTCAATCACCGAATCGCTAAATCACCCAATCGCTCAATTCTGACTGGCCCAAGCGAGGCCGTCGGCCATGGGTCCGGCCTCGATGAGCTTGTCCACTTTCCAGGTTTTCAAGTCGATTGCCGCCACCTTGCGGCTCTCGTGGCAGGAAACGTAAGCCACCTCGCCGTCAGACCGCACCAAAATCTGCTGCGGGGATTTCGGAACGTCAATCGTCCGCGCCACCTTCATCGATTGAAGGTCCACCACCGCGACCTGGCCGGTGCTGGGCAGTGTGACGAGCAGCCACTTGCCGTCTTGCGTGGGCGCCGTCCCGTAGGCGAGGGCCGGAAGAGGAATCCAGGTCTTGACCTGGTTCGTCGCGGTGTCGATGACTGCTAGCTGGGGCTTCGTTTGGTCGGCGGTGAAGGCGTAGCGGTCGTCCACGGAGAGTGCGATGCGCTGGGCGTGCGCGGAGACGGGAATCACCGCAATGACTTTGCGGGCCACAAGGTACACGGCGCTGACCGTGCCGACGTGCACGTTCGAGGTGTAGGCGCGCCGGCCGTCGTGGGTGATGGCCATCATGTGCGATTCCGGCTGGCCGGTGGGAATCTGGGCCACGATGCGGCGCGTCTTGGGGTCGATCACGTCGATGCTGTTCGTCAGCTCGGTGGTCACGTAGAGCAATCCGTCGCGGGGGCCGATCATCGCGCAGTGGGGCCGGACGGGGCGGCCGAAGTCGAGCGTGGCAATGACGCGGCGCGAGGCGACATCGATAATGTCCAGGGTGCGGCCATCGGAGCCGGGAGCGCCCACGCCCGAGTTGCCATAGACGGGCGCGTAGGCGGTACGGCCGTCGGGCGAAGTGGTGAGTTCGTGCGTGGTGATGCCGCTCTCCTTGACGGTGGCGATCTGCCGGCCGGTCTCGGGATCGATGAAGCTCACCGTCTGGTCGCCCTTGTTCGCGACCAGTAGCAGCCCGCGAGCAGAAGACGGCGCCGGTTCCGTGGCCTGAGTATTCATGACAATCACTCCCGCGAATAGAATCGCACAGACCGTGTGACGAAGCATTTCACCTCCTACAACGACTCAACTTTCTGATTGGAACTTCGCGCCCGGCATTCCGCGCAGGGGCAAAGCTCGCGCAGGTAGTCAAAGCCGTAGATGCCGCTCGAGTGGTTGTCGCTCCAGAAGACTTGCAGCGCGTAGCGGCCCACGAGTTCGGCGCGCTCGGGCCGCAGCGGCTTCTGGCCCAGGATTGGAAACGGCCCCGGGTCCACGTGCCGCGCGCCGCCGGACTCGCCGCACGTCGCGCAAGGGCAGTGGTCGCGCAGGTACCGGTAAGGATAGACGCTCAGGTGGCCGTCCGACCACTCGATGGCGAGCGTGCCGTCACCGGCAGCGAGCTTGATCTTTTTCGGTGCGACAGGCATGTTGGGCCGCCAGCCTTCAGCAACTTCGCTGGCTGCGTTGAATGTTGAGGGCTACCTCACTCGATGCTGATCCCCTGATCCACCTTATAACCCGCAATGCTGATCTGCGCCGCCAGCGCCCCGGCGATCTCCTGGAAGGCTTTGCCGTAAGGCGTCGTATCGTCGAGCGCCACGGGTTTGCCGTTGTCGCTATGGATGCGCACGTTCACGTCCAGCGGAATTTCGCCGAGGAAGGGATAGCCGAGCCTGTTCGCTGCCTCGCGCGCCCCGCCGTGACCGAAGATATCTTCGCGATGGCCACACTGCGAGCAGACGTGGTAGCTCATGTTCTCGACGAGGCCCAGAATCGGCACATTGAGTTTCTTGAACATCGCAATCGCCTTGGAGGCCACGGTGAGCGCCAGATCCTGCGGCGTTGAGACGATGACCGCGCCGGTGAGCGGGATCGTCTGCGCCAGGCTCAACTGAATGTCGCCGGTGCCGGGAGGCAGGTCCATGATGAGATAGTCGAGTTCGCCCCAGCGCACCTCCCCCAGAAATTGCTGGATCGTTTTGTGCAGCATCGGCCCGCGCCAGATCACCGCTTCGTCCTTGGGGAGGAAGTAGGCCATGGAGATGATCTTGATGCCGTACTCGACGGGCGGCTCGAGCTTGCCCTCCACCACGTGCGGCTGCGAGCTCCCGCCCATCAGCGTCGGGACGCTGGGGCCGTAAACGTCGGTGTCCATCAGGCCGACTTTGGCCCCGGCGCGGTGGAGGGCGACAGCCAGGTTCGCCGCTACCGTCGATTTCCCCACGCCCCCCTTGCCGCTCGCCACCGCCACGGTGTTTTTGACCTGGGGGATGAGCTGGTTCCTGCCCGTTGAGCCCGACACCACTTGCGCGGTCATGCGTACCTGGACATCCCGGACGCCCAGCGCCTCGACCGCCTGGCGCGCCGCTGCCGCCATCTGATCGCGTACGGGGCAGGCAGGCGTGGTCAAATGAATCGTGAACGAGACGCGGCTGTCACCGACCTCGAGGTCCTTGACGAACCCCAGTGCAACGATGTCCCGGCGCAGGTCCGGGTCTTGGACGGAACGCAGGGCGTTTAGCACGTCCTGCGCGCTGATTTGGTTTGGCATGAGAACCCCTGAGAACTTTCATTGTGCGGCGCGTCCGCGGGCTTTGTCAAATCCTGCCCCGGCATGTCAAATTGTCCGCCCGACAACTCCCGCCACCCACCTTCGGACATTGCGACTGCAATCAACCCTACATCGCCTACCACGGACCGCCTGCTCCCGCCTCATCAATACCTCTTCTTGCCCATCATTTGTCACCCGTCACTCGCCACTGTCTTTCAGCCCGGTCCTTTGTTTTCATAAACATTCTGGGTTCGTTCCTCGAGATCTGATGTTTTCTTGACGCCGCCGGGCTAGCGCTTTCGGACTAATTGCCACAAGGGCACAAGGGCCACAAAGGAATCCTCTCCCGACTCCTGACTCCTGAATCCTGAATCCTGAATCCTGACTCCTGACTCCTGAATCCTGAATCCTGAATCCTGAATCCTGAATCCTGACTCCTTCTTCTGCCCGCAGGGCCTTAGCCAAGCTATGTAGTATAACATATCTAGCCCAAGCAATCAAGGGGCACGCCGGCGGGACTCCCGCCCGGAAAGCCGGGGCCATCGTCGCCATTGACCGCCGGGCGCGAATCCACTATTGTGGCGCCGGCTTGGGCCGCAGGGGCGAGGCGAGGCCTCGTCCTTGACCCGATCAGCCAGCGGGGCGCTCCCACGATGAGCGAATCTACAACCAACAATCAGGCGGCAACCGTCGCCGAGCCACCGCAACTTTTGCGCGCGCTGGGCTGGTGGGAGACGATGTCGATCGCCATGGGGATCATGATCGGCACGGCGATCTTCATCGTGCCGGCCGAGGTCACGCGCTACGTAGGCAGCCCCGCGGCAGCGCTGGCGGTGTGGACGGCGGGAGGATTGCTGAGTCTGTTTGGCGCGCTCTCCTTCGCGGAGATGGCCGCCATGATGCCGCAGGCCGGTGGGCAATACGTTTACCTGCGCGAGGCCTACGGGTCGCTGATCAGTTTCCTTTGCGGCTGGGCGTTCTTTCTCGCCGCGCAGGGCGGGGGAATTTCGGTGCTGGCAGTGGGTTTTGCGGAATACCTCGGTGAATTCCTCCCGCTCGTCCCCTGGCAGCAGAAGGCGGCGGCTGCGGCCTCGATCGTCGTGTTTACCGCCATCAACTACCGCGGGGTGAAGGAGGGCGGCCGCGTGCAGTCACTGCTGACCGGCATCAAGGTCGCGGCCATCGTGGCGCTTATCCTCATGGGCTTCGTGCTGGTGAGGGGAGCGACGGGAACCCACGTTCCGCTTCCTCCGCACGCGGGGGGCAGTTTCGTCGCATCGTTTGGTGTGGCGATGGTGGGCGTGCTCTGGGCCTTTGAAGGCTGGAACGCCTGCACGTTCGCGGCGGGAGAAGTGAAGCGTCCGCAGCGCGACCTGCCGCTGGCGCTGATTTTCGGGACCATTGCGGTAATCGTCCTCTACCTGGCGCTCAACCTGGTCTATTACCGCGTCCTGACGCTGGCGGAGGTGGCGCAATCGACACGCGTCGGCGCGGACGCCGCGGTCCGCATCTTCGGCCGCGGGGGCGCGCAGTCGGTGAGCCTGCTGATCATCATCTCGACGCTGGGAAGCCTGAACGGCAGCATTCTGGCTGCGCCGCGCGTCTACTACGCGATGGCCAAGGATGGCTTGTTCTTCCGCTGGTGCGCCGCGATCCACCCGAAGTACCACACGCCGCACTGGGCGCTGATTGTGCAATGCGTCTGGGCGGTATTGCTGGTGGTGATGGGGACTTACGAGCAACTCTTCACGTACGTAATCTTCGCGGCGTGGGTCTTCTACGCGCTGACCGGCTGCGCGGTCATCATCCTGCGGTGGAAATACCCGGACCTTCCGCGTCCCTACCGCGTTTTCGGCTATCCCTGGGTGCCCATCGCGTTTGTGCTGACGTCCATCTGGTTCATCGTCAACACGCTCATCGAAAAGCCGGTGGAATCGGGGTTCGGGGTGCTGATGGTCGGGCTCGGAGTGCCGGTGTACTTCTTCTGGAAGGCGCGGTCGCGACGAGGTCTCAGCACACCCGCCGGACCTCGCGGGACGGCCGCTTCAAACTAACCCCTTGTCTTCTGCCCACTTCCTTAAAGCTTCGCTGCCTTCTTCACTTTGCCGAGCAAGTCTTGTGACTGCGCTTGCCACGGGCTGGCGACGCCTGCGGCGCGGGTCAATGCATCCAGCGCGCCCTTGTGGTTGGGAGGGTACTCGAATTCGTAGGCATTGCCCAGCAGGTAGAGCGCCTGGGCCTGCAGGGCGGTATTGGCATGGAGAAGTTCCCCCGCCATCTTTAGGTCTTCGATGGCCGGACCGACCTTCTTGGTTTTTTCCGCTTTGACATAACCCGCATAGCCGAGCGTCAGGTGCGCCATACCCATCTGGCTGTCTTGGTCATTCTTGAATTGTTCATCCGAGGCGCCTTCCGCCTTCTTCATGCCCGAGGCAAGGTCGAGGGCTTTCTTGGCGAGTTCGGACGCCCTGTCGGCGTCCCTCTTCACGAATGCCAGGTCGTAGGCGAAGAGGTTTGCGGCCACCACATTGGTGGGGTCGGTGGCCACAGCTTTTTCGCCATATTCCATGGCTTTATCCGTATTTCCGGCCATCTTGTAGGCGAGAAAATACTGGAAGTTGAGCTTGCCGGCGTTGGGAGATTCCGGGTAGGCCTGGGCGTACTTGTCCAGCCACGCGATGCGCTTGTTACCGTCCGGCTCGCGCTGGATGATCTGGAAGAAGGCGTACTCGATGTAAGCGCGCCAGTCGGCGGTCTGCTGCGTGGCGGCGTCCACTTCCTTCTTCCATTCGTCGTCGCTCATGTTGGGCGGCCTGCTGGGATTGCTCTCGGTTTTGATGGGGTCGGCCGCCGAGAGAACGGCGTCGAACGCCGTATCGCTCACCTTGCCGCTGGCGACGTAAGCCTTGGCGAGGTTGAGCAGAGTCATGACGTCGCGGTGGTTCAGCGCCAGCGCCTTCTCCCCGTGCTCGATGACCTTGGCATAGTCATTCAGCTTCAGGTAGGTCATCGTGTAGTACTCTTCGGCACAGGGAACGAACTTGTCGTCGCCGTAGGCGCTCATGAACTTGTCCAGGGCAGCGATCTGGTCTTCGGGTTTCTCAGCGCCATTGTAAGCGAGCGTCAGTTCGTCGGCGGGCGTGTTAATCACTATGGAGTATCCGGGACAGACGGCCTGCGCGGAGAGGTGCGGGGCCAGGCCCAGCATCGCTCCGGCAATCAGGACGCTGACGAGAACCTTCCGCATAGGAGCCTCCCATTTATGACGGGTTCGGGGTTTTGGTTTGCTGCCGCCGACGGGGCAGGAAGCGAGGGA
Source organism: Terriglobia bacterium (assembly GCA_049515175.1). Lineage (GTDB taxonomy): Bacteria > Acidobacteriota > Terriglobia > UBA7540 > UBA7540 > JACQNR01. The sequence continues at coordinate 10,420 of JBEKUI010000133.1, forward strand.
CTTGACGCGCATAATCATCGTACGCGGTCCCATAATGCTGCCGGAGTTCCCGTTCTTCGAGCGGCGCGACAATTAAATACATCAGGAGCGACACAAATGCCAGCAGAAAAATCCCCACCGCCCCGGTGAGCAGGCCCAGGGCCACGAAGGTTACCATAAACTCCAGGTAACGGGGGTGGCGGACGCGCCCGTAGATGCCCGTGCGAACCAGACTGCCCCGGTCGCGCTCAGGTTGGATTTCCGGAAGGCCAATGATCCGACGCACGCTGAACCTCCGATGAACGTTGCGGTTCAGCCAGACAGCTAGGGCGAGCAGCGCCAGACCCAGGATCCAAACCGGCGGGGTTCTCCCCAGGCGATAGCCATAAATCCGGGACCGGGATAGGAACAGAATCGCACCGAACGCAACCCAAACCGGCGCCGCCACCCAGTAGGCGCGGTTGCCGAACTTTCGCCAGAAGCCGATCGCCGGGTGAACGATCAGCCAGAAGAAGGGGGTGGGGAAGAACGCCAGCAGGTAGGCGAACGCGACGACGTCGAGCGCATCGTAGAGGAATGTCATGGGGCTACGCACCACCTGCGAAAATTGAAAATCGAAATTGGAAATTGGAAACTCGAAAAACGAGGACTGTAGACCGCCGTCGATTCTCTGTTTTCGCTTCGCGAGTTTCTAATCTTGGTTTCCGAGCCTTGTTGCCCTACGAGAGGGGCTTGCCGCCCCGCCCATTCTATCGCGGTTGGTTGCGCTACAGTGTAGAATACCGCTAATCACCGCGACGACGGTCGATGACCGCCACGATTTCCTTGATGGGCAGCCGTTGGTGCGGCAGACGCCGCGGGCGAGACCGGAGCCGAAACTAAGGAGAGAAGATGCGACCGCTGGCGTGGACGAGCGTGAACAAGGAAACAATGAATGACAAGATGTGGCGGCGGATCATCACCGGCGAGAAGGCGATGATCGCCGAGATCGGCATTGCCAAGGGTGGCGTCGTGCCGCTCCATCATCATGAGAGCGAGCAGCTTTCCTATTGCCTGGAGGGCTCGCTGAGGTTCGAGATCGAGGGCCGGGAGATTGTCGTGCGCCCCGGCGAAGTGCTGGTGATCCCCTCCAACGTTCCGCACAGCGCCGTGGCTTTAGAAGACTTCCGCGGATTCGACGTCTTCAGTCCGATTCGCCACGACTGGCTTGACGGGACGGACGACTACCTCCGGAAGAAGTAGCGTCGACCTTGAAAGCAGCATGCGGCGCTGAAGCTCAGTGCTGCTTAATCCTCTTCCAGGGGAATAAAATCCTGTCGAGTGGCGGCGCAGTCGGGGCAGCGTTCCGGCGGCTCCTTGGCGACCAGCGCGTAGCCGCATTTCAGACACTGCCAGATGACATAGGCCGTGGGAACGCGACTCGTGGAGGGTTGGGACATAGTCCAGTTGGTAATCCGCAGTTGCCAGTCAGGAGTTTAACACCGCGACCTAATCCCTAGCAGT
>JBEKUI010000134.1:0-11898 GCA_049515175.1 Terriglobia bacterium
TGTCGATCACGTGATGAACAATTGCCTTTTCCCCGGGGCCACGATTTACGCCACGCAGCAGTCCTACGACTGGTCCCTTTCGATGTACTCGGACGTTGCACAGGAACATAACTGGGAGCAACTCGTCCTCAAGTACTATCCCGAGATTCCGGACCACGACCTAGCAAAGAAAAACGTGAACTGGCTGCGCAAGTTCGCCTTGCGCTGGTGGGACCCCAAGCGACTCGGCGGGCGCTCACAGTTCCGCTGGCTGGAACAAGCCCAGCTCCCGGACGGCCTCGCCATCTGCCTCACTTCCGGCCACGTGCCGGGGCATGTTTCAGTGATTGTGCAGAGCGGGCCTGACCCGGTCGTCATCGCGGGAGATGCATTGCTCAGCCTCCAGCAAGATGACAATATTCTGACCATGATTCCGTACCACCGGACCCGCTACGAGCTCGACCGAGGGCGGATTCTCGCCTTCGGCGGACAGATTATCCCGGGCCATGATCGCACTTTTCTGGGTCCCGCAGCTTCCCCGGTAAGAGACCTGATTCTCTGAGGGCTCAAACTCAAGATATTACCTTAGTTTCAATACATCAAAAGTAATTTCTGACTTCCGAGGGATGCCGCATAGCCCCATAGCCTCCCTAGGTTAGGGCCCGCCTGTCGAAGGCAGCCACGTTGACCGAACCAGTATGCTATCCAGAATCCACATCCAAGGCCGCATAATGGTCATGGCTACTATATTGAAAGTACTTGACTTCTGGCGATGGATGGAGTTATTAAACAGTCTGCAGGCCGGCCTGACGGTTGGCAGGTTGGTCCAACCGGACTGAAATTCCTGCGCTCCTGAATTTCATTAGAACGGCACTATGGCGAAAGCGCCCTCAATGCGTAGGGTACTCATCATCGAGGATGAGCCGTCGATTCGGAACGTTCTCTACGTCCTGCTCGCCGGTCTGGGATGCGAAGGAGAAGTAGCCTATTCCGGCCAGCAAGCGCTTACCATGATCAGCCGGAAGAACTTTGATGCGGTGCTGCTCGATCTGCGCTGCACCAACCTGGGCACCGAGGAAGTTGTGTCCCAGATCAAAGATATCCGGCCGAGTCTCGTGGGGCGGGTGCTGGTCATCACCGGTGAGGTCACCGACGCGCGAAGCATGGAAATTATCGAACGCTACTTGTTACCGCACATTCCACGCGCTCGTCTCGCCAGCGATCTCTGGGGCAAGTTGCGGGCGATCCTCGGGCTCGCTCCTCCTGCCGACGCTTGCCAGTAGCCCAACAGACTTTACCTTCGGACCAAATCCAAAGTGTGGACGTATTCGGCAAGCGCCTCTTCCCACCGGCGTGGCAGAGCGAAGCCAGTGTTTTTCAAAGCACCCAAGGCCATGACCGCGTATTTCAGGCGCGGCGTTCGACGGCCCATTTCCGCATCAGGCTTGCCGATGACTCGGCGCGCATCGAGCCCCGCCAGTTCCGCGGCCTTTATGGCTAGCTCGTAGCGGCTGCACGCGCCCTGGTTGGAAAGATGATAGAGACCGAAGCGGCGGGCTTCGGTCACCTCCATGATCTTTTTCGCCGCGTCAATAGTGTACGTGGCTGAGCCCACCTGGTCCGCCGCCACGGCGTAGCTCTCGCCGGCAGTGAGTCTGCGTAAACCCTTCTCAACAAAATTCGTCTTCCCGGGACCAAACAGCACCGAGACGCGGAAGATCCAGTGTGCCGGCAGCGTCTTGACCGCCTCCTCGCCGCGCAGCTTGCTCCTGCCATAGACCGTTCGTGGAAGCGTCGGATCGTTCTCCACGTAAGGTTCGTGTTTTTCACCATCGAACACTGCGTCGGTTGAAATGTAAGCGACTCCCGCGCCGACTACGCGCGCCGCCTCGACCACGTTGCGAGTGCCTTCGTAATTCACGAGGAATCCCAGCGCCGGATCAGTCTCGCAAATGTCGAGATCTGGGATGCCGGCGGGATGGACCACCACGTCAGGCCTGAACCGCCCCAACGCCGCGCGGACTTCATCAGGCCTGGTAATGTCTGCCTCCGCGCGAGTGAGAGGAAAAACTTCATGACGCGTCTTGAAAACCTGGACCAGCCCGTAACCGAAGAGTCCTGCTGCCCCTGTGATCGCAACCTTCATGGCACCCCTGGCTTATCATTGATGGACCGATATCGTACCATGTGGCTAGGAGACTGGGCCACCGGGGAATGGTCCGGCAAGGAAAGGAAAAGTCCGTCTTGTGAACGTCGGGCACCGTCCTTGATGCAATCCGTTGCATCAAAATGATTTGGGTGAACCATAAAAATTTCCTATGACAAATTGACTGCTTTCCTTCAGTCGCGCCTTTGATTTTCCACCGCCTCGCCGCTATTCTTAAAATGAATCGGTGTGACCCAGGTTCCTTGAAGGAGCAGCTTGCATGCCCGATGATGTACTGTACTCGTTTCCCGCCTCGCCCACCCCGGATCTCACCGAGTGGGCCGGTTCACCCGTGGGGGTATCCAACACCATCACGCGAACCAAGGGGAGAACGGCCGTCCATAACAAGACGGTTGATGCCACTCCGGGCTTGCTCGACCGGCTCATCTCCAGCGCGCACGGCCATTTGAACGCCATGGATGGTAAGCAGCCCGTCTATCAGCACGACGTGATGATTCACGGCATCCGCGTGCGCGCCACGACCAATAGCGACCATCTTTTCGATTTTTGGAAGGACAACTGGTTCAGTCTGAACGAATGGCAACGCACCACAGGCCAGGTGCCTCCCGGCGAGCCGAGCGTCCATGTCTACGCGGTGCATGGTGTGAGAGGCGAGCAGGAGGCGGCCTATTACAGCCACGACAAGAACACCATCGCCTTCTTCAACACCTCCTACTATGGCCAGCTCAAGAGCTGGGTCCTGGGAGCCGTAGGACGCATCCTTGCCGCCGAGTATGGGATTCACTCCATCCACGGAGCCTGCATTGAGAAGAACGGCAAAGGCGTCCTCTACATCGCGCCCACCGGCACGGGAAAGTCAACGAGTTCCTACGGACTCATGGACTACCCCAAGACGCGGTTTCATTCCGACGACTGGGTCTATGTCCGCTACACCTATCAAACCCGCGACGGACGCCGCGTATTCGTCATCCGCGCGGAGGGCACAGACGGGACGAAAGCGCGCGGATATCAGGTTTACCGCTGGGTTGAGAGCCACAAGAATGACGCCAAGGCGCGCTTGCAGGCAATGACTCTCAGCAACCAGGTTCTTGACCTCACGCTGGAGGACCTCGATCTCGCTCGGCCCCTGGTCGCCTACGCCTACACCTCGGAGAAGGTCTTCTACCTGCGGACAAACTTGGTCGAGAACTTCCCTCTCTCCGCCCACCAGATTCTTTCCTCCAAGGAGGAAAACGTTCCCAACGTGTCCTCCGCATTTCTCGCCCAGCACGGCAAGACGCTGGGGGGCGTCATCCGCGACCTGCGTGCCGCGCGTGACGGAGAATTACATCGCATGTTCAGCTTGAAATCAGACGCCCAACTGGCTGACCTCTGCGCGCGTCTCATCGCTTTCGACAACGCTCGCTCCATGCTCGACATTACCAAGGTGCTTCCCGCCGAACGCGTTTTCGCGAACCCCATGGAGCCCGTGAGGCTCGCCGCGGTGATGCTGCTCAAGCGCAATGCCGATGATCCGACGGTCCTCGAGCACCTTTCGCTCGACAATTTCATGGAGCGGCTTCTGATCGGCGAGACCCCGGACAAGAAGCACGAGACCGCCTACAACGCCTACCGCGCCGTCGACGATAAGGCGGAGCGCGCCTTTATCGAAACTCGCGAGAAAGATGCCCTGGCTTCGGGAACCCCTCTCTATCAACTCTTCTCGCAGCGCGACGGTAAACCCGTATCGCTCGATGAGGAGTTTGAACTGTTCCGCGTCATGTACCAGGCGACGAATTGCTACGCCCTCAACACAACCCTGCAGAAGGACCCGCGCGTGCGCAACAAGCGCGAGGCCGTGAGCCGAACCATGCGGGTCATCGCCCGCACACTCGATGAAGAACCCAAGGGCATTCATCTCTCCATCGACAACTACGGTTCATACGCAGATTGAGTGGGATCACGTCTCCGTCCTCTTGACTTCGTTGAAGGTGGACGGGAACTCCTGTGCCCGTCACGGTCCCAGGCGTGTGTCACCGCTTCCTGGGCGATGGATGCCCTTTCTGAGCAAATTGAGCGATTGCACGGGCAGAGCCGGTCAGGCGAGGAGAAGCAATCGCCGGATGTCGGCGCGGAAGCTGACGTGCGTTGATTCGTGGCCGTTGATTACGAATACACGCAATGCAGGGGGAGCAGACGCCAGGGCTTCATCAGGAGTGCGTGAGAACTGCAGGTAGCGGCTGATTTGGTAATCCTCGTCCCAAGCGGAAAAGATTTTCTCCGTATCGGCGCGGGAGAGGTCAAAGCGGGAGAGATGCAGGGGGCGGTCAAACCCGCCGGTGATTTCCAGGTATTTCTTCACGGCGGCGGCCAGATCCACGCCTTGCCTCCTATGAACCCTGAGGGACGTACACGCTACGTCCCCCTGCTGAACAGGCCGCGGTACTCGGGATATTCCTTCACGACTACGCTGCCAGGCATGTGCAGTTGCTCCAGTTGGCGCAGCGCATCAACCAACACCTGGCGCTGGATGTCGGGCCGGTTGGGCAAGCCGAGCGAGTGACCAAGGGGGAAACCGGCCGGGCAGAAGGCACGCGGCGGGCGCATGATCTGAGTCTCCTCGGGGCGCACGGTGATAAAGACCGTGGGCAGCCCGCGCGATTCAATTTCCCGCTGCACGACGGTCGCAACGCGATGGCAGAAGGGGCAGCCGCCCGTCAGCACTACGGCATCCGCCTGGGAGCGCTCGATCTCCTCGCCCAAAGCCGGCACCGTGTGCTCATAGACGTAGGTCAGCTTCTTCGTGAACCCCATCATGCCGGCATGTTTGTTGGAGATGCCACCGATCACCCCCTCGGTGGCCAGTTCCCGGAGGCGATCGAGGGGGAACACGCAATTGATGTCGCGGTCGGCATCGGCGTGATCGTAGTGGCTGTGGGTGACCATCAGGTCGCCCGACGCCACATCGCCGGGGAAGATGTAGAAACGCTCGTCGCCTTCCACGTTGTACGGTTCATCCACCTTGCGGTGAACCCCCGCCGTCGAAACGAGCGCGATAGTGAGTTCTTTAAGCGGCCGGTCGAGCGGCGTATAAGGAACTGTCTTGCGTGATAGTTGGAGGGCCATTCCTTTGAGCAGCGCGATGCCCGTTGCCGTTGGCCCGCACGTGGCCGCGCGGAACCTCCGGCAACGGACATCCAATTAGAGGATTAGGCAAGCTTTCTGAGCGCGTCGAGGATCTCGGCGTTATCAGGCTGCTGGCCGAGATCGTAAACCTTCGCCCAGGCTATTTTGCCTGTCTTGTCTACAACAAAGATGGCGCGTTCGTTGATCCCTAAGTGCGCCGCCTTGGTGGCCGGGAAGATGCCATACGCTTTGGCCACTTCCCCGTGCGGCCACTTATCCGAGGCCAGGGGATATGACAAACCGCCCAGCGATTTCTGAAACGCTACGTGACACGGCACTGAATCGGTCGAGATGCCCAGGACCTGGGCATTGTAACCGGCAAACTTGGCGAGATCCGCCTCGAACGCCGGCATCTCCGCCGTTCAAACCGGAGTAAAGTCGAGCGGGTAAAAGACCAGAACCACGTTCTTGCCGCGGTGACTGGAAAGCTGGAACTCGCCGGACTTATCTCCTGTTGTGCAGGGGAGCTTGAAATCCGGAGCCACATCACCCACTTTCAGAGCCATCAACATCCTCCTCGTTGGACTTGTAGATGCATGAATTGAAAAACCAGCGATCAGAAGGGAATTTCTCTGATCGCACCTTCGGTCGTTCGGGCGCGCGTGCCTCAGATCATGATAGGCGGGAAAACTGGTCCTGTAAACTCCAAACGGCTGAAGATCGGAGGCGGATCAGGCCGCCGCGTCCGCTGCCGACGTCCAGGCGCCGATTCCCCCGACGAGGACACGCGTCTTGCGGAAATTGAACCGTCGCAACCGTTCCGCCGCAGCCTGCGCCCGCCCGTCGCCAGCGCTGAAGACGATGATCTCTTCCCCCCACATCAGAGTGTGGACGTGGTGGAGCAATTCGCCGACGGGGACGGACCTGGCACCGGGAATCGTGCCTGCCTCAAACTCCGCCCGGTCCCGGACATCGAGAAGAACCAGAGGATGTTTTTCCGCCATCCTCCGCCGGAGTTCTGTGGCCGCGATCTCCGGAGGTGTAGGAGCAGCCGCAGGTTTGAGCCCGCAGAAAGCCTCGTAATCCATCAATTCGCGGGTCAGCGTCGGATGTTCACCACAGGCCAGGCACTCGGAATCCTTGCGAATCTGCACCTCGCGGAACTTCAGGTTCACGCCGTCAAAGATCAGCATCCGACCGATGAGCGGCTTCCCTTTGCCGACAATGAGCTTGATGACTTCCAAGGCTTGAATGCACCCCGCCACTCCGGGCTGAACGCCCAGGATGCCGCCCACGGAAATCCGCTGGACCAGTTCGGGCGGCGGAGGCTCAGGATGGACGCAGCGGTAGCACGGACCCTGCTTCGCGTCGAAAACCGTGATATGCCCCTCGAACCGAAACACGCTGGCGTGGACCAGCGGCTTGCCGAGCAGCACGCAGGCATCGTTGAGGGCGTACCGCGTCGGAAGATTATCCGTACCATCCACGACGATGTCGTAGTCCTTGACGAGCTCGAGCGCGTTCTCCCGGGAAATCCTTGTGTTGTAGGTCTGGATTTCAACGTGAGGGTTGATGTCAACCAGCGTGTCGCGCGCAGAGTCAACCTTCAACCGGCCCACACTGCTCGTCCGGTGCAGAACCTGGCGCTGAAGATTGGAAAGCTCGACCACATCGAAATCAGCGAGACCGAGCTTTCCGACTCCCGCCGCCGCCAGGTAGATCGTAATCGGGGAGCCGAGGCCGCCCGTGCCCACCTGCAGCACTTTCGCCTGCTTGAGCTTGAGTTGCCCGGCCAAGCCTATCTCCGGGGTGATGAGATGACGTGCGTAGCGCGAAATCTCTTCTTCACTCAGTTGTACTGCCGGATTTTCGATCATCGTCCGTATGATTCCTGTCCTTTGTAAGATTTGGAGAAGCGTCCTGATCCTTCAAGCGGAAGGCGGAATGTCCTGGGGCGCTCAAATCACCCATTCTGGGCTCTCGCCATTCAGAATGACCAATTCGGGCTCCTTCAGCGTCACTTTGCTGTAGGGTGCGACGGAGTGCGTCAGCCACACGTTGCCGCCGACAACACTGTGGTGGCCGATGCGAGTGCGGCCACCCAGAATCGTCGCATTGGGATAGACGGTGACGTGATCCTCAAGATCGGGGTGACGCTTATTCGACTGGCCGCGGCGCGGCTGCCCGTGCTCGTCCTTGATCAGCGGATTGAACGCGCCGAGCGTGACGCCGTGATAGAGCGTGACCTTGTCTCCGATGGTGGCCGTCTCGCCGATCACCACGCCCGTTCCGTGATCGATGAAGAATGACTCGCCGATCGATGCGCCGGGGTGAATGTCGATGCCGGTGCGGCTGTGAGCCACTTCCGTCATCATGCGCGGGATGAACGGAACATCCATCAAATAGAGGCGATGCGCCAGACGCTGAACCGTAATCGCCTCAATGCTCGGGTAGCTCAGCAGGATTTCCTCGCGGCTCGGTGCAGCGGGATCGTTGTGGAAAGCCGCCTCGATGTCGGAAGCGAGCAGCCGGCTGAGTTCCGGCAACTGACGGAACACTTCGTCCACGTGCTTCCCCGCGCAGTCCTCCAGGTCGGCGGGAAGTGTTGCGTCACTCCGGCGCAGGTCGAACCGGATCGCGCGACACATCTGTTCCCGCAGCAGAGATTGAATCTCGTCCAGGTACTTTCTCTCCTCGACACCGGCGGTGCTCGCATCCAGACATCCATCGTCGAAGAGAACGGGGAGTAATACGTCGAGATAGTGGCGGCAAATCACTTCCACGGCCGCGCGGTTGGGGAGTTTGACCTCTTCGCGATCGTCTCCGGCAAGTTGCGCGTCTAGCGCAACCCGGAATTCACGTGCGAGAGTCTTGATGTCCTCATCTTCCATAGTCAAAACCTCCACGAGTTCGCTCGCGAACGGACTCCCCAGTCGGATCCCCCGAACGCTGCACCATGCCTTTATCCGGGACCCGGACCGTCACAGCCTCCGGGGTTCGCCACAGGAGACTCATCCTCCGATGCCTTCAAAAAGCACCGTGGAGAGATACCGCTCTCCGGAATCCGGCAGAATCGTCACAATCGTCTTCCCCGCGAACTCATCCAGTCGTGCGAGCCGAAGAGCCACGGCGGCCGCTGCGCCGCAGGAAATTCCGCTCAGGATGCCCTCCCGGCTGCTGAGCAGCCGCCCGTACTCAATGGCTTCTTCGTTCGTGACCTGCTCGATGCGATCCACCAGCGAAAGGTCAAGAATCTTGGGAACAAAGCCCGCGCCAATCCCCTGAATCTTGTGTGGCGAGGGCTGGAGCGGCTGGCCCGCGCGGGTCTGTGTCAACACCGGGCTCGCCACGGGTTCTACGGCCACGGAGATTATCTGCTTACCCTTGGTCTTCTTAATGTAGCGCGAGATCCCGGTGATGGTTCCGCCCGTTCCCACACCCGAGACGAGCACGTCAATCGCGCCGTCCGTGTCGTTCCAGATCTCCGGGCCGGTGGTTTTTTCGTGAATCGCAGGATTCGCCGGGTTTTCGAATTGCTGGGGGAGGAAGTAGTGGTTCTTGTCGGACTCGTAGATCGCGACTGCCTTTTTGATGGCGCCCGGCATTCCTTCCGTGCCGGGGGTGAGAATCAGCTTGGCACCGAAGGCCGCCAGCACGCGCCGCCGCTCGATCGACATCGTCTCCGGCATGGTCAGTGTCAGCGAGTAGCCTCGCGCCGCGGCGACGAAGGCGAGGGCAATCCCCGTGTTGCCGCTGGTGGGCTCGACAATTTCCATTCCCGGCTTGAGGGTGCCGCGTTCTTCCCCGTCCCAGATCATCGCCGCGCCGATGCGGCACTTGACCGAGTAGGAGGGATTGCGGCCCTCAATCTTGGCGAGCACGGTGGCGCGCAGCCCGGCCGCCAGCCGGCTGAGCCGCACCAGCGGCGTCCGCCCGATGCTCAAAGAATTGTCGTCATAAACATTGGCCATGCAGTGGTCCTTTCGTTTTCAAGATAAGTTACCGCCCACCGGCAATCGTCGGGACGATCGCGAGAACGTCTCCGGCTTGCACCGGCGTCGCGTCGCGTTGCAGGAAGCGGATGTCCTCGTCATTCAGATAAACGTTGACGAACGTTCGCAGTTTCCCCGCATCGTTGAAGAGGTACTTGCGCAACCCCTCATATCGCGATGCAAGCTGCGCCAGCGCCTCGCCCACGGTGGCCGCTTCGAGATCGATCATGTCCTTCGATTCGGTGTACTGCTGAAGTGGAGAAGGAATACTTACTTTGACGGCCATGAGGCCTCCTGATGAAACCTGAAATAATTGTATCGTTCTGAGTTTAGTCTAAAACCGCATGACGGAAACGAAGAATCTCCCATCCTTCGTTCCGCTCATACCGAATGGCGAGGCACAACACTGCAGGTCCCAGGGTGCGAGGTTATTCGTTGTCATTCCAGAATTCTTCGCTCAGATAGCGGTTGCCGCTATCCGGGAAGATGGTGACGATCACGCCGTTCTTGATTTTCCGCGCCACGCGCAGCGCCGCCACCACCGCGGCTGCCGAAGAGATGCCCACCAGCAATCCTTCTTCGCGCGCGATGCGGCGCGCCATGGAGTGAGTCTCCTCGGTGCCCACTTCCAGGTTCTCGTCGGCGAGTTTCGGATCGTAGATCCCCGGCACGATGGCCGTGGGCATGTGCTTCAAACCTTCCAGGCCGTGGAAGGCGGAGTCGGGCTGCACCGAGATGCTCTTGATGTCGGGCTTGAGTTCGCGCAGCCGCCGCGTGGCTCCGGTAAAAGTCCCGCTCGTTCCCAGCCCGGCGATGAAGTGAGTAATCCGCCCGCCCGTCTGCTCGAAAATTTCGGGCCCCGTCGATTCGTAGTGAGCCACCCAGTTGGCGGGATTGTTGTACTGGTCCGCGAAGAAATAGAGCTCGGGATTCTCCTGATGCAATTCGCGCGCCTTGCGGATCGCGCCGTCCGAACCCTGCAGCGGGTCGGTGTAGAGAACGTCCGCGCCATAGGCCTTGAGAGTCCGCTTGCGCTCCAGGCTCACGTTGCCCGGTACACAGAGCCGCAAACGATAGCCGCGCGCGGCGCAGATCATCGCGTAGGCGATCCCGGTGTTGCCGGAAGTGGAATCGAGCAGAATCTTGTCACGGCTGAGCAGCCCTTCGCGCTCTGCCTGATCGATGATGCTGAGCGCCGCGCGGTCCTTCACCGAGCCGCCGGGATTCGCCCACTCCGCCTTGCCATAGAGTTCAACCCCGGGGAATTCCCGGGTCAGCGTGGCCAGCCGCAGCAGCGGCGTATTGCCGATCAGCGACAACACATCGGCAGACCCTCCCGCCGGCGGGCGCATGACGCCTTCGCCCATCCTCGTTGCCGGTGTTCCCAGTGTCGTCGCCATGTCTCTCTGCCTGCTGAACTGCCTTTCTGTCCTTGTCGGGGTCTGATAGATTTCGCCCCGGGTCTTATTGCCGCCCAAATGATGTTCGGTGGTTCTGATGAGGTGAGGCGCCTTGGAACATTCCGCTCAGACGGAGCGGAAATTCCAGGCTAGCTACAGATGCAGCGCATGATGGAAGTGGGGCAAGAAAGGAGCGCGCCGGCCCGCTTGGACCGGACGATGGAAGTGCGATGACTCTGGCTCAGCTTCATTCCCCTGGCTCCTGAATGGCTACGCAGCCCGGAGGGACTTGCGTACCATACGGAAATATAGCCCATTCAAACGCCAAAGTCAACCTCAATTTCTGCCCGCCGGCCAAGCCATATTTGACCATTGTCACGATTCCCTGCTGTGGCCCCTTTCTCTGATCGGCTGCGTGATCGACGCCGCCAGCAGAATCATTGTCAGCACCATCATCATCTCAAGCAGGGAGAAAGCCTGCGGGCCTCGCCGTTCTGAATGATTGGACCGGCGCATCATGGTCTGCCGATTCCATCGAGGTCCCGGAGACCATTCCGGTAATCGCCCACATGCCACAGAACGCAAGTCAGTTGAAGGGTCTGCGCCACCTGTGGAGGCCTATTTCCTGTCGTAGCCTGCTGTCGTACAAACGTCGAGTGCCGCAGGTCGGAAATACACAATGAGGCTCTTACGTTTGCGCCCAGCCCCGGCCCCTTTGACCTGCACACGCGAATTACCCGTGCAAAAACCGTCCGCGCGCGCTAGTAAGCGATAGTTACCAGGGGTAACCGGCCCAAAATCAAAATGACCCCGCACATCAACCGTTGTAGCCGAGACGAATTCATGCGTATCCGCCGTGAAAAGGCTGAGACAGAGCCCCTCCGGTGTTGCTTGAGGGAGCTTTTTCCTGTTGACCTCTACTACGATTCTACCTCGAACGCGTGCGACGACAAGGGGCTGCCAGTCAGGCACGAAATGCGGCCCCTCGTATTTTCCCGCGTCTTTGCAGAGTTGAGCCTCCTGTGGGAAACTGCATCGGAATGTCATGAAAACGAGGATTACACACAGGACCGTTCGTTTTGTTTGTCTCATCGTTTCTACTCATTCGCCGCTGGCGCAGACCTTGCCTTCCAGAGCCTGTCTCAGAACTTCGCGCTAGGTGTCCTGAGACGGCTCGCCGTGGGGCCAATTGGCGCAGGAGCGAAAGTGGGCCGGGGGCTGAGGCTCAGGCCAGGACCAGTTCCCCCGCCGCCCA
>JBEKUI010000135.1:0-11882 GCA_049515175.1 Terriglobia bacterium
GCGGTGATCACCGTGGCCACCGTCGGCTATGGCGAGGTGGTCGATACTAGCGTTCATCCCGCCCTGCGCATCTTCAACATGTTCGTCATCCTGGTGGGCATCGGAGTCATGCTTTACGTGTTCTCGACCGCCACGGCCTTCATCGTTGAAGGCGAGCTCAAAGATATCTTTCGGAGACGCAAGATGCTGAAGCAAATTCGCGATATGCAGGACCATTTCATCATTTGCGGCGCGGGCGAAACCGCCTATCACATCGTGCAGGAACTCCTCAAGACCGGCACCCCGTTTGTGGTCATCGACCACGACGAGGAGCGGCTGGAGAAGCTCCGGCATTTGGGGGAATTCCCCGCCATGCCCGGCGAAGCGGCAGACGATGAGGTGCTGGAGACGGCGGGCATCGGGCGCGCGCGGGGGCTGGCCACCGTGCTCCCCGACGACAAGGACAACCTGATGGTGACCGTCACGGCGCGGCAGATGAATTCCACCATTCGCATCGTGGCGCGCTGCGTGGACGCCCGCATGGGCGAGAAGATGACGCGGGCCGGAGCCTCCGTCTCGGTATCGCCCAACATGATCGGGGGCATGCGCATGGCCTCCGAGCTCATCCGGCCACACGTCGTCGGCTTCCTCGACCTCATGCTGCGCGAGGAATCCAAGACCCTGCGCGTGGAAGAAATCGTCGTGGGGAAGGACTCCCCCTGGGTCGGCAAAACCATCCACGACACTGAAATCCACCGCCGCCACGAACTGCTGGCGTTGGCGGTGCGCAAGGCGAGCGGCGAAACCCAATACAATCCCCAGGGCGATACGGTGCTTGCGACCAACGACGTCCTGATCGTCATGGGAGATGTGACCAACGTTCGCAAGGCGCGCCAACACGCCGGATAGACCGTCCCGTGCTGTAGTGGCGGTCTATGACCGTCACCCTAGCCCCACCGTCGCCCTCAGAGAGAGTGTGTTTGGTAGAAGGCGGCCGGGCGACGGGCTGTCGCTAGGGCAGCGTTCCTCCAGCCAAACCCCAATGCCAGGTTAAAGTCCGGCGCTACAGTTCTCTAACCTTGTCAGCGAACTCCCGAAGCGGGTATTCTCGAAAACGGAATGATTTCCTGGCGCGTTAGCGTGTTAGGACGTCATTTCCGGCATGTCGTCCAGAAGAGGATCGAATCCGTTTCACGGAGGTTCAGGGTTTGCGGAAGCTTCATCAACAATCCGATGCAGGGATGGGGAAGGGCCTCGGTTTTCTCTTAGTCCTGTTTGTGCTCGCGCTAGTGCTGCTTGTCGCCAAGGTGCTGGACAGGTCCGCCCCCAGCATCCAGCTTCGAGGCCAGGTCAAGGGCATCGGCCAGAGCACGCCGGTGGAGATCGAGGTGCGCGATGCCAAGCACCGAATCAAGGCCGTGGGGATGGAATTGACCCAGGGTGGGCGAACGATCGCCCTGCCCCTCGCCGGCGGGCCGGAGGCAGGCCGCGAATTGCCCGGCTGGAAATTCTGGGCCCGCAGCGAAAGCCGCGCGGCCTACACCGGACGTGCCGGGCGCAAGGAGATTCCCGATCTTCAGGAAGGCCGCGCCACGTTGCGCATCGTTGCCACCAACGATTCCTGGGGGCGTTTCTTCCGCGGCGGTCAAAGCGAGTTGCGGCTCGATTTGCCCGTACGCTTCGCACCGCCGCAAGTGCAGGTGCTCAGCTTCCCGCACTACGTCAATCAGGGCGGGTCGGAGCTCGTGGTCTTCAAGGTTTCCCCGGGCACGACGGAGTCCGGCATCCAAGTGGGCGATTTCTTCTTCCCGAGCTGGCCGGTGAAGGAATCAGCCCCGGAGACGAGGCTCTGCCTGTTCGCCTACGCTTGGAACGTCGACCCCTCGACGCCCGCACGCATCGTGGCGCGCGATGATGCAGGGAATGAGACAATCAGCAACTTCACCTATCGTGTTTTCCCCAAGAAGTTCCGCGCCGACAAAATCCAGTTGACCGACGATTTCATGGCGCGCGTGGTGCCGCCCATCATGAGCCAGACTCCGGACCTCCGGGACCAGGGCAGTCTGATTAAGAACTTCCTGCTCGTCAACGGCCAGCTTCGCCAGGCGAACTCGCGAGAACTGATCGCCTTCTCACAGAAGACTGCGCCCCGCTTTCTCTGGAGGCAGCCCTTCATTCAACTTGGGAATTCCAAAGTCGAAGCGTCGTTTGCCGACAGCCGAACTTACTTGTACAACGGCGAGGCGGTGGATCATCAAACTCACCTGGGGTTCGACCTCGCCGTCACCGAGCACACACCGGTGGTGGCGGCGAATGACGGCGTCGTAGTGCACGCGGCCTTCTTCGGGATTTACGGCAACACCGTGATCATCGACCACGGCTGCGGCCTGCAAAGCCTCTACGCGCACCTCAGTTCGATCGACGTGAAACCCGGCGATAACGTCCAACGCGGTCAAGTCATCGCCCACAGCGGCCAGACCGGCCTCGCCGGCGGTGACCACCTTCACTTCACCATGCTGCTGAATGGGATTCCCGTCAATCCGGTCGAATGGTGGGACGCGCACTGGATCCGCGATCGGATCGAGAAGAAGCTGGCGGCATACCGCTAGGGCTCTACACGGCCGGTCTGTGACCGGCAACTCTTCGAACCAGCGACTTCGCCGGTGATAGAGCGGCGGATGTCACGGTGCCACGCGGCGCAGATAAAACTCGAAGAACTTCGCGGGGTCTGTCCGCATGCCGACGCTGGCATTGGCAGGCCTTCCTTCCACGACGCGCGTAAAGCCCTGCCCGTCAACTTCCACTGCCAGTTCCTTCACTTCGCACAAGGTTGGATCGACGAGCATGGCCACGGCCATGGGGTCAAAGAGCGTCGGCGTCTCCTGCCCCCAGAGGTGATAGAGGAGCGCCAGGGCATTCGTCGTCGGCGTCAGGCACGTGAAGATGCGATGGCGCGCGGCGGCGTCGAGTTGGAGCATGGCGGTGACGTCAAGAGGCGCCATGAGAATCGGGACGCCGGAAGAAAAGACGACCTGCGCGGCGGCGGGATTCGACTTGATATTCCATTCTGCGGCGGGTTTGAGGTCCTGGCCGTAGCCGTGCGCAATCGCGCCGCCCATCAGCGCGACGCGCTTGATCTTCTTGCCGATGGAGGGATCGCTTTTGAGTAACGCGGCCACGTTGGTGAGTTCGCCAATCGCCACCAGCGTGATTTCTCCCGGGCGGCGCACGATCTCGCGCCGCATCAAATCGACCGCCTTTTCCTTAACCAGCGGTGGGCCCGCAAAGCCGTCCGCCCAGCGCGTCTGATCGACGGGCTGCGAGGGGCCTGGCTCACCCGCCGCCACGGGGACGTCGGACCTTCCCGCTTCGTGGAGCATCTTCGCTGCCAGCCGCGCGCGCGCTTGCGTATCCCCCGCGACGGTTGTCACCGCGAGGAGGTCGAGCTCGGGGCTCTGGAGAATCAATGCCAGCGCGAACGCGTCGTCCACGTCTGTGCCGATGTCGGTGTCGAGGAGGATGGGAGTCTTTTCAGAAGGTGTCGCAAAACTCATCGTGGCGAGAAACACGAAAACCGCGGGGAACAATCTTGCTCTACGCATCGGCAACTCCATGAATGACTTCTTGAATCCTGCTTCTGAGCTGTCAACTGTCGACTGTTGACTGTCAACTGAACTACACCACCGGCGCCAGCGCAACGCACGTCAAGCCGATGAGGAAGAAGAGGAACATCAGGGCCAGCAAACGCTTCGTGTCCGGCCCTGCGCCCTTGAATTCCTTCCACACAAACACGCCCCAGATGGCCGCCACCATCGTGGCGCCCTGGCCAAGCGCGTAAGATGTCGCGGGGCCGACCATCTGGGCGTACGACGCCACGAAGTTGGAAATCGTTCCCACGCCCCAGACCATGCCGCCCAGCACGCCCCACAAGTGAACTCCGCCTCGCCGCTGGAAATACTCGCTCATCCGGACGGGCGCACCGACCAGGGGATGGCCCATGAAGAAGGCATTCACCGGAATCGTCGAAGCGAAAATGCCGAGCGCGAATACGAGCATCACTGTGTAGGGGGTGAGGTGGCCTTCGCCCGTAATCGCCTTGGCGATCAGAGGATAGAACAGCCCGATGCCCAGGCCGGCGACCAAGCTGAGGACAATGCCCTTGGTAGTGACCTTCACGTCGGCAGAGAGTTTTCTGTACGCCAGCGCATCGAATACGATCGCCACGCAGACCAGCGCGATGCCGCCGAAGAGCATCAAGGGGTTGCCTTTGGGTGTGACCAGGTAATTGAGCGTGGCGCCGACCACGAGCGCCAAGCCGATACCCACGGGAAACGCCACCGCCAGTCCGGCGATCGCTATCGCCGCCACCAGCAGGATGTTGGCGATGTTGAAGATGACCCCGCCCAGGAACGCGTAAACAATGTGGCGTTGGTCCGCTGCGGCGAGGTTCTGGAAGAAGCTGTCGGGGCTGGAGGCGTCGGTGCGTCCCATCGTCACGCCGATCAAGAGCGCGCAGAGCAGAATGCCCCAGACGTAATCCCAATAGAAGAGCTCAAAGCGCCAATTCTTGCAAAGCTTCTGCGCGTTGGCCCAGCTTCCCCAGCAGAACATGCTGAGCAGCATCATCACCAGCGCCACGGCGTAAACCTGAGGGATGAACATGAGGGCACCTTCTCGAAGAGTTAAGGCAGGAATAATCTGCCGATGGGCCGAGAGGATAGCACGAAATCGCTTCGGCAGAGGCGTTGCGGTGACAGGGCCCGGCCTTGCGCTGTGCCTGGCCTTGTGTTTTGAAGTGTGGCCCGGCAGTATGAGCTGACAGATGGAACTGAAACACGCTCTGAAGCAGCGAGCATTGGATATCGGATTTGACCTGGTGGGCATCGCGTCGGCGACGCCGGACCGCGACCTGGAATTTGCGCGCGAGTGGATCGAGCGCGGCTACGGCGGCGAAATCCGCTACCTCGCGAACCCCAAACGTTTCGACCCGCGCACGGTGTTGCCCAGCGTCCAGTCGGTGATCTGCGTGGGACTCATCTATGACACAGAGTTTCCGTATTCGGCAGAAGTAGGCAGAGGGCTGGAGTCAGAAGTCAGGAGTCAGGAGTCAGAAGAGGTGGAAGGCCGCGCGTCGATTCCCTGGTCCGCTCCCTCGGGGAGAGGGCGGACCCGTCGCCCGGCGTGGGCGGGTGAGGGTGAAGCGCCACACGCCTGGATCTCGCGTTACGCCTGGGGCCGCGATTACCACGAGACGATGCGCAAGAAATTGGAACGCTTGCGCGCGGTGATTGCAGAATTGGCACCGGGCGCGGAGACACGCGTCTATGTCGATACCGGGCCGGTCGTCGAGCGCGCCTTCGCGCGCTTCAGCGGCCTCGGCTGGATGGGCAAGAACACCTGCGTCATCAATGAAGAAAAGGGTTCGTGGTTCTTCCTCGGCGTCATTCTCACGAATCTTCAGCTTGATCCCGACTTGCCCGCGCCCGACCGCTGCGGCACCTGCCGCGCCTGCCTCGATGCCTGCCCGACCGGCGCGCTCGTCGAGCCTTACGTGATGGACGCCTCGCGCTGCATCTCCTACCTGACGATTGAGGTCAAGGGCGCAATTCCCCGGGAACATCGCCCCGACATCGGTGTCAATGTGTTCGGGTGCGACATTTGCCAGGACGTGTGTCCGTGGAACTCGAAAGGCAGGTTTCAGGTGTCAGGTGCCAGGTGTCAGGAGAAGAGCTTCCTGCCGCTCACCGTGGATATAAAGAAACTGGAAGCTGGAAACTGGAAATTGGAAACTGGAAGCTCGAACCCCGAAAATCGAAATTCGGAACTCGGTGGCGATCAGCCGTCAGCGGTCAGCAGACAGCCCTCTAGCGATGATGGTGTGTCTTCAATCCAAGATCCAAAATCCCAAATCCAAAATCCCCCCGAAACCCGACACCCGACACCTGACACCTACTCTCTCTTCGCACCTCCGCTGGAAGCTCTCGCCTCGCTCACCGGGGATGACTTCCGAAAGCTGTTTGCCCACTCGCCCATCAAGCGCGCGAAGTACCGTGGCTGGCTGCGCAACCTCTGCGTGGCGATGGGCAACTCCGGCGATCCGCGATTCCTGCCCAAGCTCCAGGAGCTTGCAGAGCACGCCGATCCCATCGTCCGCGAGCACGCGCAATGGGCACTTGAACGGCTTCGCCAGGCCTGACGAGGCGCAGGTTGGGTGGTGGACATGGCACGTGCGCACAGGCGCCGGCGTGTGCTACGATAGATTTAACTTCGGCGATCTGGCGGGGTGGATACTCCGCGGACCCTGAAGTCACCCGAAGAGAACTTAAGCCCTCGCGCAGTCCCAATTGTCGCCCATCTGAGGAGGAATTCTTATGCGTCATCAAAAGTTGTGTCTGCCCGTCACCCTCGCGGGCGTGCTGGCAGCCGTGGGCGCCTTCATCGCTTGCACGCAGAAGCCCGGACCCGCTCCGGCCGTTGCTACGCCCGCCGCGAAGCCGATTGGGACGGTGATTCAGATTGTGGCGCCGCTGGGTCTGCCGCCCGTTCCCATTCCGGCCGACAATCCTCCCACGGCGGAAACCGTGGCCCTGGGCCGCAGGCTGTATTACGACACGGCCCTTTCCGTGGACAACACTCTGTCATGCGGAACCTGCCATGATCCCAAGTTCGGTTTCGGCGATGGAGAGCAGTTTTCAGACGGGGTCCACAAGCAGAAGGGCAACCGCAACTCATCGACAGTCTTCAATTCCGCTTACTACACCTTGCAGTTCTGGGACGGGCGCGCGCCGAGCCTCGAGAAGCAGGCGGAAGGGCCGGTGCAGAATCCGGTGGAGATGGGTCACACCCTCGCCGGTGTGGAGCAGAGGCTGATGGCGGACCCGTCCTATAAGGCGGAATTCAAGAAAGCCTTTGGCTCCGACGTCATCACCTACGAGATGGTGGAGAAGTGCATCGCCTCCTTTGAGCGCACGGTCGTGAGCGGCAACTCGCCCTTTGACCGCTACATGTACGGCGGCGACAAGAAGGCCTTGAGCGCGTCCGCGAAGCGAGGCCTGGAAGTCTTCCGCAATCCCAAGAAAGGGAATTGCGCGGTCTGTCACACGATTGACGAGAAGTACGCCCTCTTCACCGACAACAAATTCCACAATCTGGGCGTCGGCGTGAAGCTCAACATCAACGGCGAAACCGAGCTGACCGACCTGGGCAGGTTCAAAATCACCAACGTCGAGAGCGACAAGGGAGCTTTCAAAACGCCTTCGCTCCGCAACCTGACTCTCACGGCGCCTTACATGCACGACGGAAGCCACAAGAATCTGAAGGAGGTCATCGACTTCTACGTCGGCGGAGGCAATTCGAATCCTTACCGCGACAAGGAGATTCATCCGCTGGATTTCCTGACGGGCAAGGAACTGGCCGACTTGCAGGAGTTCATGAAGTCGCTGACAGGTGAAATTCCGCCCAACGTCGGGCCACCCACGACGCAGCAGACTCAGAACCTCAGCCTGCTCCGCGGACCGCAATAGGCCGGACTGTCCTCAGACCTTTGGAAGCGTGTTGCCGCGGGGGAGCAGAGGCAGTGATCTCAGGCGGACGCCGGTGGCGTCGAAGATGGCGTTGCCGATGGCGGGAGCGAGAGCCAGCAGGGGCGTCTCGCCGGCGCCGGAAGAAGGCAGGTCTTTGCGGTCCACAAGGACCACTTCGATGGGCGGAACATCGCTGAAACGTGGAACGCGATAAGCGGCGAAGTGATTGTTCAGGATGCGGCCGTTCTCAAAATCGATGGCCTCAAACAACGCGCCGCCCAGCCCCATGACGAGGGCGCCGGCGATCTGGTTCCTGAGGCCGTCGGGATTGACGACCGCGCCGCAGTCGAAGGCCGTCACGACGCGTACAATCTTCACGCTGCCGGTCGAGCGATCGGCCCCAACCTCGACGCAGGTCGCCACGTAGCCGGCCTTCTCGATCCCTCCAGCGATGCCGAAGCCCTGGCCCGGCGAGTTCCTCATGCGATCCCAGCCAAAGGTTTTCGCCGCGGCTTCAAAGACTCCGCGCAAACGCTCGTCCTTCAGATTTTTCCGACGAAATTCCAGGGGCTCGATCTTCGCCGCGCGCGCCAGTTCGTCCATGTGCGATTCGCGCGCGAAAAAGTTGGCCGTGGCGGCGAGCGCCCGGTACGATCCCTGGCGCAGGGGCGAATCGACAGGGTGAAACACGATGCGCTGGTTCGCAACGTCGTAAGGCGTGCGAATGGCGGCCCCACCCGAGTTGTAGTTGTGAAATTCCCACGCGGTGAGCGTGCCGTCGGCCTGCGCGCCGCTGCGCACCTCGATCACGCCCGCCGGCCGGAAGTAGGCCCAGGTGAATTCCTCCTCCCGGGTCCATACCACTTTGACAGGATGGCCCGCGGCCTTGGCCAGGCGCGCCGCCTCGATGGCCGCATCGCCGGTATGCTTTCCGCCGAAGCCCGCGCCCGTGTCGGGAACAATAACGCGCACTTGGTCCGGCTCAAGTCGGAACGCTTCCAGCAACTCGTCGCGTACTCCGAAGGGGCGCTGCGTGCCTGTCCAAACCGTGAGCTTGCCGTCTTTCCATTCCGCCACAGCGGCGCGCGGCTCCAGCGGCGCGTGGGCGATATACTCGACCGTGTATGCCGCCTCCAATCGTTGGCTGGCGGAAGCGAGCGCGCTTTCGACCGAGCCGACTTCGTGGTGATCTTCACTCTCCCGCGCGTTCTTTTTCAGGTATGCAAAGAGTTCGGCGCGGGAAATCTGCGGGACCGCCTTCCATTCCGCTTTGAGGGCGGCAAGGGCGCGAATGGAGTCTCCCTCGCTCGCTGCCGCCACTCCCACGAAGTTGCCGTCGCGAACGACGATCACGCCCGGCATCGCCCGCGCCGCACTCTCATCCAGTGAGGCGAGCGTCGCCCCGAACGAAGGCGGGCGCAGCACTTTGCCACGCAGCATGCCCTCCCGCTTGACATCGGTGGTGAAGCGATGCCTCCCGGTGACAAAATTCGCGCCGTCGACCTTGGGCCACGGCTTGCCCGCAACTTTCCACTCTGTGGCGGGTGTGGAGGGAAAGTCTTCGACCACGGCCTTGGCGAGAGCCTGTCCCCGCGCCAATTGTTTGAATTCCATGCTCCGGCCGCTTGCCGGGTCAGCAACCTTCCCATCCGCGGCGAGGAGTCTCGTCGGCTCGACATTCCACTGCTGGGCGGCAAGCTGGACCAGCAAGTTTCGAGCCGCGGCGGCGGCACGACGGAGCAGCGGAGCCATGTACGGCGTCGTGCGGCTGCCGAAAGTGCCCATATCGTATGGCGTCAAATCCGTGTCGCCCATCAGCAGTCGAACCGTGGCGGCGGGAACATGCAACTCTTCCGCTACCGCTTGGGTGAGCGACGTCCGGATGTTCTGGCCGACTTCCGCTTTTCCCGTAAATGCCGTGACTGTCCCGTCCTCGCCGACGTGCAGCCAGGCGGCAAGCTCTTTGGGTTGCGGGTCGTGAGACGCGCGACGGGCTCCGCCGGATTCCTGCGCAGTGGCCTCTCCAGGGCGGAACAGGAAGATCGCCACGCCTCCGCCGAGGAGGCGGAAGAACTCCCGGCGCTCCAGCTCGAAGTGATACGGGAGCGGGCCGACCAGCTTGTAGCGTTCCGGCTCGAGGACGAAATCGTCGATGGGCTTCGATTTCATGGGCGAGCTTTCTTCATTAGTTCCGCGGCACGCCGCACGGCGGCTACAATCCGCGGGTACGCGCCACAGCGGCACACGTTACCTTCCATGAAGTGCACAATGTCTTCTTCGCTGGGATCGGGCTTGGCGCGAAGCAGCGCCACCCCGCTCATGATCATGCCCGGCGTGCAATAGCCGCACTGCAGGGCTTCGGCGTCGAGGAAGGCTTGCTGGACGGGGTGTAGCTGGCCGCTCGATGCAAGACCTTCGATGGTGGTGATCTCTTTTTTCTCGGCTGCCCGGACGGGTGTGAGGCAGGAGCGGCGCGGCTGGCCATCGATCAGCACCGTGCAGGCGCCGCATTGGCCTTCCCCGCAGCCGTACTTGGTCCCCGTCAGGTCGAGTTGATCGCGCAGGACTTCCAGGAGAGGTGTGTCAGCATCCGCGTCGATGGCGCAGGACTTTCCATTTACGCGAAGTTGGGAGACCTTCGCCATGACCTCAGATTATAACCCCAGCCGTCCGACCCCAGCCCGATTTCGAGAATCTCTCTGTCTAGGAAAAAGAAGCCCGACGAAAACGCCGGGCTCTTCTCCCAGAAATTCAGGACTGGATCGATTTCACCCCAGCGCCACGGGGGTCTACTTGTTGTAGCGCTTCTCGATTTCCGCCCAATTGACAACGTTCCACCACGCCGCGAGGTATTCGTTGCGGCGGTTCTGGTACTTCAGGTAGTAGGCGTGCTCCCAAACATCCACCCCCATGACGACGGACTTGCCCTCCATGACCGGGCTGTCCTGGTTGGGAGTGGAGATGATCTCGACTTTTCCCGCCTTGTCCTTCAGCAGCCATGCCCAGCCGGAGCCGAAGCGGCCCATGCCCGCGGCATTGAACTTCTCTTTGAAGTTATCCAAGCTGGTGAAGGCCGCGTTGATGGCTTGCGCCAGTTTGCCCGAGGGCGCGCCGCCGGCCTTTGAACCCATGATCTGCCAGAACATGCTGTGATTGATGTGCCCGCCCCCGTTGTTGCGGACCGCCGTTTTGATGGCGTCCGGAACGATGGCCAGGTTATTGGCGAGCAGTTCCTCGACGGATTTTCCGGCGAGGTTGGGCGCCGATTCCAGCGCCTTGTTGAGGTTGGTGACGTAAGCGTTGTGGTGCTTGCCGTGATGGATCTCCATCGTCGTCTTGTCGATGAAAGGCTCCAGTGCGTCGAATGCGTACGGCAGCGAGGGAAGTGAAAACGGCATGGTTCCTCCAGTAGTCAGAAATTCATTCAGGACGCTGCGCCGGCGGCGCTTCCCGGCTGGCCGGGAGAAGGGCGCACGGCCGCATGTCCAACTCTTCCAGTGTCGTTGTTGCCTCAGCCCGTGTTAGCAATGGGAACTTCAGGTTAACCCAGTCGCAACCTTGGAAGCAAGGGGCGCCTGCGGGCGAATCGGCCCCACTTCTCAAGATGCACTGGAGAGCGATTTGGTTACGGACGCTTGGATTTAATGGCCCACTGACTCACTGAATCACTGATTCACTGCCCCGCTCACTTGATCTTGGCGTATTCGGCCTTCGCCTGCTGGTAGATGGGGATATCGGGGTCGGCGTCTTTCCACAAGGCGAGGAAATCCTGATAGGACTTTCGGGCTTTGGCGGTATCGCCGCTGAGCGCCGCGGCGCGCGCCAAGCCCAGGTGGGAAAGTGCATAGAGCGATGAAACCGCGTCAACGCCCCGGTGGTCGAGGATATTCTGAAACTCCGAGGTGGCTTCCTTGCCCTGCTTGGCGCGCAGATACGCCTGACCCCGGAGGTAATTGGGCCAGAAGCCGCTTCCGGCCGGGATGCCGCCCAACTCATACGGAGCGGCGGCCTGAAGGAGTTCGATGGCCTTGGCCGGATTGTTCTTGTTGATTTCGAGCGCGGCGCGCGCGGCAGGCAACCAGACAGCCTTTACCAAGGTATCGGTCGGATAGCGTTTTTCGACCTCAACCAGAAGCGGCTGGGCACCGGAGGCATCCCCCGCGAGGGCCAGGGCCAGGGCGGCAGTCTGGAGGACCGGACCGCTACGCGCCAGCTTCAGCCCCGCTCCCGCCTCAGCGCCGGCTTGCGCGACATTTCCAAAGACTGCCTCCAGCAGGGCGTGGTCGGTGCGGACCACAGCCGCGCTCTCATTCAAGTTGTGCTGCTGCGCCAGGGTGATGGCACGGCTTTTCAATTCGCGAGCTTCCTTCAGCTTGCCGG
>JBEKUI010000136.1:0-11876 GCA_049515175.1 Terriglobia bacterium
GATAAAGGGCCAAGACTCAAACGGGTTTTGGCCCTTTTGCTTTGTTAAATAGGGTATCCCAATACGGGACAACTGATGGCAGCTTAGGACTCGCTACGGCGGATTGTTTCCTGCACTACGCGGAAGGCAGCTTGGTTTAAGTCTTCCCGTGGTTGGCGCTTCGAGGTAGGCTTGCGCTTCGCTTTGGGCTTCTGCTTCGTGGGCATACGTCCATTATCGCATGGGCCGATAATCAGTCAATGGCACCTTGACTTGAAACTGCACCACTACCGAACTGGAGGCAACCGGGCATGAAGAATCTACATCGCACCTGGAGGATTTACGCGTGGGCTGGCCTGCCATCTCTATTAACTCCAATACTCTCATGGAGTTGGGTCGGTTGGAGTCTGGTTGTCGATCTGCACTTATAAAACCGGCTTGGGCGAGTGGGCTTCCTACCAAGCCTCCACGCTGCTATCATTAGAGGTGATGCGCTTGCGACAACCATCGAACACGTACCAACTTGGGGGCATCGCCCGGGGAGTCATCGTGGGAGTACTTTTCCACCTGCTCTTCCCTTCCCTCACCCGGGCCCAGGGCCTGGCGCGCGACGCGCTTTCGAATTTTCCTGCGGACACCCAGCAGGTGGCTTATCTGAATCTGGCACAGTTGCGCAGTCTGGCGGAGTACCCGCAGATTCGCAATTACCTCCTCAATCGCCAGTTTCGAGATTTCCAGGATTTCCTCCGCTCACTCGGCGTCGACTCGGAAAAGGACGTTGACGAAGTGATGCTCGGCTGGCGGATGGAAAGCGGAAGCCTGGTGGGCCGCGCCGAAGGGCGATTTGACGGCGAGCGAGTACGCAAGTTGGTCGTCCAGCAGCAGATGCCCATTCGCGAATACCAGGGGTATGAGCTTTACTCCTTCGGTTCAGGTGAGGACCCGACGGACGTCGTGTACGTGTTCCTCAGTTCCTCTTCCGCGGCCTTCGGTAAGCTGCGCGACGTGAAGGATCTGCTCGACGTCCGCGCAGGCGCTAAACCCGCGCTGGACACAAACTCGGCGTTCGTGGGATGGGAAGCGGAGTTGGAAGGCACCTCACCGCAATGGGGCATTTCGACTGGCAAGATGGCGGCCAGCCAAGCGGGGCCATGGCTGGCGGCGGGAAGCAAACCGGGGCTTGACCCGAGCGTCCTGTTTGGACCGGTGCAGGCAGTCCTCTATCGAATGGATTGGAATGGGGGAGTCATCACCCACGTCTCCATCCTTTGCCAGAACAACGAATCGGCTTCGGCGTTCGCCCAGCTACTTTCCATATTGCGCGACGCGCGCCCGGCGGCGGGAGCCAACCCTCTGCCGGCGGGCCTGCTGACACTTGTGCAGGGGCTCGAGGCCCATGCCAATGGCTCGCGCGTCGAATTGACCACTACGGCGCCGCTGGAGGCGATGGAGCAGCTTGTGCGTTCCGGCGAGACGCATTGAAACAGGGCGCAGCGAGCGGGCTGAGAAGCTTCAGGTACAACTAACGGCCGCCACTTTGGGGACGATGCGGGTTTGATGTAGGAGCGTTGGAAGGAGGAGCATGATGCGACGGGCAATCATCGCGATCGCGCTGACAGTGGGATTGGGCGTTCTTCTCATGCTGGGGTGTGGAGGGGGCAGTTCCTCGATGTCCCCCACCTCCAATGTGTCCACGGGTTCGGTGGTTGCCCTGGGAACCGACGCGCCATTGTGCAACGTGTTTTCCGTCAGTGTCACCATCATGGGGATCACCCTGACCCCACAAAACGGTGGCACGCCCGTTTCCATTCTCGGCTCGGGGCAGAGCCTCACCATTGATTTCCTCCGCCTCATGGAGTTCAACACTATGTTGAACCTGGCGAGTGTCCCGGTGGGCCTGTACTCACAGATGACCCTGACGCTCTCCAATGCTCAGATTACCGTCCTCGACGTGACGCAGACGCCACCTCAGCCCGTGTCGATCCCGACGACCTTACAGAACGCCACAGTCTCCATTAACCTCGATCCCGCCCTCACCGTGAACAGCAACGGGACCACGAGTCTGTTGGTCGATTTCCATCTGTTCCGGTCGCTGCTTTCCTTGACTACTCAGGCCACGATCGATCCGGTTATGACCGTGGCGCGAGTCTCTCCTTCCAGCGAAGACGGACTGGGCAGGCTGGATGACCTGCACGGCATCGTGCAGAGCGTAAGCACGACGAGCACCGACCCGGCATTCACGGGCAGCTTCACACTTCAGACCCAGGGCGGAACCGGGCCGGTCCTGACTGTCAATACGACGAGCAATACGAATTTCGAGGACGTCTCGGGCCTGAGCGGACTGGCCCAAGGGAGCTTCGTGGAAGTCGACGCGGCGGTTGACACCTCTGGTCACATCGTTGCCAAAGAAGTGGAACTGGAGGGAACCGTCCAGGGCCAGGGCAAGGCGGCTTTCGAGGGAATCATCATTGACGTGCAACGCGACACCAACGGCAACGCCACGCAGTTCACGCTGTTCGTGCGCGAAGAATTCCCGGATGTGAGCGCCAGCATCCCCCTGCGCTCGGCGCTGACGGTCGACGTCGGCGGGAGTACGAATTTTCTGATTTTGCGCCCGGGTATCAACGAGGCCAACCTGACTTTGGGTTTGACCACCCTGGGCGTGGGACAGGCTATCGTTGCCCGCGGATCGTACACCACGGGCTCGCCCAACGGTTCTCTCATGGCCGACGGCGTGGCACTGCATCCCCAGGCGATTCGCGGGGCATTCCAGGCCCTACTCCAGCCCGAGGGGTCCGACCACAAGACGGGAGGGTTCAGCCTCGTTCCCTGCTCGCCGATTTTCAAAGGAATGCCAATTCAGGTCTTCACCTTTGGGGATACGACCTTTTATGGTGTAAGCGACCTCGACGGGTTGAGCTCCATGACTCCGGTCCACGCCAAAGGGCTGCTTTTCTACGGACCTGCGAGCACAACGATCAACGGCATCGCCACGGCGCCCCAGACCCTGCTCATGGAGGCGAAAACGGTTCGCCAAAGAGCGATGGGCGACTAGCCGTCACTGCGGGAACCGCCAGAAATGGGGCTCAATGCGTTTATGAAGAGGGCCGCCACCTCACCCGCGACGTGGGGGGAAGCTCCAGCACTGCTGACTTCACCTCGGCTGTATGTGATGCTCTCGCGTAGCGCCGGACTTTCGGCCCGCACCTCTCCGTCTAAACGCCGGCGCTACAAGAGCGGGCATGCCTTGGCAAGCCGCGATTCGATTTCCGCGCCCAGTTTGCGGGCCTCCTCGGCGGGCATGCGTTTTTCAAAGTCGGCGAACAACTCGCGCTCTTCTTTGTGGACGTGAGCTTCGAGCAGCGCGCCGAAGCCGTCAAGAAGCGAATACTCCGAGGACGTTTCGAGCAGCTTGATCAAGCCGTGGATCGACCGATGGTCGCGGAGAAGCT
This sequence comes from Terriglobia bacterium, assembly GCA_049515175.1. Lineage (GTDB taxonomy): Bacteria > Acidobacteriota > Terriglobia > UBA7540 > UBA7540 > JACQNR01. Next base: position 3,432 of record JBEKUI010000136.1, read on the forward strand.
CTTCGATCAGTCGAATCTTACCGAGGTAGCGTTGCATTTCCGGGAACAGCAGGCCTTCTTCAACTTCGAAGTGGCCCTTAAGTTCCGCGGCCCAGGCCTTCTGGATTTTCTCGACCTGCTCCTCGCGCCAAGTCTTCTCGCCTTTCTCAATCCCGAACCGCCGGCGAATAATCACCGCCAGCGCCAGCGCGTGCTGGTGCTGATGTGAAAGGGGAATTAGCGTGGCATGACGGCGGGCCATGAAGGTAAGTCTAACGGAGGAAGGGCGCCGGATGAAGTCCCAAAAATGAAGATGGCGGGCGCCAGCATTCTTTCAGGGATACGGCCCTACGAGGGAACAAAAGGCTTCAACTCGCGCTCCACAATTTCTTTGGTGACAGCCTCGCCGGCGTTGAGTCGCTCGATGAGACGGCTGATAACTTCTTTCGCCTGGTCTTTGCGATAGTTGCGGATGAAGCCGTCGCAGAAATGCTCGCCGGCCATGGCGCGGTTGATTTCGGACTCCTTGTTGTGGTCCTGCAGTTCGGTGAAGTACACCACGCGATACCGCCGTGAGTATGTCGCCTCGCGGTAAATCTCAAACATGATTTTGTCAGAATCAAACGCCATGCAGAACCTCGGAACCAGGTGTTGGTGATTGTGTGTTAGCGAACGAAGCGTACTCTAGCCCTTAGGGCCGCAGTATCCTTAAATAGCAGACATCGGGACCACGGTCAATAAGGGACGAAGCCTGAATGATGAATTGCAGTTGATGCAGCGGAGACCGTGCGGGCCCGTAGGTAAGGGTGCACCTCGCGTGCTTCCCGATCTTCCAGCCCCTAATCCCCATCCTTGATGGCGTTGATCGCCACGGGCGTCTCGACCTCGTAGGCTGGTGGCGGTGGGCTGGGCGGCGGGGCGGAAGGCCGGTCGTGACCATTCAGCTCAGCGCGCAACTGCGCTTCCAGCTCCTTCAGCCGCGCTTCAATCTCTGCTTGCTTCTGTTTGCGATAGACCAGGTCTTCACGATAGCGCTTGAGGAAGTAGCCGATCGTCTCGACGCGAATCTTAATGGACCCGGTCGGTTTGTTCTCGTCGATATCCTTGAAGGAGAAGTACGGGGTCCCGGATTTCGTCACAGTCTCCTCGACCGCAGAATAGACCGGTGCGTCGTGTCCGCACTTGAAACTGGAGAGCTCCAGCGCCACGAGATTGGGATGACGCCCCGTGTATTTCGCAGCCCAAATCTTCTGCGAAGTGTTTTCGCTGTAGCTATTCTTCCAGGCGTCGGAGATGTCCATGGGATGCTTGATGGTCCCGGCTTCCACGTCCTGGCCAAACAAACGCCAAACCATGTCCTCGTCGATGGGGAGCGAGGCCTGGGTGAGCACCGGGTAGCCGATCTTCTGGAATTCCTCCAGAATCTCGTGGTTGATGCCCGGGTCGTTGTGATATGGCCGGCCGAGGATCACGATGCCGATGCGGTCTTCGGCTTCGAGCTTTTCCAGGATCTCCCGCCCCTGGGCCCGCAGGACGCCGGTCTGGAACTTGTCCTGCGCCTTCAACCCTTCCTGCACAGCGCACAGGTTTTCTTCCCAGGTGAGCCCCAGCACGTCCTTGAATTCGTCGAAAAGCTGTTTGGCAAATAACGTCGGCTGGGCCGGGTTCACAAAGGTGCTGAGGAACTGGATGTTGTTTTGCTTGAAGAGGTCCCCCTCTTTGATGAACGCCGCCTTGACCGCTTCGGGCGTCACGGTAACCGTGGGGCAGGCGCGGTGCGCCTGGGCGAACGGCAGGTCGCTAGGCAGATCGTCGATCATCGGGCAGAAGATGATGTCGAGCGGCTTCTTTTTGTGGGCCACGTAAAGCAGGTTGTGGACGTGGGGAATGCCCACTTTGGAGGGGAAGCAAGGGTCAATGGCGCCGCGCTTGGCGCCGTCCTTGTAAAGCTGCTCGTTGGTGTAATCGGAGTAGATGAGGTTCTCCGCAGGAATCCCCAGCGCCTCAAAATAGGCGCTGAAAATCGGACCGATCGAATACATATTGAGAATGCGCGGAATCCCGATGCGCACCGTTTTGCGTCGCTCGATCAGCTCGGCGCGCTTCTTCTGCGCTGCGGTCAATATAAACTTAGCCGGCGGGTCGGCGACGACGGGCGGCGCATACGATTTGAACGCCGCCTTGGCCGCGACTTCCGCCATGTTGGGATTGTCTTTCTTCATGGCGTCGAGACCCTTCTTGATCTCGCGCATGTCGGCAACGTCTTCCACCAGCCCCTTTTCGGAGGAGTTGCCCACGATGAGCCGCTTGACGCCCACCGGAATCGGAATCTTGGATTTCTTCCACGATTCGTCGGCGTCGGCGATGCTGACGTCGATGAACGTCCGCATGCACTTGTTCTTGCAGAAGTAGCATCGCGTGTCTTCGCTGCGATGGGTGATGTAGCTGATGTTCTGCACCGAGTCCAAGCCGATGAAGTTGGTGCGCATGCCACGCTTGTACAGACGGCGCACTTCCAGCGCCGCGCCAATCGCTCCGCTCTCACCGCAGTGCTCGTGGACAATGACGTTGGGCTTGACGCCCTTGTCCTTGAAGCGCGACTCGATGAAATCCACCTGGGACTTCACCGCTGCCAGATTGTGCTGCGTCCCGCCCTGAAGGACGAAAGTCGTGCCCAGCGAGGCGAGGTTGGGGATCTGTGAAACGTAGAGCCAGATATTCTTGGGCAGGACGTTCGCCAGCCCGGCCATGATCTCTTCCGGCTTCCAGCCCTGGCGCTGGAAATCGACGATGTCCGACTGCATGAACACCGCGCAGCCGTAGCCGAACATGGGCATCGATTTCGCCGAGAAGGCGATGTCGGCGTACTGTTTCACGTCAAAGCCGAACCCAACGCACGTGGATTGCAGGAAGTATCCGTTCCCTGCCGAGCACTGCGTGTTGAGCTTGAAGTCTTTGACCCGGCCGTCCTGCAGGATGATGAGCTTGATGTCCTGGCCGCCCACGTCGCAGATGACATCGGCGTTGGGATAGCAATGCAACGCGGCTTCGGTGTGCGCCACGGTCTCGACGATGGCCACATCGGCACGCAACACGTCCTTCAGGATGTCCTTGGCGTATCCGGTCGAGCCTACTCCCAGCAGTTCCAAAGTCGCGCCCTGCGATTCGACCTGGCCGCGCAGGTCGGCGAACATTTCCTTGGTGTCTTCGAGGGGATTGCCCTTGGAGAGCTGGTAGCACTTCACCATGATCTCGCCGTCGTTATTGAGCAGGACGGCCTTGGTCGAAGTTGAGCCGCCGTCAATTCCCATGAAGGCGCGGACGTGCTCGCCCGGTTTGAAGGTGTGAGGAACGAACTTCTTGCTCCTGTAGCGCTCCTTGAATTCGTCCAGTTCGTTTTCGGTCTTGCAGAGCCCGCCCCCGCCCTTCTTCGCTTTGTCTTCCTGGCGGCCGAAGTTGATGTAATAGTCGAGCTTGTCGCAGCCCCTGTAGATGCCGAGGTTTTCGTCCTCGTCCATGCCGAACCGCACGCAGCCGAGAGCGGCAAAGTATTGGGCGTTGTCCGGCACCATGACGAGCTCTTCCGGGTCTTTGCCTTCCGGCAGAGGGAAATTGCGCTCCTCCCAGACTTTTGGGATGTTGTGCTTCCAGCAATCGCGCATCCCCTTGATGTACGTGTTGGGGCCGCCCAGGAGCAGCACCACGGGACGTAGAGTGTTGCCGCGCGTCAGAACCGACAGGTTTTGCTGGATGATGGCCTCGAACAACGAGGCCATGAGTTCGTTGGGCGGGACACCGCTCTTCTGCAAACCGTTGATGTCGGTCTCGGCAAAGACGCCGCACTTCCCTGCCACGGGATGGAGCTTCTGCCCCACGTATCCCATATGGCAGAGTTCTTCAGCTGGAATGTGGAGCTTGGCGTTGATCTTGTCAATGACCGCGCCCGTGCCGCCCGCGCATTTGTCGTTCATCGAGGGGATTTTCTTCTTGCGGCCGGTTTCCGGATCTTCTTTGAAGATGATGATCTTAGCATCCTGCCCGCCGAGTTCCACGACGGAACCGCACTCAGGGTAGAGGTGCTCGACGGCGAGCGAAACCGCGTTCACTTCTTGAACGAACTTCGCCCCGATAAAAGCCGCGATGCCGCTCCCACCACTGCCGGTGGCGAAAACGCGCGTCTCACCGGCCTTGATCCCGGCCTCATCCTCCATCCGCTTCAGGAACTCGAGGCACTTCTCCGGCTGCCTGGTGTCATGGCGCTGGTAGTCGCTCCAGAGGATCTTCTGGGTCGTCGTATCGACCACGACAGACTTCACCGTCGTCGAGCCAACGTCCAGGCCGACCATCAGGTCTTTCGAAGCAGGCATTCCGTGTCTCCTCGGTCTTGATAGCGCCCGCCCTCAGGCGGGCATGGATGCCGGCTTGAAGGCCGGCGTTTCAACTACTGCACCATGATCGTCGCGTGGCGCTCCACCTTCATGCGCTCGGCGGCGTGCAGGACGAAGTTGGCCGCGACGCCTACCACGCCCTTGCGGTGGCCGAACTTGTACATCGGTCGCTGCATTTCCGGGTGTTCGGCGACGAACTCCTGCACTTCCTCGAGGGTCACGCTGGTCTCTTCGAGTACCGCTTTCATTTCATTTTTCGAGCGGACCTTGGCTTCGCCGAGGGCCATCTGCACGCGACTGTGGGCGTTAACGTCACCCTCGCCGGAAGTCTCGATGGGCAGGAAAATCATGTCCTTGTAATGGGAGACGACCGCTGACTGCGCGCCGTCGGATTGCGTGGAAGGCATGCACCCGAAGGGCTTGAGGCTGAGCACCATGTGGCAGAGATCCTTGTTCGAGTAGTAGATGTTCTTTGCCACTTCCAGGTGACCTTCGCCGCCGCCCGCGCGCGTGTTGTAGAACGGATGGCCGAGCCGTTGCAGCTCATACTGGTCGCAGAGGTGATGCCCGAGGTCGCCCAGCGCCTCGATGATGCGGTTGTACTCGCGCTTAAAGATTGTTTCCGCCACGGTCAGCATCGCCAGCTTCTTCTGGGTATTCATACGGGTCTTGAAGACCTTGGGGATGTTCCACCGCGAGACTCCGTCCGCCACCAGGTCTAATCCGCGCTTGTCGCGCGCTTCCTGCTTGGCCTGGTGCATCAAGTAGCAAATCCAGGTGCCGATGGGCTCGACGATAACCTGTGCGCCTTCCTTTTCGAGGAAGCGGAACATGTTGAAGTTGCCGTCGCCTTCAGTGGTTTGCGCCCAGAACTCGCCGGTGATCTTGACCATGGGCTTGACCCGGGTGCGGTCCACGGCGATCGAGTTGAAGCGGTCGCGCACCTCGCGCAACGCCTTCATCAGATCATCGCTATGAATCTGGTTGAGGAATTTGCCGAGATACTCCGTGGTGGCATGCAATCCACTCTTCTTGAGCATCGCGCCCCACTTGCCATTTACCGTCCAGGGCTGCTGCTTCAGCATGGCGGCGTGCAGCAGGTTCATGCACTCTTCCAGCACACGATCCGTTTCGCCGGGATTGACTTCAAACGGTCGGATCTGGTAGGCCACATCGTTGATGATGTCGCCGATATTCAGGGCATTGAGGATGCCAAGGAAAAAGTCGAGATTCATTTCCAGGCCGGCTTCCACCTCCGCCTGGTTTAGTCCGCCTTCCTGCTGGAAGAGCAGTACGCGGAAACCGTCGAAGCCGGAATTGCGCAGCGCCAGGCGATACTCGGCTTCGTACATCCCGAAGCGGCACGGCCCGCAGGCGCCCGCCGTGACAAACACGTAGCGGTCGATGATCTCCTGTTTGGTCAAGCCTTTTTCTTCCAGGTGCTGGGCGTATTGCACAAGGTTCCCCACCGTGAAGTAAGTGGGATTGCACTGGCCGTTGTTGCCGTATTCCTTGCCAAGCTGGAAGGCGCGTTTGTTGGGCACCGGCATAGCTTCGCACTTGTAGCCCAAACTGGAGAGGGCTGCTTGCACAAGCTTCTCGTGCTTCCAAGTGAGCCCGCCGAAGAGGACGGTCGTCGTGTCGCGCTGCGACTTCGTGAAGGGACGTTCGATCGGCTTGTGAAAGTGATTTGCCTGTGGACGCGCGATGCCCGCTTCGGCTTCCAACCGGCGGCGTTCGTCTTCCAGTCGCTGGCGAATCGATTCTTCCTGAGAGGAAATCTGGACAAGGTTCCCGTTCCCAGAGGGAACCCGGCTAATCGGTGCAGTGCTCACGCTTCACCTCGCAAGTTGTTAAAGTTTGGGTGTTTGTGACTCAGTGCCCTGATACTGAATGGAGCGTCTAGCTCCCGATCTAGCTTGGCCCCTTCCCCGTTGCGTGCCCAAGGGCCACTGTTATTCCGGCGATAGCATTCTCTACATAACGACCATTCTCTGGAATCGCAATCCATCGAATGGTGAAAATAGCAGACTCAGCGGGACGCCCCGGCTACTGACTGGTAAGCGATTGAAATTACAGTTGTTATATCTCCTGTGAGATTCCGAATTAGCCTTCGATGCCCAGTTACGTTGCTAACCGACGACTTCCCCGGTTCGACGTCATATTATGTTCATCAAGGACTTGAACTCCACCCATCATGTGACAGTTTGACGGGCATCACATTTTGACCGGAATACGAACGATTCCTGCGGATTCACGTAGGCGGCCTATTCCTGAGGCGTAGCTGCTTCAGGAGGCTTCAGGACACCCGTTAGAGTCCACTTCAACTCATCCGAGAGTTCGGTGACTTCCAGGCCGTCAGCCACCAGGAGCTTGCAGGCCAATACAGAACGGGATTTGGGGTCAGCCGGGGAGGCCGACCGGCAGCCGATCCGGCAGAGCTGACATTCCTGATTCCAGCAGAAGCGCCCGTAAGGAATCGTCCCGGGGCTGATGAACTGAAAGGCGCGGAGGAAGGTATTCTTCTCGGGGACCCTAAACTTCTTCCCCAGGATTGCAATCTCGACCAAGCATTCGTAATCGCGAAACAGCGGATCGCTCATGTGGAATTTCTCATTGAAAGGCGCTGGTGATTATAGACGCTTCGCAGGCCCGCCGACAACGCCGCTCCGGGAATTTCCAAACCTGAGATTTCCGGTCAGTTCCATTGATTTAGGGATTCGGATGAGGCTGATTCCCAAGAACTCGCGATACGGCGGCAGAACGCGCCGGTGTGGCGTGACGGTTTGTGTACTTCCCTTCCTCAAGGCTGGCCAAAGCGCCGTGCCCATGGTTCTGTTGGGCGACCAGCGTCGGCTTCATGTCGACGAGCGATAAGCGCGTGCACTTCGTTCTGGGCAAACAGACCGCGATCAAGGAAGTGGAGATTCAGTGGCCGCGCGGCGCCGTCATGCGCCTCACCAACGTCCGCGCCGACCACTTCCTCAAAGTCGAAGAACCCGCGCAGTGAATCCCGCCCCGTCTGCTGGGGAAGCCGGGTACTGAAACCACGTCACGAGAAATTTACGCCCACCTGCTCGCGTTTCCTCTTCCGGCGCACATCCATGCTGTTGATGACGGGTTCGGAATCGCATTCCACGGCAAGCACAGTGACGGGGTCGTCGGGCGCGGTGGCAGGGAGGCCCGTGAATTTCACCTGCACGTCGCTCTGCTCGAAGCGCACCTCCTGCCCGGAGGCGAGGAGCCGGGCGGAGCGCACCTTACTCCGCAGCCCGCCAATGGCAACCGTCTCTCCCGGCCAGAAGTGTACCTGAACGTAAAGCGTGTTTCCCCTGCGCGTATAGCCGGCGTAAGTGTGCCAGTCGGCGTGGATTCGGTCGGTGTCGTAAATCGTTGTACCGTTCTTCTCCATCCATTTTCCGACCGCGCTCAGGATGCGCACCGACTCTTCCGGAATCGAGCCGTCGGCCTTGGGACCGATGTTAAGCAGGTAATTCCCTCCTCCGGCGGCGCAGGTGACCAGGTTTCTCACCACGGTCTTGGGGGGTTTCCAATTGTCATCGGCGGCGTGGTAGCCCCAACTATCGTTCATGGTCATGCAGGTTTCCCAAGCGCGGCCGGCCTTTTCGGCGACGATCTCCTGCTCCGGTGTGGCAAAATCGCCCGGCAGCCCGTTGCGGTTATTGACAATGATGTCGGGCTGTAGCTCGAAGACCATCTTGTTCATCTTCTCGGATTCCCAGCCCTGCACGGAGAGCGGCCAGTTGACGTCGTACCAGAGGACGTCGATCTTCCCATAATTGGTGAGCAATTCGCGGATCTGGCCGTGAATGTAGGCGACAAAGCGCTGGCGCGCGGCTTCGTCGGTGGCGCAGCGCGCGCCGTCGGGATGATGCCAATCCATGAGCGAGTGGTAAAAACCCACGCGCAGGCCCTCCTCACGCGCCGCATCGACGAACTCGCGGACGAGGTCGCGCCCGCAGGCCTGCCGGGGCGCACAGTAATTCGTCAGCTTGGTGTCGAAATGGCAGAAGCCCTCGTGATGCTTGGTGGTCATCACCATGTATTTTTGCCCGGC
>JBEKUI010000137.1:0-11849 GCA_049515175.1 Terriglobia bacterium
CCATGGAAGTGATTGGTACCCGACTTCGTCACGACATTGACCTGGGCTCCCGCCTGCGCGCCGAACTTGGCTTCGTACATGCCGGTCTCCATGCGGAATTCCTGCACGGAATCTACCGGGGGCGTCACCACGAACGTTCCCACGCCGAGCGAAGTGTTGTTCATCCCGTCCAGCAAGAACGTATTCATGGTTTCACGGAGCCCATTGACGTTGATGGCGCCGCCGCGCTCGCTGTTTTCCGAGCCGTCCGTCGCCGGTACCACACCCGGAGTGAATAGCGTCAGTTCCAGAAAGTGGCGCCCGTTGAGCGGAAGCTGCGAGACTTTCGCTTCCTCTACGGTCGTACCTACCGAAGACGTCTGCGTGTCCAAGACGGGTGGCGTCGCTTCGACGCTCACGGTGACCGTCTGGGGCCCCACCTTCAACTGGAAGTCGACCTTCAAGTGGGCGTTAACGGTAAGTTCCATCGGACCCTGAGTGGTTTTCTCAAAGCCCGCCTTTTCCACACCCAGGCGATAGCGCCCGGGCGGAAGAAGAGGCAGTTCAAAGGAGCCGTCCCCAAGGGTGGAGACACTGCGGCTGAATCCCTTGTCCACTTCAACCGCCGTGACGGTCGCGCCCGGAACGATCGCGCCTGAGGCGTCGGTGACGGTGCCGGTGAAGCTCCCTTGGAACTGCTGGGCCTGCGCCGGGATACTGCACCACACCGCCAGGACGAGAACACCCCACAACCGTCCTTGATGGTTTCTTCGCATTGCGATCACCTCCACGGTGGAATGCCGCCCGACAGAAATGCGGCTCCAGTTTCTTTAACCAGCCCCAGAAGAAACCTCATCCGACGCAAAGTAAGTAGTGCTTCATGGAACAATTTGGGGAATGAGTCGGCTGCGGCGGGTGAGCTTTCGACGGCTGCCCCGGCGAAAGGGCGGGAAAGGGGCCGACTTTTCCTGGACATATTGTCGATCTCCCCCTGCTAGTTCGTCAATTGACGGGGAGTATAGGAAGCAAAACTGTCCACGTCAAGCAGACTTCTTGGCGGCAGAAGTCAAAGCTTGACAATCCCGAATCCACGCAAGCAAAATGGCCTGACATTTTTCATGAAGAGACCAAGCTCTGATAAGTGAAGGCGTTGAGGGGGGACGATGCGCTTTGGTCGATTGGTGTGTCTGCTGATTCTGGCGGTTGGTTTGTCCTCGGCCCTTGCTCGGACGGCCCGCGGCCAAGTTAATACGGTAGATCTGTCCGGAAGGATTCTTGACCCGCAAAGTGCCGCCGTCCCAGGCACCGAGGTTTCCGTGAAAAACAAGGCGACTGGCGCCGTACGGAGCACTCACAGCGATGGAAGCGGGAACTATGTGTTGGTCGGACTCCCACCAGGGAGCTACGAACTCAGTGCGGAGGCGCAGGGCTTCGCGCGGTTTGTGAACACCGAGTTGATTCTTACCATCGGCCGGGCGGCGGAATTCAATATCAATCTGGAGATTAAAGCTGCCACGGCTGTGGTGACGGTGACGGAAGCCGCGGAGTTGATTGAGACGCGCCGCACGGCCGTCTCCGAGACCGTAGACCAGCGCCTCATTACCAACCTTCCGATCAACGGCCGCAATTACGTCAATTTCACGCTACTCTCTTCGCAGGCGCAGCGCGACAGCGCGCCGTCAATCGGCGCGGCGCCGACGAGCGGCATCAACTTCAGCGGCCAGCGGGCGCGCTCCAACCAAGTCTCTGTGGACGGCGCCGATGCCGTCGATAATTCAACGAATGGCATTCGCTCGACCGTCTCTCAGGAAGCCGTGCAGGAATTCCAGGTCATTATCAGCAATTACATGCCAGAGTTCGGCCGGGCTACCGGCGGCGTCGTCAACATCGTGACCAAGTCCGGCTCGAACACCCTGCACGGTAATGTCTTTGGCTATTTCCGCCACAAGGATCTTCAGGCGCGTAACCCGTTCTCGGTGGAGGTCGATCCCTCGACGGGTACCACGCGGCCCATTAAGCAGGCTTACACGCGAATGCAGGCCGGGGCCACGCTGGGCGGCCCGATCAAAAAGGACAAAAGCTTCTTCTTCCTGTCCTACGAGACGACCCGCCGGCATGAGACGGGTTTCACCAATATCGGGAGTAACAACTTTGGGTTGACTCCGACGACCACGCCGTTCTTCCCTGCTTCGCTGCTCCTGACGCCCCAGCAAGCGGCCTTCATTTCCGACCCGGCTGTGCTTACCTCGCCCGGCGGGCAGCAAATGGCCGCCACTGTGACCTATCTGGCAGGATCGGCGTCGAGTGTAGCCCTGGACGGGGTGGATTATGGCGCCGTCGCCACGGCCTACGGCGTGCCGAGCTTGCCCGGGGCGCGCTTCCCTCTACCCATCGACTGCACTGCGCTGGTGCCCTGCACCGCAGCGAATCTCGTCAACCTGCCGGCGTCCTATGTCCCGCTTCGCAAGCTCGTCGGAAACTATCCCATCTCCGAAGGGACCAGCATTTGGTCGGCACGGCTCGACCAACAGTGGAATGACCACAACAATTCCTTCGTCCGCGCCAGCGTTTCGCCGTCGCTGGTCACCGGCATCCAGGTGAACGCTCAGAACCAGAACTTCGGCCAGAACGCCGGCTCGCGTACGTCAACGCAGCAGTTCCGTGATTTCTCCATCGTCGGCCAGCACGTCACAACACTCTCCAGCACCTTATTTAACGAGGCCCGATTTCAATTTGCGCGGCGCGGGCTCCACTATGGGTATTCGCCCTTGCCGGGCGGGGACGGGCCGGGCGTCAACATCACGGGTTTTGCATTCTTTGGCCGCGAGCCCTTCTCCACCGTGGACCGTATCGAACGCCGCTTCCAGTGGACCGACAACGTGACCTGGGTCAAAGGGCGGCACTCGGTGAAGTTTGGCACCGACATCAACCTCGTCCAGCTGCGTAGCAGCAAAGACCAAATCTTCGAACTCAACTTCGGCGGCGTGTACAATTTCGGCGGACTGACGGCATCGAACCTAGGACTCCCCAGCACGTTCGCGGGTGTCCCCGTTCCCGGCGTTACGGCGGTGCAGGCCTATGGGCTGGGACTTCCCGCTGTCTTTTTCCAGGGCATTGGCCGCTCCAATCGTCCCTTCGACAACAAGGCCTTCGGGTTTTTCGTGCAGGACAGTTGGAAGGTCAACTCCCACCTGACGCTGAATTACGGCGTGCGCTATGACGTCGAACTGACCCCCATCTTTGAGCCAGCCACGTCGTACAACAAGATACTCGAACCCGCGCTCGGCGTGCTGGAGGGGATTCCTCACGACAAGAACAACTTCTCCCCTCGCTTCGCGCTGGCCTGGGACCCCACCGGTAAAGGCAACACGGTAATCCGCGCCGGCTACGGCATCTTCTTCGATCATCCCCTGCTGGCGGTGGCGTTCAACGCCACCACCGCGGAGGGCGCCCTTTCCACGCAATTGATCGCTCCACCGGGAGTTCCCACGCGAGCTTCCGTGGTCACGGACCCCACTGGCGCGCTGAACGCCTCCTCCGTCTTCCAGGGAGTGCTCAATGCCATTCCCTCCATGGGGTACCTGTCCGATCAGCAGCGCTTTAACTCTCACCTCCAGGATTCACTTTTCGTAAACCAGAATTTCATGACGGCCGGCTTCCCGCTGCCCTTCCTGCCGCTCACCCTGCCGGTGGCACGCAATTTCGTTTACGGCTACGCCCAGCAGGGCAATTTCACCGTGGAGCAGAAGTTGGGGAGGGACTACAAGCTGAGCGCGTCCTACTCCTACACGCACGGGGTACACTTGAACCGCCCGCGCGTCATCAACACGCCGGACCCCACCATCCTGGCGCTCAATTACCGCAACGCTTTGGCAGCAGGGCTTTCCGCCACCGATCCGCGCACCGTGGCAGCCCCCTTTGACATCGTCACGCCGACGGCCGGGACGTGCGGCGTCGCGGTGGTAGCGCGCGGCGCCCTGGGCGCGCTCTTCGAATGTCCAGCGCCCCTGGCAGCGCTTGACGGCCAGTTCATCGGGACCGCCGCGTTTTTCAACTTCTTTCGCTCGACCGGACCAAATCCCTCTTTTGCTGGACTCGTGCCCGGCGGTTACGACACCCAGGTCGCGCTCGCCCATGCGGCGGGTTTTCCCACCGGCATTCCTGGCGTCCAGATCCCGTGGGGAAGCATCGACCAGCAGGAATCCTCCGGCAGTTCGATTTACCACGGCCTGACGCTGACCGTCTCAAAACGCTTCTCGGACCACTTCGAATTCCTCACCGGGTGGACGTGGTCTCACGCCATCGACGATTCCACGGACCTGCAAACCTTGCTCGAACCGCAGGACGATCGCCAGCCGGGGCTCGAACGCGCCAGTTCCACTTTCGATCAGCGTCACCGCTGGATCTCCAGCGCCGTCTTCCAGACTCCCTTCCGGAGCAGCGACCAGGGCTGGCACCGGAAGTTTCTGGCGGATTTCACCATCGCCCCGATTGTCGAACTAAGTTCGGGGAGACCCTATACCGTCCTGACCGGCACGGACCTGAACCTGGATTTCAGCTCCAACACCGACCGGCCGTCGGTTTCGCCCTCGGGAGGTGTGACCTCGCCGTTCATCCCTGGTGTGTCGTTCACTCTTCCCAACGTATGCTACCAGGCGGTGAGTCTGGGCCCCGCGTCAATCAGCCCGCCTTACGGTTGCACCGGCAATCTGGGACGGAACTCCTTCGTGCGTCCGGGCTACGCCAGCGTGGACCTGCGTATCTCACGTAAGTTCCACGTGAGCGAAAGATGGAACGTGGAGTTCATTGCCGACGGGTTCAATCTGTTCAACCGTTTCACCGTGGCGGACGTGAACCCACTCTGCAATCCGCTGGACCCGTCTACCTGCCGCGCCGGCGAACCGACGGCGGCGCTCGATCCGCGACAATTTCAGTTTGCTTTGAAAATTAACTGGTAGGTGTCGAGATGAGAGTCACTGCCCGTGCCGCAACTCTCATCGCTTGAAGGAAATCATTGCACCCGGCTGGCCGGTTCCGAGGCCGGGGGGGCGGGCGGCGGGGCCATCAATCCCAGCGCCTGAAGCAGAACCACGGTCCGCTGCGCGGCCGCACGCCACACGAGTTGGCATCCATCGCCCTGGCAGTTCTGCACGTACACATCCCCACCCGAATACTCCAGGCTGCAGTTGCGAAACGTGCAGTTGATGAAAACCCCTTCGTCCAGGACGAGATGCTGGTTTTCAAATACTTTGCTTTCGTGTCGATTCATGGTGTCGCCCGCTCTCGTGTGTGCCGCATTGCGCAAAGTTGACTTTATCAGGCTAACACCATGCTGAGGGCGTACGCAATGACATGCCGCCGGGTCTTTCCCGCCGCGAATCACGCCTCCTCGGGCGGTGACACGAGCTATCGTCCCCCCACGACCCAAGAGTCGGTGACGGGTTACCGCAAGTTTCCAGGAGGCAGGATTCCCGGGACCCTTTCGCCTCACCACGCCAGGCGCGGAACCGCGGGCAGGGGATATTGGATGAATTCCCTGATCCGCTTGCGGAGCCGCATCAATGCGGCCGAATGGAGCTGGGAGACCCGCGACTCATCGATCCCCAAACGCTCACCAATCTCCCGCATGGTGAGTTCCTGCTCGTAATACAACTGCACGACTCGACCCTCGCGTTCCGGAATTCGCGCCAGCGCGCGGTCAAAGAGCTCACGTCGCTCGCGCCTGTAGCAGGCTTCAAACTGCTCGCCCTGACCCTCTGCTGCCAACTGGTCTTCGCTCGTCGCTCTCGTCTCCTTGATCCCCACCGACCCCAGGGGGCGCAGCCAGTCGAGCCCCACCGCGCGCAGTTCGCGGACCGTGCGGTACCATTGCCTCAGGCTTAGGCCCAGACCTCCCGCCATCTCCAGGTCGCTGGGGGGCCGCCCGAGCTTGGCTTCCAAGCGTTGATAGACTTGTTCCGCCTTCTTATTCTTCTTGCGCATATCCCGCGAGGCCGAATCCAGGGCGCGCAAGCCGTCCAGAATCGCCCCGCGAATTCGATGCATCGCGTACTGCTCCAGTCTGACTTGCTTCGTGGCATCGTACTTCTGAATGGCATCGACGAGTCCCAGCACTCCGCTGCTGATGAGATCATCCACTTCCACGTGCAGTGGCAATCGCTCGCGCATCTGCATGGCCACGCGCTTCACCAGTGGAAGCAACGCCATCACTCTCTCCTGAAATTCTTCTCGTTTCAGCCGGCTACTTTCGCTCCCCCGCCGCGTCGGCTCTTGAAAGCTCAGCGTCGGGGGCAGGGAGTTCGGCCGGCGGAGTTGCGGGAACGAGAACTCGGGACTGGGTATCAAGCTTGGGAGGATCTGACGGTGCACCACAACTTGCGTTGCCATTGAGGACCTCGCGCCGACGCCACGGCCAAGGCAGGGTGATCTGCCCTCCACCGTTGAGGAAACCCTCTCGACTGTCGCTGCTTCGCGTCGTGCTTCGTGCAGGGCGCAACCTCCGACAGCTAGCTGCTCGCCTGCATCCGAAACCACGACGAACTATCGCCAGTCCGCGTCGCACGACGCTAATGTGCAACCGGCATGCCAGTTCCTTTGACGGCTCTAAGGATTGTTTAATCTGCAGTGGAGACGCTCTTCAGACCTCCTGTGCCGCACAGCGACAAAACAAAAAAACAAGTCCCCATCGGACCGCCTGAGACGCGGAAGGCTCTTCGATGGCCCGTCACAACTCTCGTCGTATGAAGGGCTTGGATACTTGCACCCGGAGCGAGAGTATTTTCCTCCATCCGCCGTGTATGCTTCTGTCACGCCAATTTCTGCTCTTTCCGTGGCGCCGTGATTCGCTACGACGTTGCCTTTTCAAGCGTCTGGGGAAACAGTTTCGCCCGCTGGGAATCGCTATGGCATGGGCACCCAGTTCCAAAATGGGAAACGATTCGTTGCGCTCCGAATTTGCGGTCGCGCAACACTGCACCCACTTGCCAGCCGTTTCTCAGACACACAACCGCTGGGCCGCGGTCCAGGCGCAACCCACCAGGTTGGGCACGCAGACCTGCGTTCTATTCAAGCGAAGTTCGCGCATCTCGGAACCTGTCACCGGAGTGCAGAGGAATTGCTCACGACGTAAATACGCGGGAACGATTCCCCACATCATACAGAGCGCACAATTCAAGGGCGCGATTGTAGGAATGTCATTTCGGGAGGGCAGTTCCATTATGGGAATCGGCTGGCCCAGAGTCGGCATTTCACGCAGACCGCGTCGACTGTTCAGAGCTGCACGATCCCCGCACAAAGGAGTGATGGCCCACTTGCGCCGGCTGCTCCTTCCGGAACAAGTCAGCGTTCTTGCTGAATGGTCGGATCAAGCAGTTGCGTTGGGTGCCCTCAAACGAGTGGGACGGAAGAGAACTCGGCGCTTCTTCACATTCGATGCCTGGGTCGAACGAAGGGGACGCGAGGGTCTCGAGGGGGCCAGTTCTTGGCGAGATGTGAGTAGCGGGGGTCGTCGCTCGCCGCAAATGATCGAGCGCTGCCCGCCAGGACGTTCAAACAGTAAATGTTATATCCGTAGGCGGCGACAACCGGGTGATAGCCTTCGCGGATCAAGACGAGGTCGCCGTCGGTCAATCGTAGCGTTTCATCGTGTTTTCCCGCCGCGTCATAGAGGCGTTGGAACGCGTAGCCATCAGCTTGGTCGGTGCGATAGTAATAAGTCTCGTCGAGGTCCACTTCGTGGGGTGGGTTGTGGACGTCATGTTTGTGGGGCGGGTAACTCGACCAATTGCCGCTCGGAGTGTACACCTCGCGCACCAGGAGCTTGTCCGCGGGAAAGTCAGCTGGGATGACATCCAAGAGTTGCCGCGTGGCATTGCCGCCGCCGCGAATTTCCAGCCGCACGTCTCGAGGAGTAATCAGACGGGGCGCAAGAGGCGCACTCGAAGGAACGCGGCAATCCGCGATTTCACAATCCGTCTCCGCGACGAGCGCAAAGCGCGTGCCACAAGGCAGGTAGACTGCATAGGGATAGCCTGCAAACACATTCTCGTGATCACCCACCCTGTGTGTTCCAACGGCCCACTCCACCTTGAGGCGCCCGCTCAGGATGACAAAGGCGGCCTCCTCGCCTCCAGTATCGCCCTGCCAGGGCTCCCCAGCGATGAGGCGACGAACCGAAAAACTGATGGTTGACCATCCTGCCTGTTGGCGGCTGACCGACACCAGGGTGCCGGATTGGCTGGAGGCCAGCGGCGTGGAGTGAAAGAGCACCTCGGAATCTCGCTGCATCGTAGCCATGTTGGAATCCTATAAGAAAGATCTCCTCAATCAAAGGCATCAAAAGAAGTAGCGCTCGCGCTTGCGGGCTTCCACATAGGCTTTCCGGGCGGCCCGCACCGATTCCATTTCCGAGACCTCCGCCACGGACACGTCCCACCACGATTCGTATCCCGGCACACGACACTGTCCGTCCACTTCTACGACCACGACCGAAGTCCGCGTGTTCGAGCGCCCGGCGACGAGCGCCGCTTCAAACTCCTCACGCGTCCGCGCACGGACCGAAATCGCCCCCAGACTGGCGGCGTTGGCGACAAAGTCCACCGGGACGACGTCCCCACGCAATTCGCCCTCCTGACGTTGCCGGTATTCCGTCCCGAAACCGCCGCTGCCGAGCGACTTGCTCAGCCCGTTGATGCTCGAGAAGCCGTGATTGTCCGCCACGACGATGTTCAACTTGATTCCTTCTTGAATGGATGTTGCGATCTCCTGCGCCATCATGAGGTACGAGCCATCGCCCACCAGCACGTAAACTTCTCGCGAGGGATCGGCCATCTTGATACCCAATCCGCCGGCGATTTCGTAACCCATACACGAATATCCGTACTCCAGGTGATAGCCCTTGGGATCGCGGGTGCGCCACAGCTTGTGCAAGTCGCCCGGCATGCTTCCCGCCGCATTGATCATCACGTCCCGGGGCTGCGAGACGCGGTTCACAACTCCGATCACTTCACCCTGGCTGATGGGCGGTCCGTGGCGGTAGTTGTAAATCCTCTCGACCTCCGCTTCCCACTCTTCACGGAACTGTTTGATCAGCCGGGCGTAGTCGTTCGCGACGTGATAGCCGGCGAGCGCCCCAGCAAGGTCTTCCAGAGCCACGCGGGCATCCATCACCAGCGGTATTGCGGCATGCTTGAAGGCGTCAAATTCCGCGACATTGATGTTCACAAAGCCGACGTCAGGATTCTGAAACGCCGTCTTGGAGGCGGTCGTGAAGTCGCCATAACGAGTCCCGATGCCGATGACCACGTCCGCGTCGCGGGCCAGAATGTTGGCTCCCGGCGTTCCCGTGACGCCGATGGCGCCCACCGACTGTGGATGGTCATAGCGAAGTGAACCCTTGCCGGCCTGGGTCTCGCCGACTGGGATTCCTGTCTGCGCCGCAAAGCGATCCAGGGCTTCCGTCGCCTCGGAATAGAGCACGCCGCCTCCGGCAACGATCAGCGGTTTCTTTCCTGCCCGGATTTTCGCAACCGCGGCTTGGAATGCAGCCGCGTCGCCGCGCGGACGTGGAATGGTCCACACTCGCGGCGCAAAGAATTCGCTGGGAAAATCGTAGGCTTCGGTCTGAACATCCTGGGGCAGGGCAAGGGTCACCGCGCCTGTTTCCGCGGGCGAGGTGAGGACTCGCATGGCCTCGGGGAGGGCCGTCAGAAGCTGTTCCGGCCGGTAGATCCGATCCCAGTAACACGACACTGGCTTGAAACAGTCATTCACCGAGATATCCTGCGTGTGTGTGGATTCGAGCTGTTGCAGGACGGGAGCGACGTTCCGCCGCGCGAAAATGTCGCCGGGCAGAAGGAGCACGGGGATGCGGTTGATGGTGGCGGTGGCCGCGCCGGTAATCATGTTGGTCGCGCCGGGGCCAATGGAAGAGGTGCACACGAGGGTCCGCAGCCGGTTACTCATCTTCGCAAATGCCGTGGCCGTGTGGACCATGGCCTGTTCATTGCGGCACAGGTGGTAGCGGAAGTCAGGATTCTGCTGCAGCGCCTGGCCGATGCCCGCCACGTTGCCGTGGCCGAAGATGCCAAAGCATCCCCCGAAGAAGGAATTCCGTTTCCCGTCTCGCTCCACCGACTGTTGTTTCAGGAATGCGATGACCGCCTGCGCCATGGTGAGACGTTGCGTCATATGAAAGCCCTCCCTCAAACCCAATTATCAAGGGGCACCGCGCATGGCGGGGCCCGCGCCGGTGAAACTAACTCTTCCCAGTCCGCAACAATGCTTCCAGTTCTTCAAGGCAGGGCATGGCGTCGGAGCAACTGACTCGGCTGACGACGACCGCGGCGGCGGCGTTGCCGTAACGCAGGCATTCCTCGAGGGGGCGTTCGCGATACAACGCATAGAGGAATCCTGCCGCAAAACCATCCCCTCCGCCGATCACGCAGATCACAGGCATCGGAAACGGAGGCACCGAATGCGACTCGCCCTTCGTGTGGACTTCTACGCCTTTCGCACCGAGCTTCCTTACAACGACGCGGACCCCCTGCTCGTGAAGGCTCCGGAGCTGCGCCCCAGGGGCGCTCGCCTCGGTCAGGATAGAGAGTTCGGTCTCGTTGCCCAGAATAACATCCACCCAGGGCAACACCGACCGCGCCAGTCGCCCCGCCTCACTGGCCGAGGGCCAAGAACTGGCACGATAGTCCACATCGAAAACCGTGCGGATGCCGGCTTCGCGCGCCGTCCGCAGAGCCTCGAGCGTCGCCTCACGAGCCGGTGACGCCGCCAGACTGGTGCCGTTCGTCACAAACATCCGGGCCTTTCGAAGGTAGTCGCGCTCCCCAGTACCGAAGGTCACCTGGGTGTCGGCGGGTTTGCTTCGGTAAAACACCTGTGCGAAGCGCTCCGGAGGCCACACTTCTGTGATAGCAAGTGAGGTATCATATCCCTCGACCTGCCGAACGAATTGAGTGTCCACGCCCTCGTGGCGAAGAGAACCCAGAAGAAAATCAGCCAGCCCGTCTTTTCCTATCGCGCTGATGATCCCCACCTGCAAACCCAAACGCGCCAGTCCAAAAGCTGTGTTGGCGCTGGAGCCGCCCAGGTGACGCGAGAAGTGTTCGACCTCCGCCAGCGACCGATGTTGCTCCATGGCGTAGAGGTCGTACCCGATGCGTCCCAGGACACAAACGTCCACCGTCACTCCTTTCAAGCACCTACCGCCGTGTGCGCGCTTGCTTCTTGCGTGCCGTAACTCGTACCGCCGGGCAAGGCTCGGCCAGAATCTGGACGGCCTGCTCCAGCGTACGATTCCGATGCACCAAGGCGGTCAAGGCGCGGCACATCGGCAAAGGATCCCCGCTGCTGGGAAAGAGGAGATTCCTTCCGATGATCGCGCCGCGGATGCGGGGACTGGCCGCGAGACCGTCCGCAAAGTCCTTGAGGATTTCCGCAGGGCTCTCGCGCGCCGGCCCGCCCAGCAGGAGGATGGGCAAAGTCGTCGCACGGGCCACCTCGGAAAGGCCTTCGCTATACGGCATCTTCAGCCACACATGCGCTGAGGAGGCCCCCAAACCCGCCGCGACGCCGCAGAGGCGAATCATGCTGGCCGCATCCTTCAGATTGTGATAGCCGCTCTCGCGGCGCTCGACGGCCAGCGGTTCGACGAAGGCTGCGAGCCGGTGGTGATAGAGATCGTTCACGGCATCGGCACAAGCGAGCAACGTTCGACCCGACGCCGCGTCGCGGGGATCCAGGCGAAACAGCACCTTGCCACCTTCGCAGCGCAGCTCCTTCAAGCGCTGGGCAGTCAGGCACGTGAAGGTGTCGTCCATCTCAAATACCGTCCCCGCCAAACCACCACGGTTCATACT
>JBEKUI010000138.1:0-11840 GCA_049515175.1 Terriglobia bacterium
GGACTCCGTTGTCCGAGTAATCGTCCGCGGTTCCGTTGAAGGGAACGGCGTCGCTATTTCCTCGTGCTCCTGATCGGATCGATCTCGGATTCGACCAGAAGAAAGGAGCCTTGCAATGACGATTACCGAGTTCGCGGCAAAGCATGGCCTCCCTCTTCTGCATGAGAACAAACCTCTTGGGGTTGGTTTTAACACCAGCATACCAGGCTGGAGTGGCTTCGTGGGCGACTGGACAGACCGACCGGACAGGCTCGTGGCTGGTGTGGTCGTTCTGAGTGTGGGCGAGAGAATAGATGCAATCGTCCGACTGATGTTCGTTGGTGCTGCGATAAAGAAGAGGACGTTTGCACTGGGAACGGTAACCGTGGAATTCAACCCTGAGAGCGACCGACAGGCACGGACAGTAATCAAGCTTGCGCAGCTCAAAAGACCCTGTCTCGATTGCGGCGCTCCAGTTACTCATAACGAGTTTGAGCTGCCCATCGGTTGGCTGTGCCCTGCATGCCGGGAAAGAGCGTTCGCGAGGGCAAGTGCGGGCCGCTAGCGCTGCGCGGGTGGCGCAGACATTGCGCTGTTTGCAATGTCTGCGATCCGCCGAGAATTTATGTTATCATGCTTGAGAGGTGATGATAACATGATCCGGACACAGGTCAGTCTCGACAAGCGGGAGTACTCGCTGGCGAAGAAGGAGGCGAAAGCGCTGGGCATCTCCGTGGCGGAGTTTGTCCGCCGGGCGCTACGCCGGATGCTGCCCGTTTCCGCCGGTGGAGTGCCCTGGATGCGCTACGCAGGACTGGTGGAGTCGGGGAACGCGCGGTCCAGCCAATCGATCGACGACATCGTTTATGGCCACAAAGACTGAGGCTTACGTCGACACTTCCGCGCTCATCGCCTTCCTGGACCGGTCCGACAGTTACCATCCGCTGTTTCGGAGGCTTTTTGCGAGCCCGCCGCGCCTCGTGACTTCCGGCCTGGTACTCGCGGAAGGGCACGGATGGTTCCTGCGGAGGTACGACCAGAGTCGTGCCATCCAGTTTCTCAATTTTATGAGTGAATTGTCCGCGCTAGCCATTCAGCCTTTTGATGGCGAGGAATTCAGGAAGGCGAGCCGGTTAGTCAAGAAATTCGACGACCAGCAGCTTACGCTCGCGGACGCGCATGGCCTGGTCATCATTCAGGAGCATCGGATTTCCGTTTGCTGGTCAACGGACCGGCATCTGGGTCTGACCGGTGCGCGGCTCGTCACCGAAGGTGCATGACCCCGGACGGGTGGGGCGCTACCTCGCTTGACCTTTCATGGGCAAACATGGTAGGCTACTCGGAGACGCGATAAGTGACGAGTGACAAGCAAAAGATCCAGGAGTAAGGAGCCTGGAGCGGGGAGTCAAGAGACCGGGGTCGGCGGAGAGGCGGGCAGAAGAAAAAAACTCCAATCTCGAGGAACGAACCCAGAATGTTATTGAAAACAAAGCACAAGGATAAAATGTCATGCGCGGATAGATTCGGACAACTAGTCGCTCCAGCGTCTCGAGCTTGGACTCCAACTGGGATCCGGGTAGGCCGCAGCTCAGGCGCAATAACCATTTGCTTGGCCCTTATTCTTTTGCTTTCGGCGGGGTGTCTGATGGCACAGAGCGCGGGGAAGATTCGGGTGCTGTACGTCGGCGACTCTTCGGTCACGATTGGCGCGGCGGGGGCCTCCAGCAACTTCACCTACGACCAGCGCGGGGTGGTGATTGAGAACGCCGCGCAGAAAATCATCGACGCCTGGCGCAAGAACCCGCGCTACGACGTCACTTACATGACGGGCTGGGACGCTCTGGCGAAATTTCCGGAGACGCCGGAGGCGCTGCGGGCCTACGACGTGGTCTTCCTCAGCGACGTGGACAGCGACTCGATTGTGCTCTATCCCACCGAGCGCTCGAACCGCGCCCCGATGGGGCCGAACCGGCTGAAGTCGATCCGTGATTACGTCTGGCAGGGCGGGGCGCTGGTGATGATTGGCGGTTACGCGACCTTCGTGGGGCGGCACAATGCCGGTAACTGGCACGGCACGCCGGTCGAGGAAGCGTTGCCGGTGGACTGCCTCGCCGTGGACGATGACCGCGCCGAGACGCCGGAAGGCGTCACCGTGGAAGTGAAGGACGCGCGGCACCCCATCATGCAGGGCATCACATGGTCGCCCAGCCCGATCTTTAACGGCTACAATCGCGTGACGGTGAAGAAGGCAGGGAAAGTCCTGGCAACGCTGAAGGAGAGCGGCGACCCGCTGATTGTGGTGTGGACTTTCGGCAAGGGCCGCGCCATGGCTTTTACATCCGACATCGCGCCGCACTGGGGTGCGGGCTTTCAGGAGTGGAAGTACTACGAGCAGTTTTGGAGCCAGGCTCTGGACTGGCTAGGCAAGCGTTAGACGTCGTCGCACGCGCGCGACAAGACAAGTTCCAAGGAGGAGGATTCGATGAAACGCACAATCAACGCAATCGTGGTCGCCGGCATCATGCTTCTGGCGGCGCGACCTCTGGCGGCCCAGGGTAATCCACGTGGCACCGCCAAGCTCTCCCTGAACGGGAAGACCGTTTCGGTTGAGTATGGCCGCCCATCGCTGAAAGGGCGGACCGTGGACGCGTTGCTCGGCCAGTTGAAGCCGGGTGGCGCCTGGCGGATGGGGGCGGACAAGTCCACCACCTTCATGAGCGAGACCGATCTCTCGTTCGGCTCCGTCACGGTTCCCGCGGGGACTTACAGCCTGTGGGCGCGACATGAGGCGGACGGCTGGAAACTGGTCTTCAACAAACAGCACGACCAATGGGGAACCCAGCATGACGCAGCGCAAGACCTGGCAGCGGCTCCCCTCAGTCAGACCAAGCTCAGCAAAAGCGTCGAGGAGGTTACGATCTCCCTGGGCGAGTCGGCGGGTGGCGGGCTGTTTTCACTCCAATGGGGCGATTTGGACCTCTCTGCCAAGTTCAAAGCGAAGTAGACAAGGCCGAGAAGAGAACCCGAGCGCGCGCTCATTGCCCGGAAGTGGCGTGCGCAGCAGCTTCGATTTTGGGGGAGAAGTAGCCGGTGCGAGTGCGCACGGTGAGGCGGCCGCCCCGCGCGTGCTGGGCTTCCACGCGCACGGTGCGGAAGGTGCCGTCCTTCTTGGCGTTGGTGGGAGTGTAGGCCAGGGTGTACTGGCTGCGGATGTCGCGCGCGATGCCGACGCAGGTGGATTCGACTTCCTCCACGGACTTGGGAAAGTAAGCTTGCCCGCCGCTGACCTCCGCGAGTTTCTCCAGGACTTTGGCCGCCCGCTTGGCCTCACCACCATGGATCTTGAAGAGCCCTCCCGGCTCTTCGGAGCCTAGCAGCCCGATGGTGTACACGACCGTGTTCCCCTTCTGCAGGTAACGGACGACTTCCTCCAGCGAGTAGCGGCTGGCGTTGTCGTCGCCATCGGTGATGACGAGGAGCACTTTCTTGTCGCGGTTGCCGAGCTTCATGTGGTCGAGCGAAAGATTGACCGCATCGCGCAGCGCCGTTCCTCCCCGCGAATCGATCTTGTCCAGCGCCGCCTTCAACTCTTCCATGCTGCTGGCGAAGTCTCCGGGTGTATCGAGGTAAGGGATGTCGTTGAAGTTGACGACAAAGACCTGGTCCTGCGGGTTGGAAGTCTTGACGAAGGTGACCGCCGCGGCGTTGACGGCGGCGCGCTTGTCTTTCATGCTGCCGCTGTCGTCGATGACGATTCCCATGGTGACCGGAATATCCGCGTGCGAAAAGACGGAGAGGGTTTGCTGAACTCCGTCTTCGAGGACTCGAAAGTTCTCTTTGCGGAGATCGTTGACCTGGCGGCCTTTCGGGTCGAGCACCGTGGCGTGAAGGACAACGAGGTTGACGTCCACATTGATCGTGTACTCGCGCGGAAGCTTCTGGGAGGCGGCGGGTGGAGGTGCCTGGGCGTGGGCGTCCGATGCGGCAGCGACCAAGGCCGCGAATGCCGCACTGATGGCGAACATGGGCAGAAGGAGTTTCCTATTGCGTTGGGGCATAGTATCCCGTGCGGGCGTAAACCTGGAGCGGCGGTAGACCCTTGGGTGGATTCAGTTTCACTTTGATGCGGCGCCAGCGGCCGTCGCGCACAAGGTTCGACGGCTTGTAGCCGATGACGTACTGGTTGCGCAGTTCGATGGAAATCTTTTCGGCGATATCGGGCAGCTCGTTGGCGTCCTCGACGCTGAACATGCGGCCCCCCGAAACGTCGGCGAGTTCGGCGAGCAAGCTTGGTCCCCGGGCCTCTTCCGGGGTTCGCGTGCGCATGCTCAGTGGCTCAAAGATTCCCACCGCATAAATCTGCGTGTTGGATTCCTGGACGGCCTGCTTCACGTCGCGCTCCGTGTAGCGGCTGTGATTGTCGCCTCCGTCGGAGATGACGAGCAGCGCCTTGCGATTGGTGACGGCCTTGCGAGATTCGCTGAGGCCCAGGTAGATGGCGTCGAGGAGCGCCGTCTTGCCGCTCGACTTGACGAAGAGCAGGCGGTCCTGAACGTTCTCAAACTTGGAGGTGAAAGCGGAGATCAAATTCGGCCGCTCGTTGAAGTTGATGAGCAGAAACTCGTCCTGGGGGTTGGACGTCTTGAAGAACTGCATCGCCGCCTCTTTGGCCTTCTGAATCTTTTCCCCCATCGAGCCGCTGGAATCAAAGATCAAGCCGACGGAAATCGGAGCGTCTTCGGTCGAAAATGCGGCGATCTGCTGCTCCACCCTTTCGTCGTAGACCTGGAAGTTGCTCTGGTCGAGGCCGGTCACGATCCGGTCATAGGGGTCGGTGACGGTGACGTTGACGACCACCAGATTGACGTCGACCTGGATGGGCGTCGTGTGAATCTGCTCCGGCTTGACCAGGACCTGGGCGGGCCGGTGTTGATCGGGAAGCGCCGGGGAATGGGCCTCCTCATCCCCATGCATCCGCGCGGCGGCCGTGGCGCCCACGAGCATCAACCCTGCCGCTGTTCCGAGCAGCAAGATGTGGCGTTCAACGCGAGCAATTCTGCCGGCGAATCTCTTCATGCGGCTTCCCCCCCGCGTAGGGGACCCACCCTGCCCTTCCTGATGTTGCAGAGGCACCCAAGGGCAATATTAGCACAGTCCGTTTTGCAAGGCGCAATGAAGTCGCGGCGGCGCGGAGGTGAACCGAGATTGTCGTTGACAGCCGTTTCCGCTTGGGCGGATAATTGCCCGTACCGAATCCTTCCGAGTTTTTTCCGGTCGGTACAGGGAACGAACTCACAGCGCCCGCCATCGCGGCGGGACGCAACCGAACAGGCTTTTGGAACAACAACACCAACGGAATCTTAACGCACCAGGAGGCGTATGAGTGCCAAGTACATCTTCGTAACCGGGGGTGTGGTCAGTTCGCTCGGCAAGGGCATCGCGTCGGCGTCCATCGGATGCTTGCTCGAGGCGCGCGGGCTGAAAGTCTCCCTGCTCAAGTTCGATCCTTATCTTAACGTCGATCCCGGCACCATGAGCCCGTTCCAGCACGGCGAGGTTTTCGTCACCGACGACGGCGCGGAAACGGATCTGGACCTCGGCCACTACGAGCGCTTCACGCATTCGCGCATGAGCCGCGACAGCAACTGCACGGCGGGGCGTATCTACGAGACGATCATTACCAAGGAGCGCCGCGGCGATTACCTGGGGAAAACCGTGCAGGTGATTCCCCACGTGACCAACGAAATCAAAGCCGTCATCCGCAAGATTTCCGCCGACGTGGACGTGGCGATTGTGGAGGTGGGCGGCACCGTGGGCGACATCGAATCGCTGCCCTTCCTGGAGGCCATCCGCCAGATGCGCCAGGAGCAGGGAAGGGAGAACGCGCTCTTTGTGCACCTGACGCTGGTGCCCTATATCGGAGCTTCCGGAGAGCTGAAGACCAAGCCCACGCAGCACTCGGTGAAAGAGCTGCGCGAGATCGGTATTCAACCCGACATTCTGCTCTGCCGGACGGAACGCTTCCTCTCGCCCGACATCAAGGCGAAGATCGCGCTCTTCTGCAGCGTTTCTGAGGAAGCAGTGATCACCGCCAAGGACGTCGAGAACATCTACGAGGTCCCGCTCGTGCTGGCCAGCGAAGGTCTTGACACACAGATTCTGCACCGCCTCAATCTGCCGACTCCGGAGCGCAACATGCAGGGATGGGCGGATCTGGTGGATCGGCTGCGTCATCCGGCCGGGGAAGTTAACATCGGGATCGTGGGCAAGTACGTGGGCTATCAGGATTCCTACAAGAGCCTGAACGAAGCGTTGGCCCACGGCGGTATCGCCAATAGTGTGAAGGTGAATCTGATCTGGGTGGAATCGGAGGGCCTGGAGGGCGAGAACTGGGCCGAGCAGTTGCAGGGGCTCGATGCCATCCTGGTTCCGGGCGGTTTCGGGAAGCGCGGGATTCCCGGCATGCTGCGCGGCATTGAATTCGCCCGCACGCGCAAGGTGCCCTACTTCGGGATCTGCCTGGGAATGCAGTGCGCGGTGATGGAGTTCGCGCGCAACGTCTGCGGGCTGGAAGGCGCCAACAGCTCGGAGTTCGATCCCTCCACCCCGCACCGCGTCATCTACAAGCTGCGCGAACTGCGGGGAATTGACGAACTGGGAGGCACGATGCGGCTGGGCGCCTGGACTTGCCGCTTGAAATCGGGCTCCTTCGGGCATCAGGCGTATGGCTCGCTGGAGATTTCCGAGCGCCACCGCCACCGCTACGAATTCAACCGCGAGTACGAGGAGACCCTGGTCGCACACGGACTGGACATTGCCGGGGTGACGCCCGACAGCATCTACGTGGAAATCGTCGAAATCCGCGACCACCCCTGGTTCCTGGGGTGCCAGTTCCACCCCGAGTTCAAATCGCGGCCGCTCGAGCCGCATCCTCTCTTCAAAGCTTTCGTGGGCGCGGCCTGCCAGTACCGCAAACAGCGCCTCGCCCGCGCCGAGCGGACGGGCACGGCGCCGGCCGGCCCCACCGTGCCGGCGGCAGCCACCGCTGATTGAGTCGCATGTCACGAGGAGTCCGGATCGGGAAGTTCGAAATCGGGGCAGGGCGGCCGCTTTTCATCATTGCGGGCCCCTGCGTCATCGAAAGCGAACGCCACGCCTTGCGGTTGGCGGAGCGCCTGGTGGCGGCGGCGCGCGCCCTGCGCATTCCGTATGTGTTCAAGGCTTCTTACGACAAGGCCAACCGGACTTCGGGCGCGTCTTTTCGCGGGCCGGGCCTGCGGCGCGGACTGGAAATCCTCGCGGCGATCAAGAAGCGGCTCGGGGTGCCCGTCCTCACCGATGTCCACGAGGTTTCCCACGTCGGGCCGGCCGCCGAGGTCTGCGACGTGATTCAGATTCCCGCCTTCCTGTCGCGGCAGACGGATCTCCTAGTGGAAGCGGGGCGCACGGGAGCGGTGGTCAATATCAAGAAGGGCCAGTTCTTATCCCCCTGGGAGATCCGCCACGCGATCGAGAAGGTCTCCAGAACAGGTAACCATAATATTATTATAACTGAGAGAGGAACCACATTCGGTTATAATAACCTGGTGGTGGATTTCCGAGGCTTGGCCGTGATGCAGCAGTTTGGTTATCCGGTGGTTCTGGACGTGACGCATTCCTTACAGTTGCCGGGCGGGCAGGGGGACCGGAGCAGCGGCCAGCCGGAATACATCGAACCGCTGGCGCGGGCCGGAGTCGCGGTGGGGGTGGACGGCGTTTTCATGGAAGTCCACGACCATCCGGCGCAGGCCCTCTCGGACGGAGCGAACGCGCTGGCGCTAGGACGCTTCCAAGCGCTTGCGGAAAGGTTGCGCGACCTGGGACGATACGTGCGCCCAACGGGGCCGGGCAGGCGGCGAGCCAGCCACCGGCCGGCGGGCAGGGCAGGCGGAGCAAGTTAGCAACGGGCGCAACGCGCCCGGCGGCGAGGTATGGCTTTCACCATCCGCAGCATGAAAATCCGGCAGCAGATCCTGCTGGTGACGCTGCCCCCGCTGGCTGTCCTCCTCTGTGCTTTGGCGCTCCTCTTTTACGCTTACTGGATGGGGCTGCAGGTCCACCGCAGTTCGCGGAGAGCACAGGAATGTGTGGCGCAGGGTGAGCAGATCCTCCGTCGCGTGACCGAGCTGGATATGGGCGTCCGGGGTTATCTCTTCACCCACGATCGCCTGTTGTTCGCCCCGTACGAAGAGCTTCCCAACCAGGTTCTGGGTGGGCTGGCGAACTTGCGCGATCTGGAATCGGACAACCCTGCGCAAGTTATCGGCGTGGAGGGCATTCAGCGCGCCCTGAATCGCTGGCAGTCGGAATGGGTGAACCCGACGATCAGCAATCTCGATCGGGGTATTTCGCTGGATACCGGGCGAGTGGCGGCCGACGGCGCGCGGCGCCTGGCTCCGGCCCGCAAGCAGCTCCTGGACCTGCTCGAGGCCGATCGGGCGAAGAGCCAGGCGGCGATGCACGACACGGAACAGCAGATGCGGCGCATGCTGATCTTCGCGCTCGTCATCGCTCTGATGGTGGCGGGCGCGGCGCTGCTCGTCACGCGCGAGGTTACGCGCCTGCTCGAGCAGCCCGTGCGGCAGCTCATCGAGGCCTCCGAGCGGGTGAGCCGCGGGGAGTTTGACCTCACCCTGCCCCCCAAAGCGGACAACGAGTTCGGGGTCCTGTCGCACAGTTTCGCGCACATGACCACGGCGTTGCGGCAAGAGCGGGAGGAACTGGCGGCTCTCAACCGCTTCTCCGAGGCCGTTACGCAATGCACCTCCGAGCAGGAAATCTACGAACACGTCCTGTACTCCATCCGCGAGCGCTTCCGGCCGCGCCAGGTCATCATCTTCGCGCTCAATCCGGAGGAGAATTTCCTGGAAGCGGTCGCTACCCTGGCGCCGCTGCCGGAAGAGATCCGCGAGTGGCCCATCATTCCTGAGCCGCACAACTGCAAGGCGGTTCGAATGGGCCGGCGCTTCCGTGTGAACGATGTCAGCGCCGAGCCGCTTTGTCCCTCACGCTTCGTGGCGCCCACGGAAGGTTCTTACTACTGCGGTCCGTTGATTGCCGGCGGCGTGATCATCGGGGCGGTGCGCGTGGAGGGCCCCAAGGGGCTGTGGACTCCGGATCGCGAGAGTTTGCTGGAAAGTTACTTGAGTGGCGCCGCCACCGCCCTCTCCAACTTGCGGCTTCTTGAGGCCACCAAGCAACAGGCCAACGTCGATGAGCTCACCGGCCTTTACAACCGCCGCTTCCTGGAAGAGTACGCGCGCAAGCTGCTGGCCATGGCGCGGCGCAAAAACCAGCCCCTCGGCGTCATCATGATGGACCTCGACCACTTCAAGACCTTCAACGATGTCTACGGGCACGAAACCGGCGACCGCATTCTGCGCCACTTCGCCAAGACCGCCAGCCGCGCCATCCGCGAAGCCAACCTCGCGGCGCGTTACGGCGGCGAGGAATTTGTTGCTCTCCTGCCGGAAACGGGGTCGGAATCCTCCATGCTGGTGGCGGAACGCATTCGCCAAGCGGTTGAGCGGATGGTGGTCCCCTCCGGATCCGAAAAGCCGCTGCCGCAGGTGACCGTCAGCCTCGGAATCGCTATCTATCCCGAACACGGCCATGGCTTCGAGGAAGTCGTGCAGGCGGCGGACAAAGCCCTTTACGAATCCAAACGCGCTGGCCGCAATCGCAGCACGCTCTACGTCCCCCAGGAAGGACCCACTGTGTAGCCGCGTTGGACTTTCGCCTCGCAGAGTGCCCGGGCCGAGTCGCGGCACAGCGACGGGCACCAGCCGCCGTGAAGGACGGTGGTGGAGCTTCATGTGCTATCATCCTGGATTCCGGACGCGTTGCCATGAGTCTTGAGACTGCGCGCAAGGTGCTCCAAATCGAAGCGCGGACGCTGGAGGAACTGGTCCAGCGTGTGGACGAGAAGTTCGCCCGCGCCGTCGAATTGCTTTTCTCCTGCCGGGGCCGGGTGGTCGTGACCGGCATGGGGAAGTCCGGCATCATCGCTCAGAAGATCTCGGCAACCTTTTCGAGCACCGGGGCGCCTTCGTATTTTCTGCATCCTGCGGAAGCCATCCACGGCGATCTCGGCCGCCTGGTGCCGGATGATGTGGTGGTGGCCCTTTCCTATAGTGGCGAGACAGAGGAGATTCTGCGGTTACTTGATTCTCTGAAGCGCCTGGCAATTCCGCTCATCACCTTGACGGGGAATCCCGGTTCCGTACTGGCCCAAACGAGCGACGTGGTGATCGACGTGAGCATTCGCGAAGAAGCTTGCCCGCTGGGACTCGCGCCGACGGCTTCCACCACCGCCATGGTTGCCATGGGCGATGCGCTGGCCATGGCGCTGCTCGAGAGGCGCGGGTTCAAGGAAGAGGACTACGCGGCGCTTCATCCCGGGGGCGGCCTGGGCGTAAAGCTGCGCCGGGTTGAAAACGTGATGCACACGGGCGAGCAGGCGCCCCGCGTCAGCCCCGCGACGAGCATCCCGGATGTGATCTACGAAATGAGCAAGAAGGGTCTGGGCGTCACGACCGTCGTCGAGAACGATGATCGCCTCGTGGGTTTCATCTCCGACGGCGACTTGCGCCGCTTCTTTCAGAGGGAGGGCGACCACGCACTGGGCATGAAAGCCGCCGACTGCATGACGCGCCATCCCTCGACCATCGGCCGGCGGGAGCTGGCGACCAAGGCACTCAATCTCATGGAAGAGAAGAAGATTACCTCGCTGCCCGTTGTGGACGTGCAGGGAAAACTCGAAGGCGTCGTGCACATCCATGATCTCTGGCGGACGGAGATGTTTTGAAAGGAGCAACCAGCGATCGGTTTGCAGCTTCGCTTTGCCGCGAACTGCTTGCTGAGGGCTGAGAGGTCACATACCGAAACGATGCCACTCACTCGCAAACAGCTCCTGGCACGCGCCCGCAAGATCAAGTTGCTGCTCATGGACGTCGATGGCGTGATGACCGACGGCAACATCTACTACCTTCCCAATCCCCAGGGCGGACTGTTCGAAACGAAGGGCTTCAACTCGCGGGATGGGCTGGGAATCCGCATGGCC
This sequence comes from Terriglobia bacterium, assembly GCA_049515175.1. GTDB lineage: Bacteria > Acidobacteriota > Terriglobia > UBA7540 > UBA7540 > JACQNR01. The sequence continues at coordinate 11,081 of JBEKUI010000138.1, forward strand.
CACGCGGCGGGCCTGAAAACGGGGATTATCACGGGGCGCGGCTCGCCGGTGATTGAGCGCCGCGCGAAGGAACTGGGCATCGACTTCCTTCAGCAGAATGCTCTCGACAAGATTGCTCCCTATGAGAAGATCCGTCGCGCCGCCAGGCTGCGCGACGATGAAGTGGCCTTCGTGGGGGACGACATCGTGGATTTGCCGATCCTGGAGCGAGTCGGATTGGCTGTTGTCGTGGGCGACGGCGACCCCCTCCTGAAACCTTATGCTCACTTCTGGACGCGCCGCCGCGGGGGCATGGGCGCGGTCCGTGAGGCGATCGACCTCATCCTGACCGCTCAGGGCAAGCCGCCCATGAAGGCGCTGCGGACGCTTCTCTCCAGCCTCTGACGACAGCCGCACTCAATCAGATATCACAGATTCTACCAGCCGCCGCCGCCACCTCCGCCTCCACCACCACCAGACGATCCTCCGCCTCCGCCCCCGGACCTTGAACCCGGAGCGTGGGAAGACGAAGAGATCGCGCCTGTGAACGAACTGCCCAGCGACGATGCGAACCCTGCCGCGCCGAGGCTGCTCCAGCTCGTACCGGAGTACCAGGCGGGTGAGTAGGTCTTGCCGCTCTGACCAGCCTGGGCAAGTACGGAGGCGAACTGCTCCGACCAGGCTTGCTCGACGCCCAGCGCCAGCGCGTAGGGCAGGTACTTCTCGAAAAGCTCGGGTGTTCTTGATGCGGGGTAAAGGACGTTCATCCGGTCCTCTTCCG
>JBEKUI010000139.1:0-11722 GCA_049515175.1 Terriglobia bacterium
CGGCCTGCCGAGCGAGCTTGGCCCAAGCGCGCGCGGCGTGGGGCTGGGGGAGGAAGCGCTTCGCCAGTTGTTCGTATTCGGCGACGGGAATTCCCTCCATCTCCATCGCCCACTCGTGCCGGCCGAGGACGCTGTAAAGCCCCCAGTGGATGAACATCCCGAAACGCGCTGCGTGCCACCACTTCATCCGGCGCGCGCGGTCGGCAGCCTCGGCGTCGGGAGAAGTCGTAGGCGCGAAACTCGAAGCCGCGCCCGTGGGCGAGAGGAGTGACGCGCTGGCTGCCGCGGCCGTTCCGCCCGCCATCAACTTTATGTAATCGCGCCTCGAATAAGAACGTGGAATCATTGTCGAAGGCCCTCCTTGGAAGCCGGTGTGCGCTCGAAAACTGCGCTCAAAGCTCTCCGCGAATCTCTGCGGTGTGGGCAAAGCGTAGCACTCTCGCTCACGAATGCAAAGAGCGTTTGCGTTGAGGTCGCGGCGGGTTTATCCCGCCCTCGGTCCAATGAACTCTGCGTTCCCTGGCGCATAAAGCCGCGTCCATGCAAATCTGCGACGGCATTCTTGGGAGGTTGCGCTAAGGGTGTTCGGTAACGAAGCTGGCGAGTTTGCGGAGCTTCTCATGCCGCTGGCGGAGGAGTGTTTCTTTGGGGAGCGTGATTAGCTCTCGCAGGCTTGCTTCCAGCGGAGTGCGCAGCAGCGCCGCGGCGTGAGCGTAATCTTCGTGCGCGCCGCCCGGCGGCTCAGGGACGATCTCGTCAACAATCCCGAAGCCAAAAAGGTCCTGCGCGGTGGGCTTCAGAATGCGCGCCGCCTCCTGCTTGTGCTCCCAGTCGCGCCACAGGATGGAAGAGCAGCTTTCGGGCGAAATCACCGAGTAGACGGCGTTCTCCAACATCAGGACGCGGTCGCCGATGGCGATGGCGAGGGCGCCGCCGCTGCCGCCTTCGCCGTGGACGACCACGACGATGGGCACACCGAGCTTGGGAATTTCTTTCAGGTTGTAAGCGATCGCCTCCGCCTGGCCGCGTTCTTCGGCGCCAATGCCGGGGTAGGCGCCCGGCGTATCGATCAGCGTGACAATCGGCAGGCCGAACTTCGCCGCCACCTGCATCGCGCGCAAAGCCTTGCGGTAGCCCTCCGGCTTGGGCATGCCGAAGTTGCGGAACAGTTTCTGCTTGGTGTCGCGCCCTTTCTGATGCCCGACCACCATCACCGTATGGCTTTCGAAACGCGCCATGCCGCAGACGATCGCCGGATCGTCGGCGAAGCAGCGGTCGCCGTGTAGCTCCATAAACTCGGTAAACAGGAGGTGAATGTAATCGAGCGTGTAGGGCCGCTGGGGATGCCGCGCCAGCAGCACGCGGTCCCAGGCATCCTTCGGCCCGTCGGGATGCGATTGCTTCACCGCATCGAGCTGGATCTGCAGCCGCTCGATTTCCTCGCGCACGGCTTCCGACTCGGTGTCTTTCCCGAGTTCGACGATCTGCTTCTCCAGCTCGCGGATGATCGCCGATTGTGAAAGTAGGTCAGTCATTGGAACGATTCACAAACCATGTCATGTCTGGCTGCGAATACCATCGCGCCGTATTGTAACGCCGCTCTGTAAGCGGCGGCACGAGTGCTCAGCGACCGCGCCGGTCATAGAATACCGCGGCATGGGCTACCCGCCATTCGCCGTTCTCGGCTTTCCGAGGATGACCGGCTCGCTGCCACACAGCTCGTGCAGGCGCGCCAGCAAGGCGGCCTCCGCTTTGACGCTGCGCGCCGGCCGCGGCCGCAAACGCACTTGAAAATCGCTCGCTTGCGTCAGTTCGATGAGCACTGGGTTCTCGCCTGGGGACGCGGCCAGCAGTTTCTCGATTTCGTCGAGTGCGTTGGGGGCGGCCGAGCCCAAATCAATCCGGATCAACAATTCTGGCTTCCCACTGTTGGCCACGCTCTCGAGCGGCTTGGCCTCGCTGACCACGACTTTGGGCCGCGAATTTTCCTCGATCCGCACTCGCCCCTTGATGAGCAGCGCTGCCTCATTCTTCAGCACGCCTTGGAGTTGCTGGTATGATTGCGGAAAGACCAGCAATTCCACCGCGCCGCGCATGTCCTCAAGGCTCGCGCTCGCCCACAGATCGCCCTTCTTGCTGGGCCGCACCTTGAGGCCGGCGAGAATTCCGGCCAGCGTTACCGGCGATTCGTGCTCGAGGGAATCAATCGAGGCGCTATCGGTCCGCACCAGGCCCGCGAGGCGCGTGTAATATTTCTCGAGCGGGTGGCCGGTCACGTAGAACCCCAGGACTTCTTTTTCACCGGCCAGGCGGTCCGTCTCACTCCACTCCGGAGCGTCGGGCAGCGCCACGGGAGCGACGGGCGCCGCCTCTTCCCCGCCCCCGAACAAACCGTGTTGGGGGCTCGCGGCATCGCGCTGGCGATTGGCGCCCAGTTCCATGGCACGGTCGAGCGCGGCCATCAACTGCGCACGTCGCGCGCCCAGCGAATCCATCGCGCCGGCCTTGATGAGGCTCTCGAGGACGCGCTTGTTGAGCAGGCGCAAATCCACATTCTCGCAGAACTGGAAGAGGTTATCAAAGCGCCCCAGCTTCCAGCGCGCGCTCAGGACGGAATCGATCGCCGCCGCGCCGACGTTCTTGATCGCCGTCAGGCCGAAGCGGATGCTGTTCGCCTCCGGCGTGAAGGCGAGTTCGCTCGAATTGACGTCGGGCGGCAGAATCCTGATCCCCATGTCGCGGCACTCGTTCAGGTAATGCGTGAGCTTGTCCTGGTTGCCGATTTCCGAAGTCAGCAGCGCCGCCATGAACTCGACGGGGTAATGCGTCTTGAGGTAAGCGGTCTGGTAGGCAATGAGCGCGTAGGCGGCGGAATGCGATTTATTGAAGCCATAGCCGGCGAACTGCTCGACGAGCTCGAACAGCTTCTGCGCCTTGGCGCCGGGAACGCCATTTTTCTGGCTGCCAGCGAGAAACTTCTCACGCATCGCCACCATCTCTTCGTGTTTCTTCTTGCCCATGGCGCGGCGCAGGACGTCGGCCTCTCCCAGCGTGAAGCCCGCCACGCTCGCCGCAATCTGCATCACCTGTTCCTGGTAAACGATAACTCCGTAAGTTTCCTCCAGAATGTCTTTGAGCTGCGGCAGATCGTAAGTCACCCGCTTCCTGCCCGTCTTGCGGGCGATGAAATCATCAATCATGCCGCCCTGGATGGGCCCGGGACGATAAAGGGCGTTCAGCGCGGTGAGGTCGCCCAGGCGATTGGGCTTGGCACGCCGCAGGATGTCCGTCATGCCGCGGCTCTCAAACTGGAAGATGCCCGAGGTGAGCCCTTTGCCGAGCAGTTCGTAGGTCTTCGCGTCGTCCATCGGGATCGCGTCGAGGTCGAGCGTCAGCGCCTGGGAAGCGGCGATGAGCTTCAGGCAGTCATCGATGACGGTGAGCGTCGTCAGGCCCAGAAAATCCATCTTGAGCAGCCCGATCTTCTCCAGATCGTCCATCGCGTATTGCGTTGTGATTTCATCTTTGCTGCTCTTGTAGAGCGGCACGATCTCCTGCAGGGGCTGGGGGGAGATGACGACGCCGGCGGCATGCGTCGAAGCGTGGCGCGCGAAACCCTCCAGGCGGTCGGCGATGGTGAGCAATTCCGCCACGCGCGAATCGCGGTCGCGCGACTGGCGCAAATCGGCGGACTGCGCGATGGCTTCCTTGAGGGTGATGTTCAGGATGTTGGGCACGAGTTTCGCGATGCGGTCCACGTCGTTGAAGGGCATGTCGAGGGCGCGCCCCGCGTCGCGGATCACGGCCTTGGCGCCCATGGTGCCGAAGGTGATGATCTGGCTGACGTTTTCGCGGCCATATTTCTCCGTGACGTAGCCGATGACTTCGCCACGCCGCCGCATGCAGAAGTCGATGTCGATGTCGGGAAACGAAATGCGCTCGGGATTGAGGAAGCGCTCGAAGAGCAGCCCGTTCTGTAACGGATCGATGTCGGTGATGTGCAACGAATAGGAGACGAGGCTTCCCGCCGCCGAGCCGCGCCCCGGGCCAACGGGAATGCACTTGTCGCGCGCGAAGCGAATGAAGTCCCAGACGATGAGGAAATAGCCCGCGAAACGCATTTGCTTGATGAGCTCGATCTCGCGTTCCAGCCGCTCTTCGTACGCTTCGAGGGGCTGGCGCAGGCGGCCCTCGCTGCGCAGTCGGTCTATCTTGGCCCGGCGCTCGTCAAAACCCTGGCGCGTCACCTTCTCAAAAAAGCTGTCGAGGCTTTCGCCCGCCGGCACTTCGAAATGCGGAAAGACGTGCTCCTTTTTCTCCAGGTGGAGGTTGCAGCGTTCGGCGATCTCAACCGTGCGCTCGAGCGCCTCGGGAACCTCGCCAAACATCGCCAGCATCTCTTCCGGCGTCTTGAAGTAGAACTGGTCGGTCGAGAACTTCATGTGCGAAGGGTCGCTGAGCGTCTTCCCCGTCTGGATGCACATCAAGACTTCCTGGGCGCGCGAATCCTCGCGGGTGAGGTAGTGCGTGTCGTTGGTCACGACGAGTGGGATGCCGGTCTCGCGCGACATCTCGGCGAGGCGCGGGTTGATCCGCTTCTCCTCCGCCAGCCCCTGGTCCTGAAGTTCTAGGAAGAAGTTGCCTTTGCCGAAAATATCGCGCAAGTCGTAGGCGGACTGACGTGCGGCTTCGTAGCGGTCGGCGCTCAACGCCGACGCCACTTCGCCCTTCAGGCATGCGGAAAAGGCGATCAATCCTTCGCAATGGCGCGCCAGCAGGTCCTTGTCGATGCGCGGCTTGTAGTAATAGCCCTCGAGATATGCGGACGATGTGAGCTTGACCAGATTGCGGTAGCCTCGCTCGTTCTCGCAGAGGAGAACCAGATGATTGGGCCGGTCGGAGTCCGCCGTACGGTCGAAGCGGCTGGCCGGCGCGACGTAAGCTTCGCAGCCGATGATGGGCTTGATGTTGCGCGCCTTCGCGGCGTTGTAGAACTTCACCGCGGCAAAGAGGTTTCCGTGGTCGGTGACTGCCACGGCGGGCATTTTCAATTCTGCGGCGCGGTCCATCAGACGCGTAATCTCGCACGCGCCGTCGAGAAGACTGTAATCCGTATGCAGATGAAGGTGAACGAATCCGGGAGAAGACATCGCAAGCATTCTAGCAGAAATTTCAGGGGCTGAACGGGCGGACGATCTCCTCACGTGGGGCGCCCGGCTCGGGACAGCGCACCGGGGCGACTATTTCTTCCGTTGCTTTGACGGCTTCGCAGCCGGGCCTTTGGCCTTCTTTGGTGGCGCCAATTTTGCGGGCGTGGGTGGTGGCGGAGGCGCCGACTTCTTTGCGGGAGAAGCAGCAGCGGGCTTCGCGGGTTTAGGGCTCGGCTTGGGAGGTGCGGGCTTGGGCGGAACAGGTTCCTTGATCCCCGCCAGAGCGCGAAACTCCTTGAGCAGTTGTGGGTGGGTTTTGATTTTCCCGTCCAAGTGCGCTAGGAAGAGCTGGTGGAAGATCTTTTCGAACTTCGGCCCCGCTTCAAGCCCCAGCGTGAGCAATTCCGCGCGCGGCATGCGGGCGCGCGCCACAGGAAATTTGAACAGATAACTCTTGATGCGGTTCTGAATCTTGGCTTGCGGATAGTTGACCAGGAGGAAAAGGAGCAAGTGGAGAGGCTGCCCTTCGAGCAGGCCGTATACCTGGCTGGATAGATTGGCTTTGGAGCTGGCCAGCAGTCGCGCCAGCTTTTTCGCGTCGTTCTCCAGCTCGAGCGCTGTCTTCAGCAATTTTCGATCCGCGATGATCAAGCGGGCCAGACGGCTTTGCTGTGCCCTTCCCAGCTTGGAAACGAGGCAATGGAAATTGAGAAGGAAAGCATCCGCGCCGGCGACGTTCTGCACGACGGAGCGAATCTTGCTGAACTGATCGAACGGCAGCCGGGAGGAGGCTAGCCTGCGGTCGAGTCCGGTGAGCAGTCCCTGCTGCACCAAAGCCTTCAAGACGCGGCCTGAGTTTTCTTCCTGCAGGATGGCGCGTAACTCGCCTCCCTGCTGCTCCGCATCGAGGCGTTCCCAGGCACGATTTTCCAGAGCTCGCTCGAGCCATATCTGCGTTTTCTCCTCCGCTTTGAAACCTAGGCGCATTCCCAGGCGCAGAAGGCGGTAGATGCGGGTGGGGTCATCCGAGAACGCGCGGCTGTAAAGCGCGCGCAGTTCCCGGCGCTCGATATCCGCGGCGCCGTTCGTTGGGTCGAGCAACAGGCCCCGGGAGTTGGGATGCAGCGAGACGGCCATGGCATTGATGGACAAATCCCGCCGCCGCAAATCTTCGAAAATCGTTGCCGGTACGACCAGCGGCCGCTTGCCCGGCCGAGTGTAATTCTCAACTCGTGCCTGGCTAATCTCCGCCCGCACCCCATTGGAGAAGCTGACCTGCGCCGATTCGAGGTGCGAATCGTATTGTTGTGAAATCACGCGGAAGGGGGCAGGCTCCGCACCCCCGCGGGGTTTCGCGTCCAGTTGGCGGAGGATCTTTTCCGGCTTGCCTTCCACAGCGAAGTCCAGGTCGCGGACGACCTGCTGGCCGTACGTCAAATCACGGACGGCTCCGCCGACCAGGAAGAGATTCAACCCCTGGCTGCCGGCGATGCGGCTCAAGTGGTTGATGACCTGAAACTGTTCGGCCGAGAGCCGGGTTTCCATCAGGAAATTGTAGTCGCTCATGTTTGGGTTCCACGGAGCAGGTCATCAAGGGCTGGACCGTGGTGCCGCGCCAGCGCTCTCAATTTGTTCTTCCTCCCCCACTCCCTCAAAGTTCGTTCCCGTTCGGGAGCTTTCTTGGCAGTTCCTCAGACTCCTTTTTCCCCACTCGCCACTCCCTGCCCTCACGCTCTAGGATGGTGCTCGTGATAGACCTGCTTCAAGCGTTCTTTAAGGACGTGCGTATAGATCTGCGTCGTCGAGATGTCACTGTGGCCGAGCATCAGCTGGATGGATCTCAGATCCGCACCGCGCTCGAGCAAGTGCGTGGCGAAAGAATGACGCAGTACGTGCGGCGTGAGCGCCGAGGCGATTCCCGCCGCGCGCCCGTGGCGAATGATCAGCTTCCAGAAACCGACGCGTGACAGCCGCCCCCCCCGTTGGTTCAGGAACAAGAACGCCGAGCCTCGCCCCTTGGCAAGCTGGGGTCGGGCCTCGCGGACGTAGGCTTCCACCGACGCCAGTGCCGACTTGCCCACCGGGATCAGGCGCTCCTTGCTTCCCTTCCCGAGGCACCGAACCAGACCGAGGTTCGGCTCGAAATTCTCCCACGATAGGTTAATGAGCTCCGAAACGCGCATGCCCGTGGCGTAGAGCAGTTCCAGCATCGCCTTGTCCCTCATCCCCAGCCGCGTGGAGGCGTCAGGCTGGCGGAGCAAGGCATCCACTTCATCGGTGGTCAGGTGTTTGGGGAGGCTCTGGCCCACGCGAGGCGCGTCGATTTCGCGCGTGGGGTCTTGTCGAACCTTTCCTTCTTTAACCAGGAATCGAAAGAAGTTGCGCAGTGACACTAAGTGCCGCGCCGCGGAGCGCGCCGACAAGCCACGGCGGTGCAACGAGGCGAGAAAACTACGGAGATCGTCTCGGCGAACCTCCGCGAGCCCTCGGTCGGCCTTACGGATGAATCCCACGAATTCCACAAGGTCACGTTGATAGGCCACGACGCTATTGGCTGCTAGCCCCTTTTCCACACGCATGTATTCGAGGAACGCCCGAAGCTCTGGGACCAGGGGATGTCGGTCCGCCGTAACCATTTCGTGGTGAAGGGGCTTATCAGGATTCGAGGGCTCGCCGTCGGCCCTCTTGGGTTGGGTCCTGCGGATCGGAAACGAACCTAAGTCCTTTCCCGTCATGTGAGAAGTGTTACCCCTGGTTCCCCGAGAATGTCGGCGGTCAAAGGGCGCTCGCCCCCTGCTTCCTCGCAGACGATATCATTCTGCCGCAGCTCAACGTCAGCCAGGTTTTCTAAGTTATTGCTTCCTAATGCCTTAGGAATTTTACTCAAGACCGGCGCTCCGTATCGATCGCCGTACCACTTGACAGGCCTCGCGCGGAACCTATACTAGCACAAGGTAGTTTCAGCGTCCAAGTGCAAGTGATTGATAGTATCTAATTTCGCGTCCATGCCGACCGAAAAGGCCAGCCAGACCTCAACGCGCAAGAAGGTGGTCGTTCACTACCTGGACGGGTCGACGCTCAAAGGGTATGTAGAATCGGGCAGTTTCCTTGTTCCGAGCGGGGCGGAAATCCTTGACCGCGAAGGACATCTGGCCACGATCCCACTCGAATCCGTCAAGGGCATCTACTTCGTCCGTGATTTCGAGGGACACGACAAGCGGCAGGAGCGCAAAGTCTTCAGCAGCCGGCCTCGCATCACCGGCATTTGGATCCGCATGACGTTCAAGGACAACGAGGTCATGGAAGGCCTGCTTTCCAACGACCTGCTGGCAGTGGATGCCTCCGGCTTCATGGTCACTCCGCCAGACTTCTACTCTAACAACCTGCGCGTCTTCGTTCCCAAATCGGCTTTGGGGGCCGTCGCGGCGCTGGGCGTCATCTCTGACGAAAGCGCCCGCCGGGCCGCCCAACGCACGCGACGCCGGCCCGCCAAACCCGTCGCAGAGTCTCCGCAAATCGGGCTTTTCCCCGAATCGCCGTCAAAGTGAGTGAGGCTTCAATCCGTCGCCCGGCCCCAAGAACATTGGAGCCGTGGCAGAGTAAACCCGCCTCTACATCGTGCGGTCGGTCTGCGATTTGGTCATGACGCGGTGGCGGGCAAGTCTCCGCCCGAGTGGGGCACTGGGGACAGCTCAAGCTTCTGATGGATGGCATAGAGGGCAAGTTCAAGGCGGTCGGACACACCGACCTTGTCGTAAATCGCGCGCAAGTGATTCTTGACCGTCTGCTCGCTGATGTGCAGTTCCTGAGCGATTTCGCGGTTCCGCCATCCCTGGACCAGGCAGGCGATAATCGACTTCTCCCGCCGGGTCAGCATATCGACCGGCCGGCGCGGCTTGTCGGACGCTTCGGCAGGTTCCGTCTCATGTTCGGCGAGCGACTTCGGCAGCCACAGTTCGTTGCGCATCGCATGCCGGGCGCTCTTGATGAATTCCTCGGGGTCGGTGGCGCGCGAAATAATCCCCACGGCTCCCGCCTTGACGAGCTGCTTGCCGTCCAGGTTGGCGGTGGCCGGCACGACCACCATGACCTTTCCACCCGCCCAGTTGTAACGCACGCGGGTGATGAATTCGGCGGGATCGCGCCCCATCATCTCGAGTTGGACGAAGATGACGTCGGGCTTGAACTTTTCCGCCAGGCCTGGAACTTGCTCGGACTGGTCGGCTTGCGCGACCACATAAAGGTCGTCCTCAACCCCAAACAGCTTCTTCAGTCCGAGGCGGAAGACGCCTTCCTGGTCAGCGATGAGGATGCGGATTTTCTTCTTGACTGTGCTCACTTTGCACGCGCCCGGCCCACTCCACGCGGACTTCCCAGGCCGTTCGCCCCCCCCCTGCCCTGCGGCGCAGGTTGACTGTGCGAAGCTACTTCGATGACGCCCGCGCGGGGCGCAACTGGTAGCTGTCAATGACCGCACTCAGGCCCGGTGACTTCGCTTCGTGTTCGACGACTCGACCCTGGCACACCAGCCGCAGCGGAGTCTTGGTAAACTCCACGGGCAAGTCCACCGAGAGAGTAATGGGCGTTGCAGCGGGAAGTTCCACGGGCACCGAAAGCAGCACGCCATTGGAACTGATGCTGGCGGTTTTGCCTTCCGCCTGTCGGGTCTTTCCACCGGATTTCCAGCGGATCACCACCGGAAGTTCCACGGGGATCCGCCCTCCTGAGCGAAGATAACGCATGGTTCTACCTTTCCCTGACGAGCGCAGAGAGAGTATCCTGAAATGTGCGCGGCTGCAAGCGTGCTTGGGGGGGGGACGGGTAGGGCCCGGCGCCGTCGGCCGATTCAGCGGGAGTGAAGCAAGGGAGACCGCCCGCACGGTGACTCCAACTCGCTTCGCTCCCCGGGAATGACAGCCCCATCGGGCCCGTACATTCCCATCGTCCGTCCCGGCCACAAGATGGCTGCGACCACCCACCCTACAACTGGAAGGCGTCGCTCCTTCCATTCTTGCGGCGCCGGGCCCTGCCCGTGAGGCACGGGGAAAGGCCTCATGGCTGATTGCGATTGTCCATCGCTCTCGCTTCACTCGCAATGACACGGAGGTACCGTGACCGCGGTACTGGGCGTTGCCAGACGGCGCTGCGGGCTGGTAGGCTGGTGCTTCGCACAAGGACCGAACCAGCGACGGCCTTGGGATCGCTGGATGGCCGGCATTGGGGGGAAGCATATGAAACTGGGCGAACTGGCAACTCGACTGGGATGCATTCTGGAAGGCGATGGGGAACTGGAAATCACCGGCGTGGCGGGGCTCGATGAAGCCACGGAAGCGGAAGTCACGTTCCTCTCCAATCCCAAGTATCACCGCAAGCTCAAGACGACGCGCGCCGCGGCGGTGATCGCCTCTCACGACCTCAAGCTGGAAGGGCATTCCCTGCTGCGCTCCGAGAACCCCTATCTGGCGTTTGCCAAAGCCCTGGAGATTTTCCATCCGCCCCATCGCCCGCCCGCAGGCATTCATCCCACGGCCGTGATTGCCCCCGATGCCAAGCTCGGCCGCAACCCTAGTGTTGGTCCCTACGTGGTGATCGAGGACGGCGTGGAGATTGGCGACGACTGTGTGCTGCGGAGTTTCGTCGTCATCTATCGCGGCGCGAAGATCGGGCACCGCTTTCAGGCTCACTCGCACGCCGTGGTGCGCGAAGGCGTGCGCATTGGCGACGACGTCATCCTGCAAAACGGCGCGGTGGTGGGCGGCGACGGCTTCGGCTTCGCCAAGCAGGCTGACGGCTCCTACTACAAGATCGTGCAGGCGGGAAGCCTGGTGATCGAAGACCACGTCGAGGTGCAATCGAACGCGTGCGTGGACCGCGCCAGCGTAGGCGAGTCGCGACTGCGCCGTGGCGTCAAGGTGGATAACCTCGTTCAAGTCGGACACGGTTGCGACATCGGAGAGAACACGTTGTTGTGCGGTCAGGTCGGTCTCGCGGGAAGCTGCAAGGTGGGGCGCAACGTGGTCCTGGCCGGGCAGGTTGGCGTCGCCGGCCACTTGACTATCGGGGACAACGTGATTGCCACCGCGCAGTCGGGCATCCCCAGCGATGTCGAGGCCAACAAGGTCGTCTCCGGCTACCCCGCCATGGACAACACACTCTGGCTAAAGTGCGCCGCCGTCTATATGCGTCTGCCGGAGATGCACGCTACGCTTCGCAAGGTCGCCAAGCTGGTAGAGAAGCCGGACGCGAAGGCGTGAATCCCGTCTCTGGCTCTCATCCTGAGGAGTCACGCATTGTGGGACGGCATAGGATCTCCGTGGTCGGGAATGGGCTGGGTCTTTTCGGCGACGTTAAGGTTGGGGCTTATTGTCCGACATCTCAGGCTAGGGCGTGCAGTCTCGTCTGTCTCAGATTCGACCTCTGACTATTTGTCCTTGCCCCTTTGTTTTCTATAACATTCTGGCTTCGTTCCTCGAGATGTGAATATCAAGCTAGCTCCGGTTCTGCCACTAAGTCTTTGTAGGTGATGGTGTTGGTGCTAAGGCAGGCGCGCGTGAGGCGGTGGAACAAGCTCC
>JBEKUI010000140.1:0-11671 GCA_049515175.1 Terriglobia bacterium
AGAAACCTCCGCCGCCACGGCCGCTTAAGGTTTAACGCAGTTCGGTTTGACCGGGCATCGCTACCGGGGGAACAGGTAACGGTCCATTCCAATTGAGATTCGCGGGCATCAGGTTCTCTTCCGAATTCATCGCCTGCTCCCAGGTCACGAGTTTCCCCGTGTAGGCGGCCATGCGCCCCATGATGCCCGTGAGCGTGCTTTCCGCGATGTTCTTGAGTTCGTTGATCGGTTTGCCGCCGCGGAGGCTCTCGATAAGGTTGGTGTGCTCCTGGATGTAGGGCTTGTTTTCTTCCCCGCTGAACTTCCAGGCTTTGGGCCCCGTGATCACCCACTTGCGGAAGGGAATGATATCGCAAGATCCCTTCGTTCCCGCAATACCTTCCGAGACGTTGTTTTCGCAGTTCTCCATCTGGCGGCACATGCTCATCAGGCGCGCTCCGTTTTCGTATTCGAAGTCGGTGGCGAAGTGATCATAGATGTGCCCGAAGGTGGGAGCGGTCCGCACCTGGCGCCCTCCCAGGCTGATGCAGCGCAGCGGGTGGGCGCGCAATATCCAGTTCACCTTGTCGAGGTTGTGAACGTGCTGCTCGACGATGTGGTCGCCGGACAGCCAGGTGAAGTAATACCAGTCGCGCATCTGCCATTCCATGTCCGTCTGGCCCGCCTCGCGCTCATGGTACCAAAGCGAACCGGTATTGAAATAGGCGCGAACCGATACGATCTCCCCGATGTCGCCCGCGTGCAGCCGCTTGACCGTTTCGCGGTGGGCCGTGCTGTGGCGGTAGAGCGTCCCGGCACCGATTCCCAGCCCTTTCTTGTTCGCCTCTTCGAAAACCTCCAGGCATGTGCGCACGCCGGGACCGTCCACGGCCACGGGCTTTTCCGCGAAGATGTGCTTGCCCGCCGCCACCGCCGCCTTCAGGTGCATGGGCCGGAAGCCGGGCGGGGTGGCAAGGATGACGTAATTGACGTCGCTGGCGAGGACCTTCTCGTAGGCGTCGAAGCCCACGAAGCAGTTGTCGTCGCTGACCGCGAGCTTGTCGCCAATTTCTTTCTTAAGCTCCTCGCGGCTCTTGTCGATGCGATCCTTGAAAGCATCGGCCAGCGCGACGATCTTGACGCCGGGCGCGGCTGCGGCCGCATCGACCGCAGCGCCCGTGCCGCGGCCCCCACAACCGATCACTCCCACGCGAATCTCGTCGCTGCCCGCCGCGTGCACGGCGGGAACGAATCCCAGCCGGGACGCGACCGTTCCGCTCACCGCCACAGCAGACGCCTTAATAAACTCCCGCCGAGAGGATCTCGGCACCTCGTGGTCCCCTGACTTCGTCATAAATAAAAGCCTCCGGAAGATGAAATAAAAACAAAAGAGTCCCCGCCGGCAATACTCCGCCGGCGGTCACCTAAGCTCTGCAATCCCTGGCCGCACGGACCTCACCGCAGCTCAGTCTTGCCCGGCATGGGCACGGGCGGCACGGGGAGACTCATGTTCCAGTCGAGGCTGGCCGGAACCAGGCTCTCTTCGGAATTGAGCGCTTCCTCCCAAGCCACCTCCTTGCCGGTATAGGCCGACATCCGCCCCATGATGGCGGTCAGAGTGCTCTCGATACACTCTTTCAGCTCGTTCACGGTTTTGCCGGCACGGATGGCGGCGATCAAATCGGTATGCTCCTGGACGTAGGGCATCTCGTCTTCCTCTCCGCCTCCGCCCGCCTTGGCGTTGTACTTCCACGGATTCGCACCCGTGATGGTGTAACGGTTGGCCTGGCAGAAGCCCTTGGTCCCCTGGATGGCTTCGGAGACGCTGTTCTGGCAGTTGGGTATCTGCCGGCACATGCTCATCATGTGCGTGCCGTTTTCGTATTCATAATCGATGGCAAAGTGGTCGAAGATGTTTCCATATTCGGGGCCGGTGCGCGCCTGCCGTCCCCCCAAGCCGACGCACTTAACGGGATGGCCCTTCATCGCCCAGTTTACGACGTCGAGATTATGGATATGCTGCTCGACAATATGATCGCCCGATAGCCACGCGAAGTAGTACCAATTCCGGAGTTGCCATTCGAGGTCGGTCCAGTCCTCCTTGCGGGGATGAACCCAGATGGGGCCCTGGTTCCAATAGGCGCGCGCCGCCACGATGTCGCCGATCGCCCCGGCGTGGATCTGTTTGAGGGTGGCGATATAGCCGGCCTGGTGGTGGCGCTGCGTTCCCACGCCGATGGCCAACTTCTTCTTCTTGGCTTCTTCATAGACTTCAAAACAGTTCCGGATGCCGGGCCCGTCCACGGCCAGCGGCTTTTCGGCAAAGGTGTTCTTGCCGGCGGCCACCGCGGCTTTGAGGTGCAGGGGCCGAAACCCCGGCGGGGTAGCAAGAATAATGTAGTTCACGTCCGCCGCCAGAACTTTCTGATAGGCGTCGAGGCCGACAAAGCGGCGGTCCTCCGGAACGTCAACCTTGCCCGCCACCTCCTTCTTCAGTTGTGCGAGACTGGATTCGATGTGGTCCTTGAACACGTCACCCATCGCCACCAGCCTGACATTGGGCGAGGACTTGATAGCGTCTTCCGCCGCGCCCGTACCGCGCCCGCCACATCCGATCAGGCCGACGCGAATCTCGTCGCTGCCGGCGGCGTGCACGTCGCCGAGGCGGGAGGTGATTCCTCCGGCAACCAACGCGGCGGTCGATTTCTGCAGAAACTCGCGCCGGGTGGAGCCTTGACTTTCACTATCCTTGGATTTGGTCATTTTGAGTCCTCCGTCGTTCGATTCGAATGTCCGCTTAGACTTGGCCTATGTCTTTCTTGAACAAATCGCTTGAGTTCGAGCCTGCGGAGCGATAGCAGTTAATCTCCGCCGGGTGTGACCAGTGATTTAAGATCTTTAAGGTTCTCTTGTCCTGCCAACGGCCGTACCACGCGGAAGCCAATCTGAGTTCCATCGGTCAGCCACCAGATGCTCTGCGGCCGCTGCGGATCCTGGCGGTTCCAGGAGGGTTTGGAGTACGCGCGTGCCGCGCTGCGCAGCGCCAGGCCGTCGTCATCCCAGGAGCCGCCTCGTACCACATGCGGATAGTGTTGCTCACCGGGAATCAAGACCGGCACTTCGGCGGGGACGAGCGGGTCAAAGGTCTTATAATACCCCTTATCATAGAGGTCGACGCACCATTCCGCAACATTCCCGTGCATGTCGTACAGGCCCCAGGGATTCGGTTTCTTCAGTCCCACGGCGTGGGGTTCGTCCTGCGAGTTCATCCGAAACCAGGCGTATTCCGAGAGCTTGATGGGAACGGCGCCAAAGTTGTAGGCGGTTTTCGTGCCCGCGCGGCAGGCGTATTCCCACTCGGCCTCGGTGGGCAGCCGGTAGAGTTTGCCCGTCTTCTCGGAAAGCCAGCGGCAAAACTCCATCGCTGCGTGGTGAGAGATGCTGATGATGGGATGGCCCTTGCGCCCGTAACCGAAAGTGGGGTCGGCATAAGGCGGGGTGGGGCGCGTCAAGGCGTCGGCGCCATTCCCGTTGTTGTTGGTCCCTGAAGGCTTCGACAGGTTCTTGTTGAATGCGAACTGGTCGAACACCTCCCAGGTCATCTCCGTCTTCTCCATCCAGAAGGGGTGGATGGCAACTTTGTGTTGCGGGCCCTCATCCGGCTGGCGGCCGCGTTCCGCGGATGGACTGCCCATCGTGTAAGTCCCTCCCTGAATGGGTACCATGTCGAATTTCACGGCGGGGCCCCCGGGGAGCGTTTCAGTGTAGGCCTGCATCGGCTCAGGCGTGGCCGGAGTGGTTTCTTGTGGCGTCCGCGAGGGCTGACCGGAAAAGCGCCAGGGCACAAATAGCAAAGAGGGGACCAGAAACAAGGCAAGATAAGTGAGCTTCTTCAACTTCCTGCTCCATTGGGAATAGGTATACTTGCGAGGCGGCTGCCGGGCTGCGTTGGGTCAAGCTGGGGAGAACGGTAGTGATTCTGGGGCGGCACAATCTAGCAGTGTTCTCGATGATCGCGGCGATCGTTTCCGGACCCATACTCCGGGCCAGGCCGCAGCGGTTCGAATTCTCCCAGCCTCACATGGGCACGCAGGTCCGGGTCGTCGTCTATGCGCCGGATGCAGCCACCGCCTGGCGCGCATCCCGCGCGGCGTTCCATCGAATCGCCGTGCTGGATGATAGCATGAGCGATTACAAAACGAGCAGCGAATTAATGAGGCTTTGCCGGAACGCTGGCGGGCCACCCGTGCGCGTCAGCAGAGACCTATTCCATGTTCTGGCGCGGGCGCAGGAAATCGCCCAGCAGACCAACGGAGCATTTGATGTGACGGTCGGACCCGTCGTCCGATTGTGGCGGCGGGCGCGCCGCCGCGTGGAATTGCCGGATCAGAATGAGCTCCAGGCAGCGCAAAAGCTGGTGGGATATAAGAACCTTCGGCTTGATCCGGGATCGCGGACGGTGCAGCTTCTGAAACGAGGGATGCTGCTCGATCTCGGTGGCATTGCCAAGGGATACGCTGCCGATGCTGCACTCACCGTCCTCAAGCGGTACGGTATCTCGAGCGCGCTGGTGGCGGCCGGAGGTGACATCGCGGTCAGTGCACCGCCGCCCGGAGAAGCGGGTTGGAACGTGGGCATCGTCCCCCTCGACTCTCCAAGCCAGCCGCCCACGCGGTTCCTGGCACTCCAGCACGCGGGCGTTTCGACTTCCGGAGATGCCGAACAGTTTGTTGAAATCGCCGGGCAGCGGTATTCCCACATCATCGATCCCAGAACCGGCCAGGCCTTGACCGGGCATAGCAGCGTGACCATCGTCGCTCCGGATGCGACAACCTCAGACGCGATGGCAACAGCCTTCTGCGTCCTGGGGATCGATGAGGCGCAGGAACTGGCAACATCCCTTCCCGGCCTAGGGGTATTCTTTGCGAAGCAGACGGCGAGCGGTGTCCGCACTTATGAACGGGCGATACACGTCTCGGCCATGCCGCAAGGAGTGGAGGCCAGGCCGGCACGCTGACTTTCAAGACCCTTGAGCAATAGGTGTAATGATGAGCCTCTTCCTAGGCATGATTCTCTCACTTCTCCCCAAGCGCTACCGGGATCGTCTGCCCGTATCCGTAGAGGCCGATCTCAAGCATGGCGCGATCGCTTCCGGCCTGGGCCCCTCGTCGGTCTCGCGGTCTTCATTCTCCGCTATCTCAGTTTCATCCAGTACCGCGTGGGCGACCTCGGCCAGCGGGCGATTGCCCGTGGACAGGAGGGCGCACTCGCAAATGAGGTTGTCCATTTCGGCATGGGGGCCGTGGCTGCGGCCGAGTATGTCCCCCACCCGCTGACGCTTCTGCTGATCTACTTCATCGTGGAAGGCGCGGCTCGTTCTCTCGCTGCCCTCGTCACGGAGGAAATCACGGGAACACTGCCGCTTTATGTCGTGGCATGGGTGGAAGACCGTCTCAGCCAGGCGCGCGCCGAGCGTGCCCTGGGCCAGCGCGTTCCCGATATCGTTGAATCCGTGTATAGCCCGGACTACGACCTTCGCATCTTCACTTGCCGGCGCAAGCGCGGCTGGGATCGCATGATGACAGTGGATTGGCAGGAGCAGTTCTATGAGGTGATGCGCGAAGAGGCAGGGAAGCCTCCACACCGTTTCATCTACCGGCTACGGAAATCGCCGCCTGGCAGAGTGGTCCGCCATGTCCATCGTTATGATCCCGAGGAAGTGATGCACGGAGAGCAGCGCCCACCCGGATTTCTTTCCTGGCTCAGTGAGCAGGCTCAGCGACGGCTCACCGACTTGCGGGAGCAAACCGAACCGCCAGCGCCCGATATCGTTGAGACCTTCAGCGGACCGGACTGTGACCTCCGCATTGCCTCGCGCCGCGCGAAACCCGGATGGGACCATTTGGTTACGATTGAGTATCTGGATCAGCTCTATGAAGTTGGCGAGCGACCCCCAGGAACTCCGGCTTACCCTTACGTGTATCTGCTTCGCAAAATACCTCCGGGCAAGATTGTGCGAACGGTACTGCGCTATCGGCCTGAGGGGCCGCCGGCACCGGACCCGTCGCAATGAATCTTGGTCGAATCTCAACCTGGCTGACGGATCACGGGCGAACAGGTTTGCTTGACATTCTTTCCGCCAGCATGAATCATGCCGGGCGGGCGTTCACAGACTGAGAGTATTTCTTGGCGGAGTCGACAACCAGACCGGAACTGCGTCGTGAACTGGGATTGATCCAGGCGACGGCCCTCGCTATTACCGACATGATTGGCATCGGGCCGTTCATCACCATCCCTCTCTTTCTCTCGACGATGGGTGGGCCACAGGCGATGCTGGGCTGGGTGATCGGAGCGGTGCTGGCGTTCTGCGACGGCCTGGTGTGGGCCGAACTCGGCGCCGCCCTGCCCAAGGCCGGAGGCAGCTACAACTACCTGCGCGAGGCCTTCGGCCCCGCCCGCGCCGGGCGTTGGTTCTCCTTCCTGATTGTCTGGCAGATCATGTTTTCTGCGCCGCTATCCGTGGCGAGCGGCGCTATCGGGTTCGCCAACTACTTTCATTACCTGGTCCCTGCGCTTTCAGACCGGGCGATTCACGTTCTGGCTTCCTGTGTCCCATTGGTCCTGGTTTTGTTGTTGTACCGGCGAATCCGCACGATTGGCAACCTCTCGGTGATTCTGCTCGCTGGGGTTCTGGTGGGCTGCGCCTGGATCGTGGCTTCGGGCTTGCCCCACCTGAGCGCCGCACGAATTCTGGATTTTCCTCCGGACGCTTTTCGCTTGAACTGGGTTTTCGGGGTGGGACTCGGCCACGCGACCCTCTACGCCCTCTACGATTACTTTGGTTACTACAACGTCTGCTACCTGGCCGAGGAGATTCGTGACCCGGGCCACGTCGTGCCGCGCGCGATTCTTTTTTCGATCATCGCCGTCGCCGCGCTCTATCTGATGATGAATGTTTCCATCCTGAGTGTCGTCCCTTGGCGCGAGGCGCAACACAGCACGTTCATCGTCTCCACTTACATGGAAAAGCTCCACGGCGGGTGGGCTGGCAATCTTATGACCCTGCTGATGCTCTGGATTGCCTTCTCTTCGATCTTTTCCTTGCTTCTAGGTTACTCACGCATTCCCTATGCGGCGGCGGCGGACGGGAATTTTTTCCGCGTGTTCGGGCGCCTACACCCGCGCGGCGACTTCCCGCACGTTTCGCTGGTAATACTCGGCCTTGTCGCGTCCGTGTTCAGCCTCGGCCATCTCCCCGATGTCATCGGCAGCCTGGTCGCAACGCGGGTGCTGGTGCAGTATCTGCCACAGGCTATCGGATTCTTCGTGCTGCGCTATCGGAGGCCTGACCTGCCGCGTCCCTTCCGCATGTGGCTCTATCCGCTGCCGGGGATTGTCATTATTCTGGGCTGGCTCTACATCCTGGGAACTTCCCGGCCGCGATCGCTGGCTTTTGCTGCGGTGGTGTTTCTTCTGGGCTCCGCCGTATTCTTCATCAGAGCGCGACTCCGTAAGGAATGGCCGTTTGTGGCGCGTCAAGCGCCCTCCGCCGCTGAGAGCCGAGGTGGCGGAATCTGATCTCGAACCTTATTCGGCCAGTGGGCGCGCCAGAAGGAAATAGCCCTCATTGTGTGTGATGAGGATGTCGTCGCCCTGGATCTGAGGTGAGTAACTCGCTCGGTCGCCGGCAATGGAGTCTTCCAGCAGCTTGCGGGTTTCCTGGTAGTGTTTGTGTTTGGGTTCGAGGCCGGCGCGCAGCATCCAGTGGTTGAAGGAGCGCGGGCGGCGCTTCATCGTCTGACGCAGGATTTCGACACCACAATCGTCAAACATCCGGAGAAACGTCGTCAAGCGCAGGGACTCGGTGTGGGATGGGTCGCGCGTGCTTTCGATTCGATTGTGGAGCTCGAACTTTGCGTCCAGTTCCGGGCTGAGCGTGTCAATGACAAGCAGTCGCCCGTCTGGCTTCGCGACCCGGACCATCTCGTGGAGCGCCAATTCCGGCTTGGGCATGTGATGAATGGCCATTTGGCAGGTGACGAGGTCGAAAGTGGAATCGGGATAAGGCAGTTGCTCCGCGTCACCGCATT
Source organism: Terriglobia bacterium (assembly GCA_049515175.1). GTDB lineage: Bacteria > Acidobacteriota > Terriglobia > UBA7540 > UBA7540 > JACQNR01. The sequence goes on from JBEKUI010000140.1 coordinate 8,070, forward strand.
CGAAGGCGACATTGGCGATGCGGCTTTCGAGCTGGAAGGCCCGGGCGCGGCGGACCATTTCCTCAGTCAGATCGATCCCGCGCGCGAACCGAACCTTGGGTGCGAAGGCGAGGGCGAACGCCCCTGGCCCGCAGGCAATGTCGAGCACCAGGTCCGTGGGCTGGGGTCGCGCATATTCGACCTTTTCAGCGAGGACTTCGGGCGTGTCGCGGACAGCGTACTCGGAGAATGCGCCCGCGGTCTTCGTAAACTGCTTTTGAACGACTTCTCGATGTCTTTTTGACATCCTGCCTCGCTTCAGTTGAATTGACGTTCGCCCGTCCACAGCGTCTAGCAAAGGCCTTGCGTATGGATACCATTGCTCGCTTGAATGGTATAAAATGCGCATTCTTTTGGAAACAGAAAATCCCGCGAGGGTCGCGTGCTTCTAGCGAGCGCCGTGCACGAGCCGAAGCGCATTCATCCTTTTCTAGTCCTGGAGCCGGAATGCCGGGTCATTCCGGGTGGCGAATTCATCATGGGTTCGCAGCCAGGCCCGGATAACGAGCGGCCGGCCCATGGGGTGTGGGTGGACGCCTTTGAGATCGCGATCTATCAAGTGCGCAACCGGGACTTTGCACTTTTTCTCGAGGCGACGAATCACCCGGCGCCCCCGCAGTGGAACCTTCCGGAATTCGACCGTCCGGATCAGCCGGTCGTGGCGGTGAGTTGGTTTGAGGCCGCAAAGTACTGCGACTGGCTCAGCGGTTTGACTGGGCGCCGTTACCGTCTGCCCACCGAAGCCGAATGGGAGCGCGCCGCGCGGGGTGGCCTCCCCGAGGTGCTCTATCCGTGGGGGGATGAGCCTCCCGAAGCGCGCCCGGAGTACCAGGGGAGGTGGGGCGGGGAAGTTCGCGGTCCGCTACCGGTCGGGCAGGGCGGGGCAAATCCGTTCGGCATTTTTGACCTTTGTGAGAACGTCCATGAATGGTGCAGCGACTGGTTTCAAGATGATTACTACGCCGTTTCTCCGGCCCGCAACCCACGGGGGCCGGAGAGTGGCGACCGCCGCTCATCGCGCGGAGGGTCGTGGCGCCACCACGTGAAGGCCAGCCGGTGTGCGGCGCGTTCCAGCATTCCACCCCATTTCCAATACGCCGACTACGGCTTTCGAGTGGTCCGAGAAGTGAGTTGATCCAATCCTGAAGTAGAAAGGCCCCCATGCCGGAACTTCGATTTAATATCGTCACCCGCGAGTGGGTTATCATCGCCACGGAGCGCGCCAAACGCCCCGACCAATTCAAAAGAAAAGACGAAAAGAAGCCGCTTCCCGCCCACGACGCGAATTGTCCATTTTGCCCGGGGAACGAAGCGATGACGCCTCCTTCCACCTATGCCATTCCTGACGAGGCGCACTGGCAGGTTCGCGTAACCCCGAACAAATTCGCCGCCCTCAACTTCAAAGGGGAACGCAAACGCGTCGTGCAGGGAATTCGGCGGACCGTGACTGGAGTCGGCATACATGAAGTGATTGTGGAGACTCGCGCCCACAACCAACCCACGGCGCTCCTTAAAGATCAGGAAGTGGAACTCATCATCCAGGCCTACTTGGATCGCTTCCGGGTCGCCTCCGCCGATGCGCGGGTCGACCAGGTGACCATTTTCAAAAATCACGGCGAGGCCGCCGGAACTTCTCTCGAGCATCCCCACTCGCAGATGATCGCGACGCCGGTCATCACTTCGCAGTTACGCCTACGGCTATCCCATGCCCTCGAGCATTTCGATGAGTACGGCGAATGCATTTTCTGCCGCGTGCTTTCCCAGGAGGTCAAAGAGGGTACACGCGTGGTGTTGGAATCGGAGCACTTCGTCTCCTATGTCCAATTCGCGACGTTTACGCCCTTCTCGTTCCTCATCATGCCGCGGCGGCATATGGCTTGCTTTGCTGAATTGAATGACGCGGAGGCGGGCGATTTGGCCCGCATCTTGCGCCGTTCGCTCGCCAAGCTCCATTACGGCCTTTCCGATCCGGATTTCAATTATGTGATCCGAACCGCGCCCGTGGAATACGGCGGGGTGAAGTACTACCACTGGTATGTAAGCGTCATTCCGCGTCTGACGAAAATGGCGGGCTTCGAGCTTGGCTCGGGAATGTTTATCAATGTCTCGTTGCCGGAAAACGACGCTGCGTTCTTGCGCAGCGTAAACGTGGATTAGGACGTATAATTCCCATCTTACGCGTAGGACCCTTGCTGAGCCCTCGCCCAAGGAGGATTGATTATGAATCGTCGAGAATTTGCTTCCCGCCTGGCGGGGGGGCTCGCCGCCGCAGGATTGTCCGGACGAGTGGTCGGTCGCGGGGCTGATGCGCAGGGACACGCCTCGCGCGCGGATGCCGCCGACAAGCATTCCCGTATCGCCGTTTCTACGTGGAGCCTTCATAACTATTTTCAATCCACCCGCGACAAGGAATTCACTCTGCCGGGCAAGATGCTCGAGCTGCTGCATTTTCCGGAATTGATTGTCGACAAGTACAAGGTGCGTCACTTTGAGTTCTGCACCCCGCACTTTACTTCCAGCGAACCGGGCTACCTCCGGGAGGTCAAGGATCGGCTGGTTCGCACCCACTCGTCCGTCGTGAATATGCCCGTCGACATTGATGAGTTGTGGGACCAGGGCGGGCTGTCGGATCCGGACAAAAAGAAACGCGACTGGGCCATCAAGGCTTACGAGAAATGGATTGACGTCGCGCAGGAATTGGGTGTGAAGTCCGTGCGTTGCGACCCCGGCAAGATGGACCCCAACGATCTGGCGCGGACCGCGGAGTCTTACCAGGCGCTGGTGGGTTACGCACAACCCAAGAATGTTCACGTCATCATCGAGAACCATGGGGGCGTTGGCTCGGAGCACCCGGAAGAACTGGTGAAACTCTTCAAACTCGTGGGCCTGAGTCACGTGGGTGCGCTCCCCGACTTCGGAAACTTTCCGGACGAGGCCACGCGCGAAAAGGGCCTGGGGATGTTGCTCCCTTACGCCCAGGTGGTCTGCCACGCCAAGGGACTTGACATCGGCCCCGACGGCGTTGAGAAGAAATACAACTTCCCCAAGGCCATTGAGATCTCCAAGAAAGTGGGGTTCAAGGGTGTCTATTCGATCGAATACGAGGGCCCTGGGGATCCTTACAAAGGTATTCAGAACGTGCTCGACGAATTGCTCAAATATTTATAGGGGACTAAGATCCTGCGCCCCGGTCAGAGAGAGGAGAAGGTCATGAATCGGCGAAGCTTCTTGCAGGGAACCGCGCTCGGAGCGGTGGCAGCCTCGATGTCGGCTCCCAGGGGTCGGGCCGGAGCAGATCCAGTCCTGACGGAAGCTGACAAGCTCCGCCGGATCGGAGTCTGTTCGTGGAGCCTGCACGGATATTTTCCCAAGACGCGGCCCAAGGACTTCAAATGGCCGGGCAAGATGCTCGACCTCCGCGAGTATCCCGAGCTGATGGCGGATAAATATCACGTTCACAATCTTGAATTGTGCAGTACGCACTTTGAATCGACGGACCCTTCTTACATCAAGGAGCTTAAGGCCGCGATTCAGACGACGTATTCCCGGGTGACGAATATGCC
>JBEKUI010000141.1:0-11633 GCA_049515175.1 Terriglobia bacterium
CCGAGGAGTAAGCCCTCATTGAAGGGCGCGAGCAGAAGCCGGGCGTAGGATGCCCGCAGGACCGTGTTTGTGGATGGGAAATGGTAGGACACGGCAAGGCGCGGCTCGATCTGCCGGGCTCTTGTGAGACCGTTGTAATGGTCACCGCGGACACCGGCATTGACCAACCAGTTGCCCAGTTTGATCGAGTCCTGAACGTAGGCGGATAGTTCCTTGATATCGGCGTGGCCGTCGAAGGTGAACAGGCTGCCGCCGCGGGCGAGGTCGTAGGGAATCAGTCCGGGCGCCAAGTTGGGATTAGTTTGAAGACCGAGCCCGGCGCAGGCGTTCGGGTCGGTGGGGGTGGGGTTGATGTCGGGACTCCCATCGGGATTTAGGCAGACCGGGTTGAATGTCGGGTCGGTGAGCCCGAGGTGGAAGTTTTCGGTCAAAAGCCAGTGATGGACTTGCAATCCACCCTTAATCTCGTGCCGGCCATGAGAATAAGAGAGGTCGGCGCGCGCTCCGATGTTGTTCAGGCGGCGGCCCTGCTGTACAGTCGCGGGCGTGTCCCAGAAGGGATTGCGACTGGGAAAGAATTGAAACCAGTCGAGCCTGTAGAAGGGATTGAACGTCAACAACAGGTTTTGGCCAAACAGGTGCGTGTAACCGGGAGCAATGTTCGTCGAGCGGATCTGCGAGCGCTGATCCTGACCCGTACCCGCCTGATCGAACGTGTTGGCTTGCTGAAACCAGGAACGCTGCGCGGAAAGATTCATGTGGAGGGTGTCACGTTCGGTGGGCCTCAGGTCGAAGTGATCGAAGATTGTCTCGGAGTTCCCTTTGTCGTGCAAGGTGGTGAATTCCGGCGCGTCCAGGTAGCGGCTCGATCCATCGGAGTTCACAGCCAGGAAATTCCCCCACTTGTCTCCGCCCCACCCGATGTCGAACATTTCCGCCCACGAGCCAAATGATCCGTATTGGGTGTTGAGACCACCGGTTGGCTTCTTTTGGCCCAGCCCCGAGCGCGAGGTCGTATTGATGATCAGACTGGTGCGATCCCCATACTCGGCCGGTGGGGCTCCCGTCACCAGTTCGAAGGACTGGATGGTGTTGAGGGCAAGCTGGTTCGAGAAGACCTTGGCTTGCTGATCCGGTATTGGCTGGTTGTCTAGCACGATCTGCGTGTCGGCGTGCTCCCCCAAAGGGTGATAGAAGCCGTTGGCATCGGCAGCAACGCCGGGCGCGGCATTCGTGACCAGCTCGGCGAAGCCGGTCGACTGATTTTGAATGGGCAGCGTCTGGATGAGCTGCTGGCCGACGTCGGTGTGGGCCGTCGGAGTCGGTTCAAGCAGGTCGTTTGCGTCGGCCTCGACGGTGACGCTCGTCGTTGCGGTGCCAAGTTTAAGCCCTATCTTTAAGGCGATCGGAACGGGTGTGCGGACGTCAACATCTTGCTGATAGGCGGCGAAACCCGGCGCCATCACGCTTACGTGGTAAGGATTATAGGGAATGTTGGGCAATTCAAAATTCCCCTGGTCATCGGTCTCGACAGTGCGACTGTAGCCAGTGACGGGGTTCCGAATCTCCACAGTAGCCCCTTTTATGACGGCTCCAGACGGATCCAAGACGGAACCTCGAATCGTGCCCGAGGATAGGCCTTGCCCAAAGGCTGGCCCTGTCATCAGCAAAAGGCACAATACCGCTGAGCCGAGCACAAGAATCGCCTCAAAATACGCCCCTCTCGGTGCGCGTGGCCCGTTGTTTACACAAATGCGTGATGCAAACATGAACTCCTCCTCGCAGATATTTTGTTTTTGAAATTCGTGAACCGGCGCAAGTAGTCAGGCGAGGGGGGGAGGAGCGCGGCTCGGGATGAGGAGCGAAGGGGCTAAGCTGATTGAAGGAGTATTGGCCTGGATTGCCCGCGTACACTGGGGAACGCGGAAAGCTGCCGGGCCGTCCGACGCCGGCCGCACCGAGCCCTGCCGTGCCACCTGGCAAGCCGCGCAGAAATGGCCCAAAGGCGGTTGACTGGTCTGCAAATACGGCTGGATGACTGAGACCTGGCCCGGAATCGTCCCGGGGTTGGAATCAGGTTCGTGATGGTGAATCTCCACCACGAAGAGAAGGTGGAGTTGCGCCAACACCGCCAACAAGACCGCAATAAGCTGCGGCCCAGCGTGTCTGCGGAAGCGGGTTGATCTCCCCAAATCCTGCTCCAGGATGACTTGAAAATTGCCCCTTGCTTTTATTCTACACCGATGCTCCGCGCATGCAAAGGGTTGCACGCCAGCCGTCGCCACAGTTCTGCTTGCGTTTTGCGTTTGAAGCATCGACGAAGGAGGATTTGAACGGTAGCGCAAGGCTGGAAAACGGGCCTTGCGCTACAATGGCTCCGGTCCGTACCACGACTTGATCGGCTCGTCGGGGTCGGTCTTCGTATCGAGGAGAGGACGTGGTCAGGAGTTCAGGAGGTTAGCCACCCATGAGCAAGCGGCCAGGGTTCGTGAAAGTTGCCACGGCGAGTGAGCTTCCCGAGGGCGCGGTGAAGCACGTGATCGTGCACGACAAGCCCATGGCGCTCTGCCGCGCCGAAGGCAGCTTCCATGCGGTCAACGCGGTTTGTCCGCATATGGGCGGGCCGCTCGGCAGTGGTAAGCTGGAGGGCTGCGTGCTCGCCTGCCCCTGGCACGGCTGGACGTTCGACGTGCGCACCGGATTGCCCGACCATCCCGGCGGTCATTCGACCGCCGCCTATGAGGTGCGCGTCGAGGGCGAGGACGTTCTGGTGGGATGGCTCAAGCGTTCAGGCTCGTAAGCAGGGCGGCCACGCCGGCGACATCCACCGGCATCCGTATCGAAACCCAAAGATGAAACTGCAAGGGCTATCGCGAGGGAGTTTGGCTGCTGCGTTCGCGCTGGCGCTCGCGACGGGCGCGGCGGCGGCGCAGCCGCAGGTTCCCTCGGACGAGGTCCTGCGCGCCGAGGCCCGCCTGGGACTCCAGCGCATGATGGACGGCGACCTGGAAGGGGCAATTGGAATCTTTCAAGAGATCCAGAAGGCCGACGCGCAGTCGCCGTTGGGCTATCTGCTCGAGGCCGACGCCGTGTGGTGGCGGATCTACTACTCCACCGCCAACCTGGTGGATCCTGACGTCTTCGCGGCCACGGATTTGCCCACCACCAAATATGACTGGCACTTCCAAGACCTTCTGAACATCACGCTCAACAAATGCGAGGCGCGCATCCGGGCGAAGGAGGATGTCGCGCGGAGCTACCTCTACCAGGGAATGGCTTATGCTTTACGCGGCCGGCTTGCCGGCCTGCGCGACCAGGACCTGCCCACCGCACGGGCGGGCAAAAAGATGCGCACGGCGTTGCTCAAGGCGGTGGAGTTCGACCCGAGCCTGACCGACGCCTACCTGGGCCTCGGTATTTACAATTACTTTGTGGACACGCTTTCGGCCATCGTGAAACTGCTGCGCTGGATCATTGGGCTGCCGGGCGGCAGCCGCCTGGAGGGCCTGCGGCAGATGGAACTCGCCGCGCAAAAGGGCGACCTGTCGCCCGGCGAAGCGAAGTTTTATCTCGCCAAGGACTACTCGCGCCCCGCCGAACGCCAGTTCGAGCGCTCGATTCAGCTCTTCCAGGAGTTGGAGCGCGATTATCACCACAACCCTTTCTGGCCCATGATGGTTGCGAGCCTGAATTGCCGCATGGGCCGCACGGAGCCGTGCGAGACCGGCTACCGCGACGTCCTCAGAAGGACGGCCCATGCGAAAAACGAAGTTGATGAGGCGCTGCACCGTTCCGCGCACCACGCCCTGCAGCGAAGACACCCCAACGAGAAAATTGATTAAGTGAATCAGTGATTCAGTGACTCACTGACTCAGTGCGGTTTGGCTCTGTTCGTGGGCGTGGTAGGAACTGCGGACGAGGGGGCCGGACTCGACGTGGCGGATGCCCAGGCGCTCGCCCTCGCGCTGGAGCGCCGCGAATTCTTCCGGCTGCCAGAAGCGCGCGACGGGGAGTTGCTCGCCCGAGGGGCGCAGGTACTGGCCGATGGTCGTGATCTCAACGCCCGCCGCGGCCAGGTCGCCGAGCAGCGCGCAGACCTCCGCGAAGGTTTCGCCCAGACCGACCATCAGGCCGGACTTGGTGGGAATTGCCGGAGCGATCTCGCGTGAGTGCCGCAACAAGCGGAGCGAGCGGTCGTAGCGCGAGCCGCGGCGCGCCACGGGATAAAGCCGCGGCACGGTCTCGATATTGTGGTTCAGGATGTCCGGTCGGGCCGCGAGCACGGTCGCGAGCGCCGCGTCCGAGCCGCGGAAATCGGGAATCAGCACTTCCACCCGGCAGCCGGGAATCTCTCTCCGCAGCGCCGCGATCGTGCGCGCGAAGATCGCTGCGCCGCCGTCCTTGAGGTCGTCGCGGTCCACCGAAGTCACGACAACGTACTTCAGCCCCATCGCCGCGGCGGCTTCCGCGACGCGCTCGGGCTCTTCCCTATCGACCTCACCCGCCGGCTTGCCCTTGGGCACGGCGCAAAATCCGCAGCGCCGCGTGCACTGATCGCCCAAGATCATGAATGTCGCCGTGCGATGGTGCCAGCACTCGCCGATGTTCGGGCAGCGCGCGCTCTCGCAGACGGTGTGCAGCTCCATCCCGCGCATCAGCCGCTTCAGATCGAAATAGTTCTCGCCACTCGGCAGCCGCACCTTCAGCCACTCCGGCCGCCGCGGCGCCCGCGTGGAGGGTTGAATTTGGATGAGGTCGCTTCCCATGAGTCTTCATTGTAAGCGCGAGCGTGCAATCGGGGCAAGAAAGCAATCCCGACGCGCTGAGCTAGGGCTTTCTGTATACAACGTTGTCCACTGCCTCGACACAGACCATCTGCATTTCGCCTGGGCGTTCCTCCGTAAACGGGCACACCGTGAAGTTACCGAAAGCCTCTACTCCAAAGTCCATGTGCGGATTGACGTCCTTCGGCAGAATTTCGTTGCGGACGCCGAGAATACGCTTCGTTCCGATTCGCCAGATCCGCGCACTCGGGGTGCCGTTCCAAAATGAAAGTCGGCCATGAAACTTGAAGCAGGCGCCGATGATGTCGGGGTCCGTTTGGCACGGTTCGTAAGAAGAATGGACGGCCTTGCCGTAACGCTTGACCGTGGTGTCGTCGGGCAGTTTTTGCGCGGAGTTTGGCTGAAGGCCGGTCGCGTAGAGGCCTGGGGCTGTCACACAGTTGGGTCGCCGATGTGAGCTCCAAACCGCCGGCCGCGGGCGCAGAACTAACTTCCCGTCAGATGCAAATCCTTGCGATTCGACGGTTGCGTCGCAATCTCGCCAGCCAAAAAGATCCCAAACATTCACCCAATGTATTTCACTATTCGACAGGTTCGTCACCAATACTTCAACGTCCCGGTAGTCTAGATTGGGGTAACCATCTGTGATTTGCCCTTCCAGCAGGAGGCTTCGTCCATTTGGCGAGAAGTCGATAATCGAAAACTCTCTCTTGTCAGGATGGGGCAATCGAAAAATCTTCTTGCCCTTCTGCCCAGCCTCGACCTGCACGCTGTATTCACAGCCCCGATTTCCGCGGCGCGCCTCCCTCACAATGGACACCGTTGAGCCGAAACGGCTTGCGACCTCGCTTCGACGCGTCCTTATGCCGGGGTGTTCAGGACAAGGGGGAGCGTCTCCATTGGCCAGGGCAGAAAGTGACTTTGGCTCATTTCGCGACCAGGCCGGACACACCAACGTTAGCAGAAAGGCAACATAGAGAACATTCCGCATAGATCAACCTGCAGAGCCAGCCGATTATCGACCCGTGCATCAAGAGACGCATACGGGCGGGACTCGACACACTTCCCTGGCTAGGTTCTATACAGCAGTTAAAACACTAAAGCAAGAACCGACACTAAGCGGGATGTGCCGGTGACGCAATTTTTCGAGTTCATCTTGGGGAGCGGCTCGTGCGATACTGTGCGGCTTTCTAGCTGTGGCGCCGGTCATAGACCGACGCTACAGTGTCGCCGGGACTTGAAGAGGCACGATGGGAGCAACTTCCGCGGAATCGAAAGCTAACTCTGGAGCGGCGGCCCCGCATCTCCGGCGGGTGCTGACGGTCTGGGACCTGATCTTCTACGGCATCGTGGTCATCCAGCCCGGAGCGCCCATCCCGCTCTTCGGCCTGGCGCAGCGCCTTTCACTCGGCCACACCGTCACCACCATCCTGATCGCCATGGTGGCGATGATGCTCACCGCGGTCAGTTACGGGCGCATGGCGGCGCTCTATCCCTCGGCGGGTTCCGCCTACACCTACGTCGGCCGCGGCATCAACTTCCATCTCGGCTTTCTCGCCGGCTGGGCGATGTTCCTCGATTACCTCCTCATTCCGCTGCTCAACACCATTTATCTCTCGCTGACCGTCCAGCGCCTGCTGCCCCACATCCCTTACGCGGGGCTCGTCGTGTTCTTTGCGCTCACCATCACGCTGCTCAACCTGCGCGGCATTCGCACCACGGCGCGCAGCAACCAGATCCTGCTGACTTTCATGTGCGCGGTGATCGGCTGGTTCGTTCTGCTGGCGGTTGGCTACCTCTTTCACACCCAGGGCTGGCACGGCTTGATCTCGATCACGCCATTCTACAATCCCGCCACCTTCCATCTGCGCACCATCGCCACCGCAACCTCGTTTGCGGCGCTCACCTACATCGGCTTCGACAGCGTCACCACGCTCGCCGAAGACGTCGAGAATCCCAAACGCAACGTCATGCTCGCGACGGTGCTGGTTTGCCTGCTCACCGGAATCTTCAGCGGCGTGGAGGTGTATCTCGGCCAGCGCGTCTGGCCGGACTGGACCACCTTCCCCAGCGAGGAGACGGCGTTTCTGGACGTCGCCAAGCGCGTGGGCGGGATGCTGCTCTTTCACGGCATGGCCGCCATGCTCATCGCCGCCAACTTCGCCGGCGCGCTCAGTGCCCAGGCGGGCGCGGCCCGGCTGCTTTTCAGCATGGGGCGCGACAACGTCCTGCCCCGGAAGATCTTCGGCTACCTCGACCCCCGCCACAGCAACCCCTCGCGCAACATCTGGATTATCGGATTCCTGGTGCTCATCGGGGCATTGATCCTCAGCTACGAACAGTGCGCGGAGGTGCTGAATTTCGGCGCCTTTCTCTCCTTCATGGGTGTCAACGCGGCGGCGATTCGCCAGTTCTATTTCCTCGGTGTGGGCGGGCGCCGGAAGCACCTTTTGACGGACGCCCTCCTGCCGCTGCTCGGCTTCCTCTTCTGCCTGGGAATCTGGCTTGGCCTCCAGACTCCGGCCAAGCTGATCGGCGGCGCGTGGCTGCTCGTGGGCATTATCTACGCCGGGGCGAAGACGCGCGGCTTCCGCGAGAAGCCGGTGATGATGGATTTCACCGAGTCGTAACAGTTCCCGACGGAGGTGCACGCTCTGCCGCCGCGACGGGTGGGACTGACAGGCAAATACCATGGCATGGATTGAAATGATCGAGCCCGCGAGGGCAAAGGGAAAGTTGCAGGAGGAGTTCGACCGTGCCGCGCGCCGCGCCGGCAAGATCTTCAACATCCTCAAGATTCAAAGCCTGAATGCCGATACGCTGCACGCCTCAATGCAGATGTATCTGGCCGCGATGTACGGCGCTTCCGGACTCTCGCGCGCGGAGCGTGAATTGCTCGCCACGGTTGTCTCCCGGGCGAACCACTGCTTCTATTGAGTGGAAGCTCACGGGGAGGATCTCCGTGCCGAAACCGGTGACGCAAAGCTGGCCGACCAGGTCAAGCGCGACTACCGGCGCGCGAAACTGACGCCGAGACAGAAGGCCCTCGCCCGTTTTGCGGAATTCGTGACGCGCACGCCCTCGAAGGTTCGTCCGCGGCATCTGGCGGAATTGCGCAAACATGGGCTCACCGACCGCGACATCCTCGATGCGGCGCAGGTCATCGCCTATTTCAACTACATCAACCGCATCGCCGACACGCTGGGTATCGATCCCGAGCCGGAGATAGTCCCGGCGTTGAAGCGCTGGAAGAGGCGAGGCTGATTTTGGATTTTGGAGGACCGTCTCCGCATGCATGATGGACAGAACTTTCGCGGTTGGGTTTTTGACCGCTGAAGCCGGCAATGAGTGTAACCCCCGAGACCGGGCTTCAGTCCACCCCGAGTTGTCCGTTCCCCAATCCAAAATCTAAAATCCAAAATCCCTTCGCGCTCGTGCTAAATTGAATCCGGGAATCTGCTCCCATGGCCGAAACTGACCGACGCCCACTCGCCTGGATCGATTTCGTCTGGCTGGCCTTCCTGGTCGGTCTGGCCCTGCTGCAACCGCTCTTCGAAATCCACAAACAAATTACCCTGCTGGCGCTCGGCGTCTTTCAGATCCTCGAACAGCGGTTTATCAGCCTGCTCCCAAACCGCGGCCGCGCCTACAGCGTGTTGCTCAAGATCGCGCTCGCCTCCGTGGTGGTGAACTGCACGGGCGGAATTCTCAGCAGCTACTATCTCATTTACTACTTTCCCGTGGTGACAGCGGCGATGTACTTTGAGCCCTGGGCGGCCCTCGCCTGGACCGCACTGACCTCCGCCGCCTATTGTTCGTTTTTGATCTGGGTCCTGGATTTAGTCTGGGACCTTAATTTGTATGATTTGACCGCCAACGGCGCCACCGAACTGGCCATTCGCAATCTCTTCTTTTTCCTCGCCGCCATCGTCATCAACCGCTTCGTGACCGAGAATCGGCGACAGTCACAGCGCTACCGCGAGCTCGCCGAGGCTCTGGCGGAAACCAACCGCCAGCTCGCGCAGGCTCAGGAGGAGAAGCGCCGCTCGGAGCGCCTGGCCGCGCTGGGCCAGCTTTCCGCCGGGCTGGCCCACGAACTTCGCAATCCGCTGGGCGTCATTAAGGGTTCGGCCGAAATGCTGAGCAAACACGCGCAAGGCGCCGGAGCGCTGACGGAGGAACTCGCCGGATACATTTCGAGCGAAGTCAACCGGCTGAATACTCTCGTGACGCGCTTCCTCGACTTCGCCCGCCCGGCGAACCTTCATCTGCGCCCGGAACCGGTCACGCCGCTGATCGAGCGCGCCCTCAAGAGCGCTCACGACCGCTACCCGGAAGCGAAAGTAGAAGTGAAGCGCAACTACGCCGAGGGACTGCCCCCCGTCCCCCTCGATGCCGACATGTGCGAGCAGGTGTTTACCAACCTCTTCATGAACTCCTATGAAGCCATGGAGAGCGGCGGCGGCAAACTCCGCGTGTCGATCGCCCCCGTCCACTCCGACGGCCGCAAAGGAGTGGAGATTGAAGTCGCGGACACCGGCCCGGGAATCCCCGCCGAGCTCGCCCAGCAGATCTTCAACCCGTTTTTCACCACCAAGAAGACCGGCGTCGGACTGGGCCTGTCGATCGTTTCGAAGATCGTGGACGACCATCGCGGCACGATTCGAATCACGAGCGCACCGGGCGGAGGAGCGTGTTTTCAAGTATTCTTGCCGGAAGAGTAGGAAACAGGTCTCCAGATTATGGCCACGATTCTCATCGTTGAAGACGAACCCAAAATGCTCCGGTTGCTGGAGCTGAACCTTCTCGACGAAGGCTACACGATTCAGACCGCTCCCGACGCGGAAAAGGGGCTCAGCCTGTTGCGGAAAGAGCGCGTCGATCTGGTGATCACCGACCTGAAGTTGCCGGGGATGAACGGGCTGGAATTTCTGCAGGCCGTGAAGCGCAGCGACGCGCGCCTGCCGGTCATCGTGATGACCGCCTATGGCACGGTCGAGACCGCCGTGGAGGCCATGAAAGCGGGCGCCAGCGACTACGTCCTCAAGCCTTTCTCGCTGGAAGAGATGAAGCTCATCGTCGGCAAGGAGCTCGACGTCCGCCGCCTGCGCGAGGAGAATCGCTCTCTCCGCGAGGCGCTGGGCCAGCGCTACGAATTCAAGAACCTCATCGGCCGCAGCGCCAAAATGCAAGAGGTGCTCGCCACCGTCGAGCGCGTAGCGCCGAGCAATTCCACCATCCTGCTGGGCGGGGAAAGCGGCGTGGGCAAGGACATGATCGCTCGCGCGCTCCACCAGCACTCGCGGCGCGCCGCGGGGCCATTCATCAAAATCAACTGCACGGCGATTCCGGAGAACTTGCTGGAGAGCGAGCTCTTCGGCTACGAAAAGGGCGCTTTCACCGGCGCCGTCGGCTCCAAGCCCGGCAAGTTCGAGCTCGCCGACAAGGGCACGATCTTCCTCGACGAAATCGGCGACGTGCCGGGCACGATTCAGGTCAAGCTGTTGCGCGTGCTCCAGGACCGCGATTTTGAACGCCTCGGCGGGACCAGGACCCTCAAGGTGGATGTGCGCGTCGTCGCCGCCACCAATCAGGATTTGCGCGCCGCGCTGGAAGAGGGAACCTTCCGCCAGGACCTTTACTACCGCCTGAACGTTGTGCCCATCAATATTCCCCCCTTGCGCGAACGCAAGGAAGACATTCCCTATCTCGCCGATTATTTCCTCGAGCGCTTCGCACGCGAAGCCGGCAAGCCCCTGCGCGGCATTACCCCCGCCGCGCAGAAGGTGTTGATGGACTTCCACTGGCCGGGCAACGTCCGCGAACTCGAGAACATCATCGAACGCGCCGTGGCGCTCTCGGCGGGTGACACGCTCGACGTCGCGGACATTCGACTCGATCTTTCTCCCGTCCCCTCGGCGGCCGCCGGGAGCACGTCTGCGGCGGAATCCGCGGCCTCCGCCTTCCCGCCGCCCGGAACGACCCTGGAGCAATTCGAGGACGGAATCATCCGGGAAGCCCTGCGGCGTGCGAACGGCAACAAGAGCCAGGCCGCCCGCCTCCTCGGCATCTCCCGCAACGCCCTCCGCTACCGCCTCGCCAAACTTGGCGTCCCGGACGAAGAGGAAAGTAAGCAGTAGGCAGAAAGCAGAAGGCAGCGGTGCGCAGTGATATACTATCCGCTGGCTTCGAGTTGGGGCGAGGACGGAACCCCGGAGGCGCGCATGAAAAACTACAACTACACCGTGATTTTGCAGCCGCTTCCCGAAGGTGGCTTCAGTGTGCTCGTTCCAGCCATTCCGGAAATATGCACGTTTGGTGAGAATGTAGAGGAAGCACGCCGAATGGCCGAAGACGCCATCCGATGCTTTCTCGAGAGTGCACTCAAGACCGGCGAGCCGATCCCCCCAGACATTGAGCCGGCGCTCGAACAAGTCGCCGTCACCGTTCCCTAAGGCATGCCTACCCGATGGCAGAAAAACTTCCCGTCCTCAAAGCCAAGGAAGTGGTTCGCGCGCTCCTGCGAGGCGGTTTCTACATTCACCATCAGACCGGCAGCCATGCCAGGCTGCTCCATAGCACGAAGCCGGAACTTCGCGTGACCGTCCCAATCCATTCGAAAGATACCCCGCCTTCGTTGCTGAAACGAATTCTTCGCCAAGCCTCGCTGAGCGAGGAAGAATTTCAGAAATTGATTTAGGTTCACGCGGCTGGCGCAGACCCTTTGGAGCCTGTCTCAGAACTTCGCGCTAGGTGTCCTGAGACGGCTCGCCGTGGGGCCAATTGGCGCAGGAGCGAAAGTGGGCCGGGGGCTGAGGCTCAGGCCAGGACCAGTTCCCCCGCCGCCCA
>JBEKUI010000142.1:0-11578 GCA_049515175.1 Terriglobia bacterium
GTCTTCAGCAAGTCTCTCCGACTAATCCAGGTCACGGTTTCTCTCCCTCTCCGTTTTCTTCGAGCCCCTGACTATACACCAATATTTCCCGGCAGGAGCTGCCCGGCAGTGGAGGGCTTGCAAGCACTTCCGGGGTCTGTCAAGATAGAGTTTTCATCGATGCGCTGGCGGACTTCTGCTGCTGACCCGGAGATTGTTGGGAAGCTCGCAGGCGACCTCAGGCTGTCGCCGCTGCTGGCGCGCTTGCTAGTGATACGTGGCCTGGACGACCCGGAACGAGCGGAGCAATTCCTCTCGCCCGCGCTCACCCACCTGCACGACCCCTTCCTAATGGCGGAGATGCGCCCGGCCGTGGACCGCCTCGAACGGGCTATTACCCGCGGCGAGAAGATCCTGATCTACGGTGACTACGACGTGGATGGCACCATGGCCGTGGTCGTGCTGCTCACCGCTCTGCGGACTCTGGGAGCGAAAGTCGAGGCGTACATCCCTCACCGGCTCACCGACGGCTACGGGATGAGGGCGCCGGTGGTGGAGCAGGCACACACGCAAGGATTTCGCGTCGTCCTGAGCGTGGACACGGGGGTGCGCGAACATGAAGTCCTGGCGCGGGCGCGCGAACTCGGCCTCGACTGTATTGTCACCGACCACCACCTTCCCGATGACCATCTGCCGCCGGCCTGCGCGATTCTGAATCCCCGGCGGCCGGATTGCGCCTATCCCGAGAAGTCACTGGCCGGCGTGGGTGTGGCGTTCAAGCTGGCCCAGGCGCTGCTCGGGCCACGAATGAACGCGCAGCGCCTCGAATCCTATTTGAAGATCGTCTGCCTGGGGACCATCGCCGATGTTGTGCCCCTGGTGGGTGAAAACCGGGTCATCGCGCACTTTGGATTGGCGGGCCTACGCGACCCGATGAATCCCAGCCTGGCGGCGCTCCTGGCGGTTTCGGGCCTGGGAGGGAGTGACGTCACAACCTACGACGTCGGGTTTCGCCTTGCTCCCCGCATCAACGCCGCGGGCCGCATGGAGAGCGCCCGCGACGTCATCGAACTGTTCACCACGGCGGATGCAGTGCGGGCGCGCGCGATTGCCGGGCACCTTGAGAATCTCAATGGTGAGCGCCAACGCGTGGAGGAACAGATCGTCCGTACGATTATGGAAGAGATGGAGGCTCGCCCGGAGAAAGCCAGCCAGTACTCGCTGGTTTTTGCGGGCGAGGGCTGGCATCGCGGCGTGATCGGCATTGTCGCGCAGCGCGTCGTGGATCGCTACTACCGTCCGACACTGGTTATGGGGATTGAGGATGAAGTCGCGGTCGGGTCGGGAAGGTCCATTCGAGGGTTCCACCTCCTCGATGCCCTTACGCAGTGTTCCGACCTTTTCGACCGCTTCGGGGGACATGCCCAAGCGGCGGGATTCGCGCTTCCCGCAGGTCGCGTGGCGGAACTGGCAACGCGCTTTGAAGCCCACGCGCGTTCGATCCTTTCCCCTGAAGACCTGGAGCCGGTTCTGCGGGTCGATGCGGAAGTGACCCTGGCGGATCTGACGCCGGAATTGTACGCGCAACTGCAAAGGCTCGAACCGCATGGGTTCGGCAACCCCACGCCGGTTTACGTCGCCCGCGGCGTGAGATTGCTCGCCCCCCCTCGCGTCCTGAAGGAAAAGCATCTAAAGTTGAGGGTGGGCCAGGGAGCGGTCTCGTTCGACGCCTTGGCCTGGCGGATGGCCGAACGTGCCGACGAACTCGCGCCAGGATTGTTTCTCGACCTGGCGTTTGCTGTGGAGGAGAACTCATACCAGGGAGTGACCTCGCTGCAGTTGGTGGTTAAAGATTGGCGTCCGGCGGCATGATGAAGGCGGAAGGCAAAGATGCTTCGAAGGGGCATCTTCGAAGAAGAGTCCGGCGGCTCATAATGGTCATCGGAGGGCCGGCAGCTCGCGCCCGATTCCAGAGACGGTTCTCAAGTTTGCGAACGGCGGGTCGCTGAACGCTGATGGCTGAGTGCTGACAGTTGGCAGCAGCAGTTCTTAAATGAAAAATCTGAGATGTGATATGGCCGGGAGTCCGTAGCAAGCGTGGAAAACGTTGTCCAAGTTGCGCGACGTAGAAAGTTAATCACAGGGATTGTGTCCGGAGCGCTGGCGGTGACGGTACTCGCCGTGGCGCTTGCCTATTGGAGGACCAGCCGCCGTGACGATAAATCCGCCGCACCGCCGCGCCCGGTGCCGGCCGACGTTCATCAGCAGCTTTCGGGATACACCTTCACGCGCTCCGACGAAGGCCGTCCGGTGTTCACCATTCATGCCTCGCGAACGGTGGCCTTCAAGGAGGGTGGTACGACCGTCCTGGAGGACGTGAGTGTGGAGATGTTCGGGCGCACCGGCAAGCGACGTGACATCCTGCGCACGCGCCGTTGCGATTACAACTCGCTATCAGGCGACCTCTTCAGCTCGGGCGCGGTGGAGTTGGAGTTGGATGCCGATCCCAGCGCGACGCCGGGCGCGGGGAGGCGCTGGCGCCCCATACGCCTCGAAACCTCGCAGCTCTATTTCCATCAACAGGGGTCCGAGGTCTCGAGCGACGAGCCAGTACGTTTCAGCATTGGGCCACTCTCCGGCTCGGCGCGCGGTGTGACCTATGCCACCCGCGAGGGCTGGCTGGAGTTCAAGAGCGATATTAAGGCTACGCTGGACCGTGAGGGAGGTACCCAACCCCCTTTGAGTTTGGCGGCCGCGCGCGCCCGTTACGATAAGCAAGCTGGACAAGTGACGCTGGACGGGGCAGTCGAAATCCGTCAAGGAATCCGCTGTGTCCAGGGGGATCGAGCTTCCGTCTTTCTGGATAGCCGGGATCGCATCACTCGTGCGGTTCTGGAGGGCAGCGTCCATGCCACGGAGGAGTCCGATGGCCGCCAGGTGCTGGCTACGGCGGAGAAGCTGACGGCGGAGTTGGACGGCGAAACTGGACAGTTGCGAACCGGCATCGCTGAGGGGAATGTCCAGCTGACGACGAAGCAAGGGCTCAGCGAAGGGCGCTTGACCGCCCAGAAGTTGGAGATCGCTTTTGCCGGAAAGAATCCGCAGGCGCAGAGGGGATTGGCCTCCGGCGGGGTACACCTGACGCAGGACCTTGCGGTTTCGGACCCTTCATCTCGCGGGCACGCTTCGGAGCCGGGCCGCTTGTCGGCATCCCACCGGGAGCTCACTGCCGAGGCCCTGCAATTCACTTTTCAGGCGAACGGCCAAAGCCTCCGGGACGCCACCACCGTGGGGCCCGGCAATCTGCTGTTTGAACCCAAGGATCCGGGAACCGGCAGTCGGACGATTGCGGCCGGCCAGTTCCTCATGGAATTCGATCCACAAAGCCGGCTGGAGGGCCTGAAAGGTGAGGGAGGAACAAAGATCACCTTCCAGCCGCCTCAGAACGCGCCGCCCGGCAGTGCGGCCCAGGAAAGCGCGGCGGACCGCCTCGTTGCAACCTTCGATCCCGCGACGCAAATCGCAACCCGGATCGATCAAACCGGCAAATACCAGTTTCGCGAAGGCGACCGGCGCGGTTCTGCGGAGCGTGCCTCCTATCAAGCGGGGGCTGAAACGCTGGCGCTCACCGGACAGCCCCGTGTCTGGGATGCGACCCTAAGCACGCGGGCCGAGAGGATGCTGATTGACCTCCGCACCGACACGGCGGAAGGCTTAGGGAAAGTCCAATCCACACATTTCGGCGACGGCAAGGGCGACCCGACAAACGTGCTGGCCGATCGCGTCGTGGCCCAGCGGAGTAGCCAAACCGTCCACTACGAGGGCAAGGTTCGCGCCTGGCGCGGCACCGATGTGGTGGAATCAACGGCCCTCGATGTTTTCCACAACGAACGACGAGTGAGCTCCGGATCGCAGGTGCTGACCTCTCACCTGCAACCAGGCCGTGCTATTCCTGGCGGCTCCTCAAAGGAGATCAGAGGCCAACCGCAGCCAGTGACGATTCGCGCCGAAAGGTTGCAGTATTTCGATCAAGGGCGCAAGGCAAGCTATCGGGGCAAGGTGAAGCTGCAGACCGAGGACACCATCCTCGAGTCGGACAAGCTGGACGCTTATTTTTCCAACGTTTCCACCGCGGGTTCCGCGGAACTCGAGCGCGCCGTAGCGGAGGGAGCCATCCGGGTTGTGCAGCCGGGGCGGCGCGCCACGGGGCAGCATGCCGAGTACTTCGCGGCCGATGGAAAGATCCTTTTGAGTGGTGGCCCGCCCACGGTCATGGATGCGGAGAAAGGCTTTACAAGCGGTCAGCGTTTGACATTCTTCACCCGCGATGATAAGCTGATTGTTTCCGGAGGTGATGAGTCGCCGACAATTTCCCGGCATCATGTCGAGCAATGAGCGGCAATGCAGATTCTCTCCACAGTCGACCTGGCGAAGTCGTTCAAGGGTCGCAAGGTCGTCGATAACGTAAGTCTCAGGATCGCTCAGGGAGAGGTGGTAGGGTTGCTCGGGCCGAACGGCGCGGGCAAGACGACAACCTTTTACATTATCGTAGGCTTGACTACTCCGGATTCGGGCCAAGTCCTCCTCGACGGAATCGACCTCACACAGTTTCCCATGTACCTCCGGGCGAGGAGCGGGATCAGCTACCTCCCCCAAGAGCCCTCCATATTTCGCAAACTCACGGTGGAAGAGAATATCCTGGCGGTGCTGGAGACGCTGCCGCTCAGTGCCCACGAGCGGCGCGAGCGGCTCGAAGAACTGATTGCGGACTTCGGCCTCCAGCAGGTGCGGCGGAGTCACGGATATGTGCTCTCGGGGGGCGAGCGGCGGCGGGTGGAAATTGCGCGGTCTCTGGTCATCTCTCCATCTTTCATCCTGCTCGACGAGCCTTTTTCGGGGATTGATCCTCTGACGGTTCTCGATATTCAGTCGATCATCGTACGGCTTAAGGAATCGGGAATTGGCGTGCTGGTAACGGATCACAATGTGCAGGAAACACTGCGCGTGACCGACCGCGCGTATATAATTAACAACGGCCGGATCTTCCGGGCCGGCACACCGGAGGAGCTCGGCAATGACCTGGAAGTAAGACGGGTCTACCTCGGAGATAATTTCCGGCTGGCGGTGTAATGGGCGGAATTCAACCCAGAATCGGACTCAACCTTAAGGTGGCGCAGAAGCAGATTCTGACGCCCGGCCTGGTGCAGATGGTCAGCGTGCTCGCGCTCAACAAGCTCGAGTTGCGCGAGATGATCAACCAGGAGATGATCGCCAATCCCGTTCTGGAGGAGTTGCCGGAAGATGTGCCCCTGCTCGAACAGGTCGAGCAGAAGGCAAGCACCGAGAAACCAGCTGAGGCGACAACCGAACCCTCGGCCCCCGCGGGCGACAACCACGACTCCTTCGAGGAGATCGATTTCGGCTCCTTCTTTGACGAATACCTCGATCCCGGCTATCGGTCGCCGGAATCGGAAGTGACCGAGAAACCTTCCTTTGAGAACTTTCTTTCGCAGCCCTCTTCGCTCACCGATCACCTGGAATGGCAGATGAGCCTCTCGCTTTGCGCGGACAGTGTCCGTGAGGCAGGACATTCGATCATTGGCAATCTCAACGAGGACGGATACCTGACGGCAACGCTGGAGGAGATTGCCCAGACCGGCCAGCACTCGCGGGAAGATGTCGAGGCGGCGCTGGCTCTCGTGCAGGAACTTGATCCCCTGGGCGTGGCGGCGCGCGATCTCCGCGAGTGCCTTCTCATCCAGCTCAAGACCTTGGCTCCCGATAACCTGCTGGCGCAGACAATTGTCTCCGAGCATCTCAAGCAGCTTCAGAACAAGCAGTACCGGGAAATTGCCCGCGCCGTGGACCGCCCCGTGAAGATCGTGGAGCGCTGCGTGGAGGTGATCCGCAAACTCGACCCGCGCCCCGGCCAGCGGTACAACGTCTCGCAAGCGCGCCTCATCGAGCCCGACGTTGCCATCGTAAAGATGGGCGACAGCTACCGGGTTTTGATGAACGAGGATGGCTTGCCGCAGTTGCGCCTGAGCCGGCATTACCGCCGCTTGCTTGAAACCGATGGCACGACACGGGAAGTGCGCAACTACGTTAAAGAACGCTTCACGTCGGCGATCCAGCTCATCAAGAATATCGAACAGCGGAAGCAGACGATCACTCGCGTGTGCGAATCCATCATCCGGCGCCAGTCCGATTTTCTGGACCGTGGGATTGACCAGTTGCGGCCCATGATGATCAAAGAAGTGGCGGAAGAAGTCGGCGTTCACCCCTCCACGGTGAGCCGCGCCGTGGCCAACAAGTACGCCCACACGCCGCAAGGCGTCTATGAGCTGCGCTACTTCTTTTCCGAGGCGGTGCAAGGGCCCTCGGGGGCCTCGACTTCACTCATCAATCTCAAACGGCTGGTCAAGAAAATGATCGACGAAGAAGATGCTGCTCACCCGCTGACCGATGACCAGATCGCCCAGCGGCTTCACGAGAAGGGGATCTTCGTGACCCGCCGGACGGTTGCCAAGTACCGTGAAGATATGCGGATTCCCAGTACCCACCAGCGCAGGGTAAAGGCTTGAATCACTCCTGCCATTTCAGCTTTCCTCCAATGCCCGCTCAGGAGGTCTATTCATGCGCATCGATTTTACCGGCCGACAAACCGAAGTCAGCCCAGAACTGCGCCGCTATACGGAGGAGCGGCTGGGAAAACTTACCCGACTATTGCGAGATCGATTTCAACTGCACGTCATCCTGACGGCGGAAAAACACCGACGCATTGCAGAAATCACTCTGAAGTTCCGTGATCATACTCTGGTGGGGGCTGAGACCACCGGCGACGCCCGCAGTTCGATTAACGGCGCCCTCGACAAACTCGAACGCCAGGCGTTGCGCTTGCTGGGGCGCCGGCGGGAACGGAAACGCCGTCCCAAGCCGGCGACCGCCGTGCTGCTGAACGTCCTCCGCAGCCAGCGGGTCGATCACGAAGAACATCGGGTCCTGGAGAAAGACCGCTTCCCGATCAAGCCCATGACGGTGGACGAAGCCATTGATACGCTCGACGCGACGCGTATCGGTCTGGTGGTTTTCCGCAACACGGACACCGAGCGCGTCAACGTGATTTACCGGCGCGAAGACGGCAATCTCGGCTTGGTTGAGCCTGAACCTTGAGAAGCACAGTTACGAGTGACAAGTGACGGGCAAGAGGTCAAAAGTCAGGATTCAATCGCAAGGGCATCGGGCAGAATTCTCCGGACTGGACGAATGATTCTATTTGCTGAATCACTGAATCACGCTACCCGCCATTTCAATGGCTCGTCACTTGTCGCTCGTCACTCCTCACTTCTGCTATGAGACCTGCAGGCAAAACGGCGGCGCGAGAATTCGTGGTGATTACAGGCCTCAGCGGATCCGGCAAAGGTTCGGTCCTGAAGGCTTTTGAGGATCTGGGCTTCTACTGCGTCGATAACCTTCCCAATGATCTCATACCCAAGTTCGCCGAATTGTGCGCTGCGCCACGCAGTCGAATTCAACGCGCGGCCGTGGTGGTGGACATCCGCGGCGGGGAAGCCCTGAGCCAGCTTCCCGGGATGTATCGCGACCTGGCACGGAATAGCCTGAAAACCTCCCTGGTTTTTCTGGAAGCGAGCGACCAGGCGCTGGTCCGGCGCTTCGAGGAGACCCGGCGGCCGCACCCGCTGGGGCGTGATTTGCCGGTGCGCGAGGGAATTCGCCTCGAGCGCATGCTTCTCAAGCCCATGCGCCAGCTCGCCGATGCCGCGATCGACACGACGAAGATGAACGTGCACGAGTTGCGCGACTTCGTCCAGGCGCGTTTCGGCGGACTCTCGACCCGCAAGAGCATGTTGATTTCCGTGACCTCTTTCGGTTTTCGCTTCGGCGTGCTCGCTGAGGCCGACTTGGTGTTCGACGTGCGCTTTCTACCGAACCCCAATTACATCCCGCGGCTGAAGAGTAAGACCGGACGGGATCCGGCCGTGAAGCGGTTCATCGATTCTTTTCCCCAGACCCGCGAATTCGTACGGCGCGTCCTGGACTTGCTGCTCTACCTGCTTCCCAATTATGTTCGGGAAGGGAAGAGCTATCTCACCATCGGAATCGGGTGCACGGGCGGAAGGCACCGATCGGTGGCGCTGGCAGAGGAATTGGGCCGCCTGTTGGCCCGGGATGGATACAAGGTCAGGGTCTTTCACCGCGATTCCGGGCGTGGCGGAACTAACTAGAGGCTGAGGGTGTGAGAAAGTCGTTCGCAAAGGCCCTGAACTCGCTGATGAGGTTTGCGTGAACAACGTCTTGGCGGTGGATATCGGGGGGACCCAGTTCCGGGTAGGACTGTTTGATGATCAGGGGCGCCGCCTGGTGATTTGGGAAGGTGCCACCTCGCGGGGTGGCGGGCGCGAGTGGATGCTCAAGCAACTCCTCGAGCAATGTGCGACACTGCGGAAACAGAGTGACTACCCGGTGAAGGCCTGCGGGATCAGTTTTGGCGGGCCGGTGGATTTCTCCCAGCAGAAAGTCTCTTCCGTGCACACGCCGGGCTGGGCGGGATTCCCGCTATCGGCTTGGGTGCGTGAAAATCTCGGCGTGCCCTGCCTACTCGACAATGATGCCAACGCCGGAGCGCTGGGCGAATTCCGCTTTGGCGCCGGGCGGGGTACCCAGTCGCTGGTATACATCACGTTGAGCACGGGGGTCGGGAGTGGTCTGATTCTGGACGGGAAGGTCTATCGTGGCCGGGACAGCCTCGCGGGAGAGATCGGCCACCTGCCTCTTGCACCTTCCGGCACGGTTTGCTCCTGCGGCGCAGTGGGATGTCTCGAAACAGTCTGCTCTGGCTCGGCCATTGCGCGCACGGCACAGGAGTGGGCTGCACGTCGGCCAGAGGCGGTAACTCGCATGCTCGAGCTGAGTGGCTCGCCCGAATCCATTACCGCCAAAATCGTCGTGGAGGCTGCTTCCGAGGGAGATTTGGCGGCCGACAGCATCATCCGCGAAGCTGCCCGGTGGCTCGCCCGGGCACTCCTTACCCTGATTCGCGTCGTGAATCCAGACAAGATTGTCCTGGGTGGTGGCGTGGCCCAGGCGGGCAAGGTACTGCTGGATCCGATCCATGAAACCCTTCAGGCTCTGGGGTCACCGTCGATCTCCTATTCGACGGAAATTGTCATTGCAGAACTGGGTTCTCACTCGCCCTTGTATGGGGCCGTGGCGCTGGCCTTAGAATCTGCGTAAGGGCGGAGGTTAACTATCTGACAAACGTTATTCTGAATTTTGCTTACATCAATTAAGCCTTTTAATTTCAGATAGTTAGTTGGTGATTTGAGTCTTTCCGGGGTGCTATGGCGGGTCCGACTCGCTTGACGCCCCCCGCCTGCGGGAAATACCATAGGCTTCCGGTGACGACCTGTCCCCGTTGACTGACGGACCTGGCATAGCATGAGCCAACTTAAACGTTTGCTGAGCTTTATCCGACCCTACACGGTGCGTTTCGTGGCCGCCGTCGTGTTGATGGCGGTCGTCGGGGCCTGCGAAGCACTGACCGCCCTGCTCATCAAACCGGTTTTTGACAAGGTGCTCGATCCTCGGGCAACATCCACGCCCATTCTGCTCTTCCAGTTTCCCTGGGGGGGCAGTCTCCATTTGCAGGACCTGCTTCCCAGTCGCATCCACAACGTTTGGACGATGGTAGCCTTTGCCATCGTGGGCGTGACGGTGGCGAAGGGCCTGGCGGAATTTCTTGCCACTTACTTTGTCAATTTCATTGGCCATTCGGTCGTGCGCGACCTGCGCAACCTCCTCTATTCCCGCATCATCCAGCAGTCGATCGGCTTCTTCACCAAGAATCCGACGGGCCGGCTGATGTCGGCAATCACCAGCGACATCGAAAAAATCCAGAACGCCGTTTCGCAGGTTTCTGCAGATTTCCTGAAGCAGTGCTTCACGCTGGCGGGCTTGATGGCGGTCGTCTTCTATGTAGATTGGCAGCTTGCCCTGGCTTCGCTGCTTCTTGTGCCCTTCGTCGTCTATCCGGCCGCGAACATCGGGCGTTACATCCGCATCTCCAGCCGCTCTAGCCAGGACAAGATGGCGGAGATCAACAACGTCCTCCAGGAAACCTTCAGTGGCATTCGGATCGTGAAGGCCTTCGTGATGGAACTGTTTGAAGTGGAGAAATTCCGCGCCGCCACGCGTCGCCTGCTGAAGATCAATCTGCGCTGGGTGCTCGCGCAGGCTGTGACTTCACCGCTCATGGAGACTCTGGGCGCCATTACCATTGCGGGCTTACTGCTCTATGCACGCAACGCCATTCTGCATCAGGCGCAGACGACCGTGGGCTTTGTCGCCTTCCTGTACGCGTTGATCAAAATGTATGAGCCCATCAAGCGCCTGACGGGAGTGAACAACGCCTACCAGCAGGCGGTCGGGGCCTCTGAACAGGTGTTCCAATTTCTCGACATCCGTTCCGAGGTGGTCGAGAAACCGCAGGCGGTGGCGCTGAAAACGGTTCAACGGGAGATCGTTTTCGACCACGTTGGTTTCGAGTACGAGGACGGTGTGCCGTTACTCCAGGACGTGAACCTGCGGATTGCCCAGGGTGAAGTCGTGGCGATCGTGGGTTCGAGCGGGGCGGGGAAGACTACTCTGGCAAACCTGATTCCCCGTTTTTTTGACGTGGCGCGAGGGCGGATTTTGTTCGACGACCATGACGTTCGCGACGTCAAGCTCAGTTCATTGCGCGGCCAGATCGCGCTGGTGACCCAGGAAACGATCCTGTTCAACGATACGGTCTTCAACAATATCTGCTACGGGCGGGCCGACCAGAACCGGCCGGAGGTTCTGGAGGCGGCGCAGGCGGCGCTCGCTCACGATTTCATCATGGAGATGCCGGAAGGCTACGAGACGGTGATCGGCGAACGCGGGCAACGCCTCTCGGGGGGCCAGCGCCAGCGTATCGCCATTGCCCGCGCGCTTTACAAGAATGCGCCGGTGCTGATCCTTGACGAAGCCACCTCGGAGCTCGACACCGAATCGGAGTTGCTCGTCCAGCGCGCCCTCAACAATTTGATGGTGGGACGCACAACGCTGGTCATTGCACACCGGCTTTCAACTGTGCGCCGCGCTGACCGCATCGTCGTCCTCGACCGCGGGACGGTCTCGGAAGTGGGGACCCACGAGGATTTGGTCAATCGCGGCGGAATCTACCAGCGGCTCCACGAACTGCAGTTTGTGGACGTGGAACCGTGACGGAGGATTGAGGAGCAAGAATTCAGGAAAAGGACGGAATGCCAAGGATCAGAGACAAAGGAGGTTCGGGAGAGGGCCTGTAGATTGAACGGGTTTCGACATCGAGGCTTGTAACTGCCGAGTGCTGACTCTGAGATTCATTCTGACTCCTGACTTCTGGCTCTTGTCTCCTGTTTTCCAACAATGATTCGAAGCATGACTGGCTACAGCCGGGTACAACAAGAAGAAGCGGAGTTCACGTTGGCAGTGAGCATGAAGAGTATCAATCACCGTTTCCTGGACATGCAAGTACGGCTTTCGGCCGGACTGGAGCCGCTCGAGCCGATGCTGC
>JBEKUI010000143.1:0-11550 GCA_049515175.1 Terriglobia bacterium
TGGCCGCCAGAATCAGTACCGGCTCGTTGGCCAGCGATGCCTGGAATGCTTGGGCCGAACCCTGATAGGCCGCCTGAATGCTTGCCGGCAGGCCGACCTCGTCTTTCACTTTATTGACTGCTTTAATGGCGTCTCCCAGCGACGCGCTGGGAGCCAAATTGAAAGAGAGGGTCACCACCGGGAACTGACCTTGATGGTTTACGGTGATCGGAGCGCTCAGCTCCTCTATCTGCGTGAACGCGGCCAGCGGCACCTGGCCGCCGTTCGGAAAGGTCGAGGAAGATGAGATCGGGCGCCCGCCGAAGGCGCTGCTCGAGGCGATGATGGACGAACTTCCGGAGGAGGCGGATGAGGAGGATAGACTCGCCGCGGCGGCGGTCAAAGAGCTCGAGGGTCCGAATAATTGGGTTCCCGAGGACCCGCCGGCCACCAAGCCCGAGGAACTGCTGGCGCCGGTCCGGATGTACAGCTGGCGCAGGTCCATAGCGTTTTTCTGAAATTCGGGCTGCACTTCCAAGACCACATGGTATTGGTTCAACTGCGTAAAGATGGTCGACACCTGCCGCTGGCCGTACGCGTCGTAGAGGGTCTGGTCGATGGCCGAGGGCGTGATGCCGAGACGGTAAGCAGTTTGGCGGTCGAACACCACCTTCGCCCGCAGGCCACCAACCTGCCGATCGCTCGCCACGTCGCGTAGCTCCGGCAGCTTCTGCAGCTCCGCGAGCATGCGGGGGGCGAAGACATTTAACTCTTCCGCACTCGGATCTTCGAGCGAGTACTGAAATTGCGTGCGGCTCACCCGGTCCTCGACCGTAATGTCCTGCACCGGCTGCATGAACAGGGTGATGCCAGCCACGCTGGCCAGCTCCGGCTGCAAGCGGCGGATGACGTCGCTGGCACTGATCTTGCGCTCGTTGAGCGGTTTCAGGTTGATGAGAATGCGGCCGCTATTCAGGGTGGTGTTCGTCCCGTCGATGCCGATGAAGGAGGAAAGGCTCTCGACCGCGGGGTCTTTCAAGATGACCTTCGCCAGCGCTTGCTGCTCGCTGGCCATTTCCGGGAAGGACACCGTCTGGGCTGCTTCGGAAACGCCCTGGATCACGCCTGTGTCCTGAATCGGGAAGAACCCTTTCGGAATGAAGATGTAGAGCAGCACGGTTAAGGCAAGCGTGCCGCCGGCGACCAGCAGGGTTTCGGTCTGATGGCGGAGCACCCACTGGAGGGTTTTGTCATAAAGGGCGATCACCCATTTCCAGGCGCGTTCCGACTCGCGATAGAACCGGCCCTCCTCTTCGAGGCGTCGGCGCTTCAAGAGCTTGGCGCACATCATCGGCGTCAGGGTCAGGGAGACGATGGCGGAGACCAGGATGGTGACGCTCAACGTGACCGCAAATTCACGGAAGAGCCGTCCCACGATATCCCCCATGAACAACAACGGGATGAGCACGGCAATCAGCGAGACGGTCAGGGAGATGATGGTAAAGCCAATTTGGGCGGACCCCTTGAGCGCCGCTTGCAGCGCCGGCTCGCCTTCTTCAATGTAACGGGTAATGTTCTCGATCATCACGATCGCGTCGTCGACGACGAAGCCAGTCGAAATGGTTAATGCCATCAACGTCAAGTTGTTCAAACTATAACCGAGCAGATACATCACCCCGAAGGTACCGACGAGGGACAACGGCACGGCCACACTGGGAATGATCGTGGCGGAGATATTGCGCAGGAACAGGAAGATGACCAGCACCACCAGCGCCACCGTCAGCATCAGCGAAAATTGCACGTCGCTCACGGAGGCCCGAATGGTATTGGTCCGGTCAGTCAAGATGCCGACGTGGACCGAGGAGGGCAGGGAGGTGGTGAGCTGCGGCAGCAGCGTCTTGATGCGGTCGACGACGGTGATGATGTTCGCGCCCGGCTGCCGCTGAATGTTGACGATGACGGCAGGAACGTCGTTCATCCAGGCCGCCTGGCGGACGTTCTCCGTGTCGTCGGCGACCGTGGCCACATCGGTCAACTTGACCGGGGAGCCGTTCCGATAGGCGATGATGAGCGGAGCATAGTCGCTGCTCGAGAGCAACTGGTCGTTGGCGCCGATCTGGTACGCCTGGTGCGGGCCATCGAAGTTGCCTTTCGCCTGGTTGACGTTGGCGGCGACGAGGGCGCTGCGGAGGTCCTCCAGATTCAGGCCATAAGATGCCAGCGACGTGGGATTGGCTCGAATCCGGACGGCGGGCTTCTGGCCGCCGCTGATGCTGACCAGACCGACGCCTGGCAACTGCGAGATTTTGGGTGCCAATCTCGTGTCGGCGAGATCCTCTACTTTGGAGAGCGGAAGTTCCTGCGAAGTAAGCGCCAGCGTCAGGATCGGGGTGTCGGCCGGGTTACTTTTGCTATAGATTGGCGGGCTCGGAAGGTCCGGGGGAAGGTAGGTTCCGGCAGCATTGATCGACTGCTGCACTTCCTGCTCGGCTACGTCAATGTTAAGGCTGAGGTTGAATTGCAGCGTGATGACCGAACAACCGTCGGAACTGGTGGAGGTCATCTGCTGGAGGCCGGGGACCTGGCCGAACTGGCGCTCCAGCGGAGCGGTCACCGAAGACGCCATCACGTCCGGACTGGCGCCCGGGTAAAACGTAATCACCTGGATGGTCGGATAATCCACCTCCGGCAGCGCCGAAACCGGTAACTCCTTATACGCTACCGCGCCCGCCAGCAAAATGCCTGCCATCAGCAGGGATGTCGCCACCGGCCGGAGAATGAAGGTCCGCGACGGGCTCAATTATCGTCCTCTCCGGCTGCTGTCGCCGTCGACCTGCGCGCTCACCTTGCTGCCTTCCTGGAGCTTGTCCACGCCCGTCATGACCACGGCCTCGCCCGGGGCTAGGCCGGAGGTGATTTCGGACTGATCGCCTTCCGTGGTGCCTACAGCTACGGGGCGCACGGTCACCGTTGAATCCGGTCTTACCACATAGACATAAGTCATTTGCGAGTTACGCTGAATGGCGGCAGTGGACAACAGGGTTACGCCGTGCTTCTCCTCCACCAGCAATCGCGCGTTGACAAACTGATTAGGGAACAGCGCCTTGTCCTGGTTGTCGAAAATGGCCCTCAGCTTGACGGTGCCGGTGGTCTGATCGATCTGGTTGTCGAGCGTCGCGAGCGAACCCGTCGCAATCTTCGTCGTCATGGCGTGGTCGTAGATGTCCACTCTCAACCGCCGCCCAGCGCGCATTTTCTGGACCACGGTCGGAAGCTGATCCTCCGCGAGTGTGAAGATCACACTGATAGGTTGAACTTGGGTGATCACTAGCAACCCGTTGGTATCGGCGGCATGAACGATGTTTCCCGGATCCACCAGACGCAAACCAACGCGGCCAGTGATGGGAGCCGTAATATGGCAGTACACGAGATCGAGCTTGGCGCTGTCAATCTGCCCCTGATCGGTCTTGACGGCCCCCTCGTACTGCGCGACCAGGGCTTTCTGGGTCGCCACCTGCTGTTCGGGAACCGCGTTCTGCGTTAATAGCGTTTGGTAGCGGGCCAGATCGATTCGCGCATTATCGAGCAAGGCTTGGTCCTTGATCCGCTGTCCTTCAGCCTGCGTCAACATCACTGCATAGGGCCGCGGGTCAATCTCCACCAGCGGGTCGCCTTGACGAACGACGTCGCCCTCCTGGTAATAGACCTTCATCAACTGGCCGTCGACTCGGCTATTCACGGTCACGGTATAAATCGGCGTGACCGCACCCAGGCACGGAAGGTACACGCCGATGTCGCTCTTTCGAGCTCTGGCGGCCACCACCGGGATGGCGCCGAAGCCTCTCGTCCGCGCGCCCGCGGACGCCGAGGAGGAGCTGCCGGATTTCGCCCCGCCCCCTCGCCTGGCGAAGAAATAGATGCCCACGCCCAGAAGGATAACGACGGCCAGCCAGACCCAAAGCTGGCGCCGAGGGCGCGCCTTTCCCCCTGACATCTCACTCGGGGGAGGTGGCGTGGGTTCAAGTATGATTTGAGGCTGATGGTCAGTCATGGATTTGGCTAATCTTCTGGTCCCTGATGTTAGGTATCGTCCACCATTTAGGTTAAGACGTAGCATACGATTGTACGGTTACTAGCCCCTGGCAGGCAATATGCTCGGGGTTTTTTGTGCCATCGATAAGGGCAAAGGCGGTGTCAAGGCATCAAATCTCCTGGGAGCTGGGAAGGGCAACTCTGGCGAGCCATGGATCTGGAGACCGAAGCTCTTCGCGAATCGTCGTGGAATCAGTCTGGGTGGAACCAGTTCCACCAACCGTCGATTCGGCCATCAAGTTCAGCCGGCCCATAGCCCCCTGGTTCCAACAGATCACACCTCACAGCCTTAAGCTGTGATGTAGACTCTCATTCGCCGTGGTACAAGAACTGGGGCTGGTCATTGCCGAACCAAGCTTTCAGATCACGCATCTCCTCCATCAATGGTGGCCTGCCAGATAGCCCTTGAAGTCGACGGATTCCGAGTTGGGCTTTCGGTACGGGATCGGTTTTGGGCTGAGCCATTTCACCACCGTATCTTTGACCGAATACGCGAAGAAGTGATTGCCTCGTGGGCTGTAGTGCCCGATGAAGTACAGTTTCAGGTATTCGTCGAAAGGAATGTTGTACTTCTTGAAATCTCGGAGATGGACCTCGTTCATGTCAAAGTAATCGAACTTCTCTTTGACCAGAACATTGACGACCTCCTGGTCGTATCGCGTCCCACCTTGCTGCATTTCGGTCATGGCGCGATAGGGGTCAAAGAGCAAAACCAGCAGCTTCTTCCCCTTCTGCTTGGAGAATTCCCGGGCTTTGTCCAGGATGAATTGCGTGGCTTGTAGCGAGTACCTGTCGAGAAGTTCGCCCACCTGTTGATCGCGGGCCGATTCTTGACTCCAATCCAGGGGATAGTTCAACAAGGCCGCCAGCTTGCTGGTCCGTCCCTGGTCCAATTCCCGGATGTACCCCAACTTGAATGCGTAGAGCTGCAGGGCCAAGTCGTCTTTGAGATGGTCCACCATGAATTGCGGGTCCGTCATGCGATACAGTGCGGACGTCGTCGCCAGCAGATTCTCCTTCTCAACAAAGCGCCCGGTTTTGAGATCCATCTCCATGTGCGGCCAGAAGTTGCCGTGGAACATCCTACCGCCCTGGTGGTCCCAGACTTTGTAGGTAATGGCGTGCCGGCAACGCAGCAGGCTCCGGATGTGATCGTCGCCCCAGAGATAGAGAATGAGGTACTCCGCCCCGTGATCGGTCCGTTCTTCCCTGAGCATTCTGCGGTATGCCTGATAGACCCCAAACCCGCCCATCCCAAAGTTTCTGATGGGCTCGCCTAAGTGACCCGCCAAATACTCCTGCCAAGTCTCGCCGTCGCTGACTTGGTGGCATTGAGTGAAGCTGTCACCATACGTGTTGATGCGGCATTTCTTGCCGGCATACACATAGGAGGTGCGGGCACCATTAGCTTGGACGGTGGAAATAGTCGCGCGGCCATCGATCCCGTCAGACGGCAGATAATTCCCCAAAACGTACCCCAGTTCCGGGTCAAACTGCGCCCAACTGGGGCCGCGCAAAAATCTGTCAATCACTTCCCTTGAGACCGCGCTCTCCCTCAGAAATTGTTCGAAAGGAGTTGTCCCCGGTGCGCCCGCAACCTCCACGTTGCTTACGAACGGCGCAGCCGCCGCCATCTGGATGAATTCCCTTCGTTTCATTTCCTGCTCCTTGTCCCGAAGAGTAGTATTGAGCTGGGCTTAAATAGAGCTGACCGATTTTTCGTACCAGCGGAAGTGATAGTCTACATCACGGCTGGTCGAAGGCCTACAATTCAGCGTGCTCGGGGGAGTCATCCAGCCCAGACGCGCACTGCAGCCATGAGCGGTCATGAGTCCGTCGAGCGACCTCCCATAAAAGGCAGTCGACAACGGCTGGCGCAGAACGATCAACCACAAAGGTCATCGGGCGTCGGCCGAACCGAGGCAAACGATGAGTAGGATGAGGAGGCTCGTGCTGGCGCTGGGAGTTGCCCTGGCAGTCTTCACGGGCGGGATGGCTGCTCCCGCCGCCCCGGTCAACGCCGGTGCGATTATCCTCGTCAATTCGACGGCGTCGGACTTTGGAGATTTCCAGAGCAGGCTCGAGCCTTATCTGCTCCAGTTCGGGGTTCTGTACGAAGTTCGCGATATTGCGACCCAACCGGTCGGTGCAGAAATCGGGGAGTACTCCTTGATCGTCATCGGCCACCGGGGGCTCGACGCACCGCGCCGCTTTCTCACCGCCGGCGCCGAGCGTCGAATCCTCGCTGCCGTCCATGGTGGAACGGGATTGGTCAGCTTCGACGGTCTCCTGGCTTCGTGGAGTGACAGATCGCCCAAGCCTCTCTACGATTTTCCCGGGGAAATCTTCGGTGTGAGCTTCATCCCCCCGGGACAGGCTGAGTCCATCACCATCGGTTCGAAGGGCGCACACTTCATCACCAACCAACGCGCCACCCCCCGCGAAATAAGGCTTAAGAAGAAGATGCTGGTTCCGGGATTCTCCCCGCCGGATCGAGTCGCAGTGCTTGCGCAGGCGGGCAGCCGTCCGCTGGTCCTGGCGACGCATTATGGCGAAGGGAGCGCCGTCCTCTTCGCGACCTTCGATTGGACCGCGCCGGAGGTGAAGGGGAAGCTTTACGGGCTCGACGACCTCGTCTGGCGCAGTCTCGTCTGGGCGGCCCGAAAGCCGTTTGTGATGCGGGGCATGCCCAAATTCCTTGCCATGCGTGTCGACGACGTGTCGGGATTCGGGCTGGGGTCCAACCGGCATCTCGGCTGGGTCTCCGCCGTCAATCGTTACGGGTTCAAGCCCTGGCTGGGAGTCTTTATCGACGATCTCCGCGAAGACGATGAGGCGACCCAAAGACTCGCGCAACTTACCCAGCAGGGGCTGGCGACGGCCAGCGTTCATGCGCGACGCTGGACCCAGTTTTTCTATCTCGACGAGTCGTTGCGGACCGACGATGCCGGGCGCAACATCACCGCGAAGCCCCTGCCGGATGAAACGATCGCGGCCAACTTCCGGGAAGCCGAACGCTTTTTCGCCGACCACCACATTGTGAAATCGCCGCTCGTCCTGCCGCATTTCTACGAGTCTGCGCCCAACGTGTTCGGCGGCCTGAAGGCGTGGGGCGTGGAGTTCGTGGGCACGGTGCTCGAACCCGGACAGGGCTACGGATCTCCCATCCCGAAGTTTGGCCCCTATCTGTCCAACGAGCCCTCTCGCGCAAGTAACGGAGCCGATCCCCTCTACATTGCCGACTGGCTTTCCGTTCCCGGTCATCCCGAGTTCGACCACCGGTTCTTCAACTTCATCGTGGAAATCCGTGACGTGGCAGGTTATGAATGGGCTCCCGGCGGCGTTCCCGTCGAGGAGGCCATCCGTCGCGGCGTGGAGGAGTGCCGCCGCGAATTTGACAGCTTGGTCCCGGCGGTGCTCTTCACCCACGAGTCGGATTACATCCAGCACATCCCGCCCGACGATTGGGCTCTCATCTTGAAGGGAGTGGATGAGGAACTGGCGCCCGATAAGCCAGTGAAGGTGACGCTCGAGCACGTCGCGCAATACCTCCGCGCGTTGCGCACCTCCCGGATCGAGTCCGCCTCATTCGAATCAAATTCGCAAGAGGGTTTCACCGTCCTGAGCGGGTCGGCCGACATGCCGACGAAGTTCTACGTCTGGCAATCCGATTCGGCGGGTCCCGTGGCTTCCGAGCACGAAGTGCCGGTCTTCCGTGGAGGCGTTAGAGTGCGGTGGCAGTAGCCCCGTGCCGTTGGGCAACCCGGCGTGAGCTGCCCACATGGGTTGGTCCACTCTCTCGATGAGTCCGTATGCCGTTTGAGTGGTGTGGGCTTATCGTGCCAACTTCCAAGTGTGTTTTCGGCTCCTTCCTCTGGCAGAATTCGCCAAAATAGGATAGGCTTTTCATACCAAGGAGATGCCATTATGAAGGGAAAACCGGAAGTCATTGAAATCCTGTCCAAGATGCTCAGGGAAGAACTGGGCGCGCTGAACCAGTACATGATGCACGCCGAGATGCAGAGTAATTGGGGCTACAAGAAGCTTCACGCCGAGACGAAGAAGCAGTCCATCGGCGAGATGAAACACGCCGAGAAGCTCATGGAGCGCATCCTGTTCCTTGAGGGAACTCCCAACCTGGCGGACCTGCCCAAGCTGAATATCGGCAAGGACGTCAAACAGCAACTGGCCAACGACCTGGCGCTCGAGAAGAGCGCTGTGGCGGAGTACAACGCCGCCGTCGCCGGCGCCCGCAAGGCCGGCGATAACGGTTCCGCCGACCTGCTCGACGAACTTCTCCACGACGAGGAAGAGCACGTCGATTACTTCGAAACCCAGCTCTCACTCATCGAGCAATTGGGCCTCGAGAACTATCTCGCGCAGCAAATGTAGGCGTAGCCTGCGGGGGCGCAATCCCTTGCGCCACCGCGACTCGCTCCCCTCATCCCACGGCGATCCCGAGGATCCGAAATCGGAGGGTCGGTTTCTCTAGCGAAGGGCCAGGGCGAACCGGATGGCCTGATCGATGAGCCGCATTTTCTCCGGAGAGAGCGCTGTCAGACTGCGGTCCAAAGCCTTCTTTGGAATCGTCGCAATCCCATCCAAATTCACCACGCATCGCTGTGGGAGGCCGTCCTCGGGGCCCAAGGGGACTTCCACAGGGATGTCGTGCACCGTCCGTGTTACTGGAGCCACGGTCACGGAGGAGCGCACGGCATAGGCCGTGTCGCGACTGAGAAGGACGACCGGCCTCCGACCTAGGGGTGCGGGGAGATTGGCCCACAAGACTTCGCCGCGCTTCATCACCACTCCTCTTTTGGCCAGACCCGGGCCGCCAGTTTGGCTCCCGTCTTCCCCCAGGCAGGGTTCTCGGGTTTGCGGCGATATCCCTCGACATAACGGCGATCGAGTTCTTCCTCCTCGATCTGGCGGAGGTATTCCTCACAGGCTTTGCGAATAAGCGCGGCGCGGGTGGAGCGGCGGACTTTGGCCTCACGGTTCACCGCCTGGAGCAGTTTTCCCTCCATGGGAACCTGAATCACTTTCACAATCTCCTCCTCACGAGACTACACATTATATTGTAGAAGTCAATGTGGACTCTGTCAAGCCTAACCTGCGCCTCAAATTCGGACTCCCGACGCCTATCCCTTAACCACCCCGAGCGGCTTGAGCCGAGCCACGCGCTTCGAGAGCCCCGCGTTGTGGACGACGTTGATCACCGCGTCCACGTCCTTGTAGGCTTCGGGAATTTCCTCGCTGATTCCGTCGCGCGTTTCGGCGCGCACGTAGATGCCGCGCTCCTCTAATTTCTCGCGGGCGTTCTGCGCGTACGCTGATTTCTTCGCGGCGGTGCGACTCATCACGCGCCCCGCGCCGTGGCAGGTGGTCCCGAAGGTCTCCCGCATGGCGCCCTCGCTCCCCACCAGAACATAAGACGCAGTTCCCATCGAGCCCGGAATCAGCACGGGCTGCCCGATGTGCTTGTAAACGTCCGGCACTTCCGGCCGCCCGGCCGGGAAGGCGCGCGTGGCGCCCTTGCGGTGGACCATCACCTGCATCTCGCGGCCGTTCACGGTGTGTCGCTCGAGCTTCGCGATGTTGTGGCAGACGTCGTAGATGGTGCGCAACTCTTCCTTCTCGCCGAAGATGCGCTTGAACGCCCCGCGCGTGAAGTGCGTAATGCCCTGGCGATTCGCCCACGCGAAGTTCGCCGCGGCGCGCATCGCGCCGAGATACTCCTGCCCTTCCTTCGAATGCACGGGCACACAGGCCAGTTGCCGGTCGGGCAAGTCGATGCCGTAGCGACGCATCCCGGCGTCCATGTCGCGCAGCGAATCCGTGCAGACCTGATGCCCGAGCCCTCGCGAGCCGG
The DNA here is from genome assembly GCA_049515175.1 of Terriglobia bacterium. Lineage (GTDB taxonomy): Bacteria > Acidobacteriota > Terriglobia > UBA7540 > UBA7540 > JACQNR01. The sequence continues at coordinate 9,944 of JBEKUI010000143.1, forward strand.
AGTGAATCAACACCACCACTTCGTTCTCGTAGAGGCCGAGCGTCTGCGTAATCTGCGGCTCGAAGATGCGCTCCACGTACTGAACTTCCAGAAAGTGGTTGCCCGAGCCGAGCGTCCCCACTTGCGGCAGGCCGCGCTTCTTGGCGCGATCGCTCACCGCCGCGGGGTCCGCGCCATCGATCGTGCCGCTCTCCTCGCAAGTGTTCAAATCCTCGGGCGCGCCGTAGCCGTGCTCGACCATCCAGGCGGCGCCATCTTCAAGAAGCTTATCGAGGTCCGGGTACGAGAGCCGGATATTTCCACCGCGTCCCGCGCCGCTTGGAACGTCGCGAAAGAGTTGGTTGATCAGTTCCTTGATCTTGGGCCGAACCTCATCGACGGTAAGCATGCTCGCGAGCAGGCGCACCCCGCAGTTGATGTCGAATCCCACGCCGCCGGGCGAAACTACGCCGCCTTCATCCGGTAGCGTCGCCGCAACCCCGCCGATGGGAAATCCGTAGCCCTGATGAATGTCCGGCATGGCGAGCGACCGGCCCACAATCCCCGGCAACATCGCTACGTTCATCGCCTGCTCGAGCGAGAGGTCCTTGAGCAGGTCCTGCAAGAGATGCTCGTCCGTATAGATGAGCGCGTCGGTCAACATGCCGGGCTTGGTGCCTTTTGGCACCAGCCACCGGTAATCATCGAGCTTTTGGAGTTGAGACATTTGGAGGGACATATAACCTCGCAAAACGAGGAAGGCGGCCCCTATTTGACGATCTTAGAGCTTCGACAGGACCTCAGTTGGGCTTACCGGAGGCCTGTTCCTCCCGACCAAAAACTGCGCTCATTATCCCCATAGTGGCTGCCAGCCAAGGCAGGGTCTCAGCACAAATCTCGTCCGCAAGTTCAGGCGAATGTACGTTCTTGGATGGAAGAAAAACGGGGACGCCGTCAGCGCGAACAACGGCGTTCCAGCGTGCACTTAATGGATCGCCGTGCGTAGCACTGTTGAGTTCATGCGTGAACCCTTGCATCGACGGAAACTTGCCGTTTAGCAACTCTTGGTTCAGGTAGTCCACCATTTTCTGAAGGTGGGGGCGTTTGTTATGTTTACAGCCATCATCCCAGATGCGCAGGGCGTCAGGATTCTTGAACAGGTAGAGGATTGTGACTGCACGTTCTATGAACGGGCGCACCAAAACCTTCGCCCCAAACAAGTACCCTTGGCGAATAAGTTCGCGGATCGAAAGCGCCAGCGTGATTGTCTGTGGCACCAAGATGCACAGTGCGCGTTGCAAATCTGATAGGGGGCGACCATGAGAGGTGGGAGCGCACTTAGAGTTCAATTCCATACAGGAACAAATTAGGTTGTCGAACGCGAACAGCGCTTCGCGCCCCAAATACGGCTCGTCATCTGGTGTAAAGATCGGACCTGACATGCACGTCCTCCGTTGCGACGTATTATAAGCCACGTGGCGTTTTGGGCCGCGTTGATTTCCACGCTCCTTTGTTTTCTATAACATTCTGGCTTCGTTCCTCGAGATGTGAATATCAAGCTAGCTCCGGTTCTGCCACTAAGTCTTTGTAGGTGATGGTGTTGGTGCTGAGGCAAGCGCGGGTGAGGC
>JBEKUI010000144.1:0-11491 GCA_049515175.1 Terriglobia bacterium
GGGCATCGGCATTGGCAATGCTGAAGGACACGGCCCCTGTTGTGCCGTTCGCTCCTTTGTTGGTAGCCGTGTAAGTCGCGGTGGAGGCCGGGCAATAGAACGAGGGATTGTCGGTGCAATTGGGTATGCCAAGCGTGGTGGGATCGAGGAAGAAGATACCGTTCGATCCGCTGTCGATGTAGCTCGTATAAGCGACGTTATTGCTAAAGGTCGTCTGGAAATTGCCGTTGAGGTCGGTGGTGTAGACCTGGGCGGACCCGAGGGCATTGTCGGTTTGAGTTCCGATGCCGAAGATCAACGATCCCGAGGCGGACGGGGCCCCATCGGCGGGAACGGTGGGCAACGTAATCAGCACCCCGTTGTTATCCCGGGAAAAGGTCCAGACCGGATTCTGAAGTTGCGTGTTCAGGGGGACAGAGGCAATCTGACAGAAAGAACTGGGACAGAGATAGTATACAGGCGGAAGTTGTGAGGAAGAGGACGTGCAGGCAAAGCCGCAATCCTGCTGCCAGACACCAATCCCCAAGATCCCGTTGGCGCCCAGCGCCGCCACGGAGTTCTGGCTTGGCCCGCCGCCGCTGGCACAATCGGCAGGAACGGGGAAGGGAGGAGGGGTCACGCTGATGATCTGGATAGGATTCGACGCCGCCTTCTCCCCCGCCAACTGTATGTCGGCGGCCACCACCGGCCCCCACACGTAGGAGCCGTCGGCAAAACTGACGCATTCCTGTAGTGCGTTACTACTGCTATCGGTTATTTGCGGCAGGGAGAGGCTAATCTGAGAGGAGAGGATTCGCAGCCCCTCCGAGCCGGTATCGACCTGAATGTTGGAAATAGTCTGGCAATTCGTCGTGCCGGGCACGCAAACCGTCACATCCGTAAAGAGCCCATTCGCGAGGTTATTGGCAGGGCCCAGGTTCACTTGGACAGCCTGTGTGTTATTCACTGGCGTGCTGGTACCGCCGGAACTGCTGCTGCCACCACCGCAACTGGCTAGACCCAGCACGCCGGCCAATAGCCCCAAAGCGAGAGCGAATCTTGCAGCCGATATCCTGCCCGCGTTCATTGCACGACCTCCACAGGGACATTGGGGGGGAAAAGACTGGGAACGTATGCGCGGCCGTGGAAGAAACGCATGTGCCCGCCGCTTTCCACGACCAGCTTGTCCGTTCGCAGGACGAGCGGCCCACGCCGCCGCGTCTGAGATTGCGAAGCTTGCTGGAACTGAGCGAAGTGAGATCCCAACAACTGTTGCAGGTTGGGCATGGTTGGCCCCTGCCACGAAATCCCAAAAACCAAGCCAGCTGGCGAAATGTATTCCTTAACTACGGTACGATTCGGCGCGGTAATTTGATGCAACGAGTAGCCTTCACGGACCATAGCGCGAACTTCTCCGTGCAGGTACTGCTGGTCGGAGCTCACTGATGATTCGTACTCGCCCAGGACTGCCCACGCAGGCGCAGTCGATAGGAGCAGGCCGAGCACAACAGTCAATGCGGTTTTCATGCGTCCTCACCCGAACCAAAGGTTTTCAAGCCCTTTCGTTACCCTCGAGGAAGTTAGACTCCATTTCCGGTTAAAAGGTTTCATGGAGAGCGTCAGATTGACGAAATTTTACGTTCGCTGGGTTGTTGCAGAGGGGGAAGTGTTGCGGTGCATTGCTTCTCGAGGCCTTGCCCCGGTGGGGTCGGCGAGGGATGACCTTTCGGCAAGAGGCTCCTGTCGACCTATTTCGCTCCAACGGCCGTATTCCAGTCTGGCCACGGGACTTGGGTGAGGGTAAGGTCTCCTCTTTGCCGGCAACGCCATTCGCGGGCCCACCTGGCTGTGACACCGCGCGGCCAAATGCCGCAGGGAGCCGGGACCCCGCCTTCGCTCGGGCTTCCAGATGGCCTGCCATTCCAATAATCGGTGAGAGGCCAGCCCCCCCGGGAAGAATGTCGTACCCTTCTCCTCAAAGTCGGAAGCGACAAGGGGGATGGTCGGACGGTGAGCCACGGTACGCTGCCTTGACACTTCGCTCGGGGGCGGATAGAATATTATTCAAGGTCTTCGTAATTCATTGACATTGCAGAAGTTACAGCGATGGCTTGGACTGACAAGAAACTCGACAAACGCCAGGGTGAAATCCTCGCGACGATCGTGCGCCTCTTCGTATCGACGGGCGTGGCGGCCGGGTCCAAGGCCGTCTCTGAGAAACTTCACGACCCTTGGAGTTCAGCGACGATCCGCAACGTGATGGCGGAACTCGAGGGACAAGGCTTCCTCGTTCAGCCTCACATTTCCGCCGGCCGCGTCCCCACCGACCAGGGTTATCGCTACTACGTAGACTGCCTGGCGGAGACTCCACGGCTAGGACCGGACACAGAACGGTTCATCGACGAAACCATGTCGCGCGCGAGCGATGTGCCGGAGAATTTGATGGCGCGCACCTCCGAAGTCTTGGCGCAAGTTTCGAACATCGTGGGCATCGTGCTCGGGCCCACGCTGGACGAGAAGCTCATCGAGCATCTCAAGTTTGTGCGCTTGCCGGAGCGCCGCGTCCTCGCTGTGATCGTCTCGAAACCCGACCTCATCGAAAACAAGGTCATTGTGCTGGAGGATGATTTCACGCAGGAGGAACTTGATCGCGCGGCAAATTTCCTCAACAGCGAATTCCGTGGCTGGTCGTTGCGGGCCATTCGGGTGGAGATCTTCAAGCGCGTGGAGCACATGAAGGCGCTCTGTGACAGGCTGGTTTCGACGGTGGCGGTCCTGTTCCAGGAGGGGGCGCTGGGTGGAGAGGACGTACGCACCTTGTTCGTCGACGGGACGGAGACGCTGGTCGGCCAGCCCGAGTTCTCCGATGCGCACGCCATCAAGGAACTCCTGAAGGCGTTCGAAGAGAAGGTGAAGCTGGTCAGAATCCTGAGCGCTTGCCTGCAAACGCCCAGCTCCGGAGTAACGGCGCTAATCGGCCACGAGAATCCCGCCAGGGAAATGCAGAACTGCACCATCATCGCGGCGCCTTACCGGTACCGCAACCGGGTAGTGGGGGCGCTGGGAGTGGTCGGACCAACGCGCATGGAGTACGATCGGGCCATCTCCACGGTGGATTACGTTGCCCACCTCTGCAGTAAGCTCCTCAGCGCCGGATGAGGAGCTTCGTCCTGCCGCTGCCTGAGGGCAGAAAAAACTGAGCTCGAAAGCCAGGGCGGTAGCCCAACCGCCAAAATGGGGTAGAATCGAAGTTCTATGGATCAAGAGAGAGAAGCAATCCTTCCAGCAAATGGGGAAGCCGCTGAACCGTCTGCGGGAGCTGAGAACGGCGCGCCCGCGAGTGAGCCTGCGGGCGGAGGGGAAGACCTATCTGCATTGGTGGAGAAACTGCGTGCCGAAAAGGATGCCTTCTACGACCGTTTGCTGCGCAAGCAGGCAGAGCTCGAAAATCTGCGCAAACGCACGCAACGCGAGAGGGAAGATTTCCTTCAACACGCGACGGCAGACCTGATCCTGGCGCTGCTGCCCACTCTGGACGCCTTCGACCGCGCCTTGCGGCATCGCGAGGCAACCGTTCCAGAGCAATTCTACCAGGGCTTGGAATTGATCCATCGTGAGCTAACGGATGTGCTTTCGCGGGCCGGGTTGACCGCCCTGGACACTTTGGGGAAGACGTTCGACCCCCATCTGCACCAGGCGGTTGAAACCGTCGAGGCGCCGGACCATCGGGACCAGGAAATCGTCGAAGAATTGCAGCGCGGCTACAAGCTGAAACAGCGGCTGCTGAGGCCGGCGGTGGTAAAGATTGCGGTCGCCAAGCGATCTTAGGACGCGCTGCCTGCGCAGCTGCAGGTCTCTTGCGATCGAGGGCCAGGCGATTGATCCCCTGCAGGTGCGTCCTGCCGTTGTTGAGGGCTACCATTGAGTCAAAAGCGCGATTATTACGAGGTGCTGGGCGTCTCGCGCAGCGTGGGAGAGCAGGAGCTGAAGAGTGCCTATCGCAAGCTTGCCTTGCAGCATCATCCGGATCGCAACCCCGAGAGCAAACACGAGGCGGAGGAGAGGTTCAAGGAACTCAGCGAAGCCTACAGCGTCCTGGCCGATGCGGATAAACGCGCCGCTTACGACCGCTTTGGACATGCCGGGGTGAGTACCTCGGGCGGCTATGCACCCGATTTCAACTCGACGATTTTCTCGGATTTTTCGGATATCTTCGGCGACTTTTTCGGCTTTGGCGACCTGTTCGGCGGCGGGACTGCCCGCCGTACCCGTGCCCAGCGCGGCGCCGATCTCCGTTACGACCTCGAAATCGCTTTTGAGGAAGCCGCCTCGGGCCTGGATACGAAGATCAAGATCCCGCGTTGGGAAAACTGCCCCGAGTGTGGCGGGAGGGGCGCGAAAAAGGGCAGCGAACCTGTTACCTGTCCGGCCTGCAGCGGACGCGGCCAAATCCGTAGCTCGCAAGGCTTCTTTACCATCTCTCGAACATGCCCGCAGTGCGCGGGGATGGGTCAAATCATCCGCGAGGCCTGTCCCGAATGTCATGGTGAAGGCCGGCAGCGGCAGCAGAAAGTCCTGGGGATCAAGATTCCTGCGGGCGTCGAAAGCGGAATGCGTTTGCGCGTTTCCGGTGAGGGAGAAGCGGGCTTCAGCGGCGGCCCGCCCGGCGACCTCTACGTCGCCATTTCCGTCCACGAACATCCCTTCTTTGAGCGGCGGGGTAGCGACCTTTATAGCACCATTCCCATTTCCATCGTGCAGGCGACCCTTGGGACGGAGATTAAAGTGCCTACGCTGCGCGGCCAGGAGCGGCTGCGAATTCCTGAGGGCACCCAGAGTGGCTCGGTGTTTCGGCTGCGCGGGAAAGGCTTCCCCAGTCTGGATGGCCGCGCTCACGGCGACCTTTATGTGACCATCCACGTTGCCATTCCCAAGAACCTCACGCGCGAACAGCGAAGATTGATAGAGTCACTGGACCTCGCTGTGCGCGTCGAGAATAAACCTGTCGATCGCACATCCCACAAAAACAAAACTCATTTTGCATGATTGCTCGCTGAGGGTTGGCCAGACGCGGCCGTGCGGATGTTTGTCCCGTCCTGCACTCGTGCACGCCGTCTCCGGCCTTGACAATCGTCAATGCCGTGCTGGCGGCCGACGGAGCCAGCGAAATCCGATGCTGACCATGCTGCCGTTAAAGCCGTGATTGGGCGGGGTGATTCCAGCATTGGACATGTGAAAGTATCGATACTCAATCACCAGGGCGTGTTGCGGACTGAAGAAATGCTGGATCCCCACTCCCGCCTGGGGCATGAATTGGAGCTTGCCGCTGACCTCCGGAACGCGCGTCGTCAGAGTTGTGTGCATCATGCCCGCGCCAAGATTCAGGAAAGGCATGAAGTTGCCCCTCGGCTTACCGTCAAAGCGAAAGAAGAGACTGTTCCCCAGCATGTGCCCGCCGGGATGCACGGCGTTGCCAAACAATCCCTCGTTCACGATTTCGAAGCGTCGGACGGGGCCGCGTCGAAAATCGTGGACGATCAAGCCCACATGGGGTTGGGCGACCAGAATGTTGACGTGCGAGATGTTGCGCGGAATGGCGTTCTCCACTCCATAGCCAATCTGTAATCCAAAATCCCAGTGCCCGCGATTCTCCCAGCGAGGAGCGGGTTCGAGAGGCGAGTGGTAGGGAGTGGCTGTTTTCGCAGCGCTGGTTTCAGTGGGTTCCTGCGCCGTAAGATGGGAAGGGAAAAGCACGGCAAAGAGGATACCGATCAAAACCCCTACGCCGATCACCTTGTATGTTTTGTTTTTCAAATCGCGCGGTCTCTCGCGAGGCAAGAATAGTCGGTGCTGATGACGTCCTGACCTTGTACCCTACCCCGTCCAAAAAATCAATCGAAAAGGATTGGGGTAAAACCGTCCCGCGCGTCGCGATTAGGTCGGGTCGTGCGAATCATAACGGTTGCTGGGCGGCAGCCGTCGTGACGCCTGCCATTGGCGCAAGACCGTCCAGAGGATCTTGACGCCGGCGCGTGCGCTGCCCGTGAGGGTGCCGGAAATTTTGGATCGGCCAAAGCGACGGCAGTGGTAGTTGACCGGAATTTCGACTACTCGCAGCCGCAGTCGCGCTGCCTTGACCTGCATCTCGACATTCCAGCCGAAATCGGGGTCACGAAGATCCAGCCGGCTCAGTGCGTCCCGGCTCAAAATGCGCAGCGGCCCAAGATCGCTGAAAGATGCTCCCCAGATCCACCCGATCAAGCGTGTGGTGAGCCAGTTGCCGAAGCGTTGCACGGGAGTTAGAGAGCCGCCTTCAGCCTTTCCCAGGACTCGCGAACCGAGCACCATATCCCAGCCGCCGGCACAGAAAACGCTGGCGAGACGTTCGCCGTCCTCAGGATCGTCGGATAGGTCGGCATCCATAAACATGACGGCTTCGATCTCGGGCCGGAGATGCGCGAGGGCGGCCTGGCACGCCCGACCGTAGCCTCGGCGCGGTTCGAGAACAACTTCCGCGCCCGCGGCCCGCGCCACTTCAGCGGTACTATCCTTGCTGCCGTTGTCGGCCACAATGATTTGCGAAAAGTAGTCGTGGGGAAGCCGCGAAAGCTGGGTCCCGATCGACTCCGCCTCATTGAGGGCGGGGATGATCAGGGCGATGGATTTCGGCGGGCGGGTCATCACAAGCTCGAGGACGGAGATTCTACCAGAGGTCCAGACAACGCGAGGGGTTTGACACCGGCGGGCCATCAACGGGCCGACTCTGGCGGCGTTCCACGGAGTGTGGTATAAAAGTAATGAGGTGAACGAGAGCATCAATTCAGCTGACCCCTCGACGAGTTCAAGCGCAAAGCCGGCGCCATGCAGGCGCTTTTACGAAATGCGCTATTGGCTGCGCGATCTCATCCTGTCCCTTCTCCTGGCCTTCATCGTGATTGTTTTCCTTTACCAGCCGGTGCAGGTGGAGGGCACCAGCATGATGCCGCGCCTCACCGACCACGAACGGATCTTCATCAACAAGTTCGTCTACCGATTCGAACCCATCCACCGCGGCGACGTCGTGGTTTTTTGGTATCCGCGGGATCCCGCGAAGTCCTACATCAAGCGTGTCATCGGACTGCCGGGCGAGACAGTGAGCATCGTCGAAGGGCAAGTGCTGATTGACGGCAAGCCTCTCCCAGAGCCGTATGTCCCGCCCCAGTATGCCGATCCGGAAAGCTATCCGCCGACGCGCGTCGAGGCGGGGCACTTCTACGTTTTGGGCGACCGCCGCGAATCGTCCAACGACAGTCGCGTCTGGGGCACCGTCGATCAGAAATATATTTATGGCAAAGCGGTTTTTGTTTACTGGCCTTTCAGCAATTTCGGCCCGGTGGAATAGCCTCGCTGCGCCCTCGCGGCGCCTCGCGACCTCGCACCATTTCATTTCCCCTTACCTCATACCAAAAGATGAAGCTGACAGATTCACGAATTACGCTATGATAGTTCACCGACTTCAACGAAGGGATCAGCGATGGAGGCGATTCTCGCCTTAGAAGATGGCCGGGTGTTTCGGGGACGCGGCGCGGGCGCCCCCGGCGAGCGTTATGGCGAGGTCGTTTTCAACACTTCTCTCACCGGCTACCAGGAAATCCTGACGGATCCGTCATACGCGGGGCAGATCGTCATCCTCACTTACCCGCACATCGGCAATTACGGCACCAATTCACTGGACTGCGAGTCGGCCAAGCCCTATGCCGAAGGCCTGGTGGTGCGTGAGCTCAGCGCGCTGGCGAGCAACTGGCGGTCGGAGCAGGAAACCTCTCCGTTTCTTGCCCAATACGGCGTGCCGATCATTTCCGACATTGACACACGGGCCTTGGTTCGCCATCTGCGCGACCACGGCGCCATGCGCGGCGCGATCTCGACGACGAACCTCGATAGCGAAGGTCTGGTTGCCAAGATCAGAAAAGCCCCCAGCATGGTCGGCCTGGATCTGGCCAGCCGCGTGACGACCTCCACGCGTTACGAGTGGCAGGAACCCACGGTGGCCCCGATACGCACCCAAGAAACCAAAGTACAGCCGACGCCACGCTTTCATGTCGTGGCCTACGACTTCGGCATCAAGCAGAACATCCTTCGCAAGCTTGTCGATGGCGGTGCGCGCGTTACGGTTGTTCCGGCCAAGACTTCCGCCAGCGAAGTGATGGCGCTCAAGCCCGACGGCGTCTTTCTCTCCAACGGCCCGGGAGATCCCGAGCCACTCGAATATGCCGCGCGAAACGTCCGCCAACTCGCGGGGCGTGTGCCGGTCTTTGGTATCTGCCTGGGCCACCAAATCGTCGGCTTGGCGCTGGGCGGGAAGACCTTCAAGCTCAAGTTCGGCCACCATGGCGGCAACCATCCGGTCCTGAACCTGGAAACTCAGAGGGTTGAAATTACCGCACAGAATCATGGGTTCGCAGTGGACCCGGACTCCCTGAATTCGAGCGAGGTTGCGCTGACGCACATAAACTTGAACGACCAAACACTCGAGGGCCTGCGTCACAAATCGATGCCGCTGTTCAGCGTTCAGTACCACCCCGAGGCCTCGCCCGGTCCGCACGACTCGGGATACCTTTTTGGAGAATTTACGAGAATGATGGAGGAATTTCAGGGGAAGGACAAGATACGAAGGACGAAGGACGAGCAGTGAAATCCATGCTGGCTTGGTGCCCCTGTCATTTGTACTTTGTCCTTTGTACTTTACGCCATGCCCAAGCGCACTGACATTCACAAGATCTTGATCATCGGTTCCGGGCCGATCGTCATCGGCCAGGCGTGCGAGTTCGACTATTCGGGTACGCAAGCCTGCAAGGCGCTGAAGGCCGAAGGCTACGAAGTCGTGCTGGTGAATTCTAACCCCGCCACCATCATGACCGACCCGGAATTTGCCGACCGGACTTACCTCGAGCCCCTGACCGCTGAATATTTGGACGCGATTCTAGAGCGCGAGAAGCCGGACGCGCTACTGCCCACGGTGGGCGGCCAGACGGCGCTCAATCTCTCCGTCGAACTCGCTGAGCGCGGGATTCTCGACAAACACAACGTGCAGTTGATCGGCGCGTCGCTCAATGCCATCAAGATGGCGGAAGACCGGCTGTGGTTCAAGGACGCGATGCGTAAGATCGGGCTGGACGTGCCGCGCAGCGTGCTCGTCAACAACGTTGAGGCGGCTCTGAAGGCCGCCGACCAGCTCGGCTTTCCGCTCATCCTGCGTCCCTCCTTCACGCTGGGCGGCACGGGCTCGGGCATCGCCTACAATCGCGAGGAATTTGAGGAGAAGCTGCGCTGGGGCTTGCAGCTCAGCCCCGTGCACGAAATCCTGGTGGAAGAGTCGGTGATCGGGTGGAAGGAGTTTGAGCTGGAAGTCATGCGCGACCACGCCGACAATGCCGTCGTCGTCTGTTCGATCGAGAATTTCGATCCCATGGGCGTGCACACCGGCGATTCAATCACCGTGGCGCCCGTGCAGACGCTGACCGACAAGGAATACCAGATCATGCGCGACGCCGCCTTCGCGGTGATCCGCGCCGTCGGCGTCGAAACGGGCGGCTCCAATATTCAATTTGCCGTCGAGCCGGAAACCGGGCGGATGGTGGTCATCGAGATGAATCCGCGCGTCTCGCGGAGTTCGGCCCTGGCGTCCAAGGCGACGGGGTTTCCGATAGCGAAGATCGCTGCACGACTGGCGGTTGGCTACCGGCTGGACGAGATTCCCAACGACATCACGAAGAAGACTCCCGCCTGCTTCGAACCGACGATCGATTACGTCGTCGTCAAAATCCCCAGGTGGGCACGCGAGAAATTCCCCGACTCCGACCACACCCTCGGGACGCAGATGAAGTCGGTGGGCGAAGTCATGGCCATCGGCCGGACCTTCAAGGAAGCCTTCATGAAAGGCATCCGGTCTCTCGAGACGGGGCGCAAGGCGCCGTCACCGCCGCATGATTTTGGTGAACTCATTCCGCGTTTGACCACGCCGCATCCTGAACGCCTCTGGGATATATTTTACGCCTTCGAACTGGGCATGAGCCGCGAGCAGATTGCGGAAATCACGCGGATTGATCCCTGGTTTCTGAATCAGGTCGAACAGATCCTGGAGATGCAGGGCGAATTGAAGCGTTTCAGCCTGGAGACGGTCCCGGCGCCCATTTTTCGGGAAGCCAAGCGCTTCGGATTCGGCGACCTGCAGCTTGCGGAGCTTTGGAAAACCACCGGCGAGGCGGTCCTCGAACGCCGTCGCGAGCTGGGCCTCCGGCCCGTTTTCAAGCGTGTCGATACCTGTGCTGCGGAGTTCGAATCGTTCACGCCCTACCTCTACTCGAGCTACGAAGAGGAAAACGAAGCCGACCCTACCGACCGCAAGAAGATCATGATTCTCGGGAGTGGCCCGAATCGCATCGGGCAGGGAATTGAGTTCGATTATTGCTGCGTTCATGCCTCCTACGCGCTCAAAGAAGAAGGCTTTGAGACGATCATGGTGAATTGCAATCCCGAGACCGTCTCGACCGACTACGACACCTCCGATCGCCTCTACTTCGAGCCGCTGACCTTCGAAGACGTCATGGCGATTGTCGAGGAGGAAAAGCCCACGGGCGTCATCGTCCAGTTCGGAGGGCAGACGCCGCTCAACCTGGCGCGGCAGCTCAAGAGCGCGGGAGTGCCGATCATCGGAACGTCGCCGGAGTCGATTGACCTTGCGGAAGACCGCAAGCGTTTCGGGAAATTACTCGCCGACCTCGGCATTCCACAACCCGAGAATGGCGCAGCGATGAACGTCGAGGAGGCGCTGGAAATCGGCGGGCGGATCGGCTATCCCGTGCTGGTGCGCCCCTCCTACGTGCTGGGCGGCCGGGCGATGGTCATCGCGTACGACGAGGCGACTTTGCGCGATTACGTCCACAAAGCGGAAGAGCTGCACCGGGCGTTTCCCATCCTTGTCGATCGCTTCCTTGAGAACGCCACGGAGGTTGATGTCGATGCGCTCGCCGACGGCAAAGACGTCGTCATCGCGGGCATCATGGAGCACATCGAAGAGGCAGGGATCCATTCCGGTGACAGCTCCTGTGTTCTGCCCTCGGTCCAGATTACAGAGGAGCAACTCCGCACCCTGCGCGAGTACACCGTGAGGCTGGCACGCCAGCTCAAAGTCATCGGCTTGATGAACGTGCAGTATGCTATCCAGAACGGCAAGGTCTATGTGTTGGAAGTGAACCCTCGCGCATCTCGGACCGTCCCTTACGTGAGCAAGGCGACGGGCGTGCCCCTAGCCAAGACCGCGGCGCGATTAATGGTAGGACGAAAGCTTCGTGAGTTCAGTCTGGCGGGCGAGCTCCCCGTCAACTATTTCTACGTCAAATCGCCGGTCTTCCCCTTCCAGAAGTTTCCGGGTGTCGACACGATCCTCGGACCGGAAATGAAATCCACCGGGGAAGTGATGGGCGTGGCCGACGGTTTCGGCCTGGCCTTCTCCAAGGCGCAGCTTGCTGCC
>JBEKUI010000145.1:0-11462 GCA_049515175.1 Terriglobia bacterium
GATTTTCCGCGAAGTTGCACGCTTCGCAGGAATTCTGTTTTACCCCATGTTTCGGGGGTCCCCAAATGGTCTAATCAGATCCGCCTACCCTCAGGCGGGTTCGACCGTGCATAATCCAGGTAGCAGAGCATCGCCCCGCGGCGACCACTGGTAGGAGTCCAGGGTGAATCGGACTTCCCGGGAATCGAGAAGGACGTGCTCCGTTCCGCGTTCCACGTCATAAATGCACAGTGCGCTCGCAGCCCCCTGGCCGGCCCCCCTCTTCCGCAGGTAGGTGATTTCGCTATGGCCCGGACGCCAGTGTGTCTCTCGAATGCCCGGCGAAACAATCGTTTCGGGATCGACCACCAGGTCAAGGGTGAGCTCCTTTCTGGATTGCGCGGCGCTGAGAGCCGCGACCACAACCGTCAGCACAACCGGGACTAATGCCAGTCGTCTCATCCTCTCCTCCGCTTGCGAGGGCTGTATGAATCGAGGGGGCACCTCCGCCATGCCTCCCTCCGTCGCGCCGCAACGGCTAAGCGCTTTGCTGGCCTCAGCGCTCCTCCCCCGCAACCCGCCTGAGGAATATTTCCAGTTCCTCCGGCAGCGCAGCCGCCAAGTTCAATTCCTGCCCGGTGCGCGGATGACGGAATCCCAACGCCGCGGCGTGCAGGAAAGTCCGCGCGAGCGTCTTTTCTTCCCTGCCGGCGAGCCGTAGCTTTCCCGGCGCGCCGTAGAGCGTGTCGCCAACGACCGGATGGCCGAGTGTCGCAAGATGAACTCGAATCTGATGAGTGCGGCCGGTGCGTGGCTGAACTTCCACCAAGGTGAAATGCGGAAAGCGTTGCAGGACGCGATAGTGGGTGATCGCCTCGCGCGGGGCCAGGCCCCCGGCTTTCATCCGCACGCGGCGGATCGGGTCGCGGCCGACGGCGCGCGAGATTTCGCCCTCATCCTTGACGATGCGCCCGTGGACGAGCGCCAGATAGGTTTTCCGGATTTCGCGCTCCTTGAAAGCAGCAGCGAGGGCGCGGTGCGCAAAGTCATTCTTCGCCACGATGACCAGGCCGGAGGTCATGCGATCCAGGCGGTGGACGATTCCCGGCCGCAGTTCCCCGCCGGCGGTTGAGAGCGCGCCGATGTGGTGGAGCAGGGCGTTAACCAGCGTCCCGCTTTTCACCCCCGCGCCGATGTGCACGACCATTCCTGCGGGCTTATCCACCACGACGAGGTCATCGTCTTCGTACACAATCGCGAGCGGCAGCGCTTCCGGCGTCGCGCGCAATTCCTGGCGCTCGGCTCGAACCTCGATGCGCTCTCCCGCTTCGATGCGTACGCCGGCTTTGCGAGGCTGCCGCGCGCCGACCTTCACCAGCCCGCGGCGAATTAGATCCTGAATCCGGCTGCGGCTCCATCCCGCAAGGTGCGCGGCAAGAAACACGTCGAGCCGCTCCCCCGCCTCGTCGGGCCTGACGACGAATTCGCGCAATTCCGCCATGCGACTTGTCAGTCGGAAATCAGGAGATGAACAACCAGAAAGCATGCGCCGACGACGATCGCGCTGTCGGCAAGATTAAACGTGTACCAGTGGTACGAGCGGAAGTAGGCATCCACGAAATCCACCACGAGCCCGGCGCGGACCCGGTCGGCGAGGTTGCTGATGGCCCCGCCGGCGATGAGCGCCACGCCCACGCCCGAGGCCCAATGGAGTTCCCGCGCGCGCCAGACCGTGTACACCACAACCGCCAGCAGCGCCGCCGAAACAACGACGAGCAGCGCCGTCTTCCACGGCGCGGGCGAATCCGAAAACATACCGAATGCCACGCCGGGATTCTTGCTGTGGGTCAGGTTCAAAAGACCGGGTATGACAGGAATGAGCGCATGCTCAGGAATCCCGCGCTCGACCAGGAATTTTGTCGTTTGGTCGGCGAGGGCAATCAGGATTGCCAGAGCCGCATAAAGGGCGCGCGTGCGTTTGCGAACCGGGGTGGGGCCACCGGGAGATGATTCGAGCTTTTCCGTCACGGGTCCTCGGCCTGTCCGATCAGGCCATTGCCGCCTCGATTTCCTTGAGGGCGGCGGAGCAGCGTTCGCACACTTGCGGGTAACGAGCGTCCTTGCCCACCTGCTCGGAAAAGTTCCAGCAGCGGTGGCATTTCTCACCCGCGGCGCGCTCGATTTTCACCAGTAGGCCCGGCACCTGGCACTCCGCCGTTCCGCCGAGCGCCTCCGCCGACAACTCGACTTGCGAGACGATGAACAGAGTCGGGAGAAACTCGCGATACGTCTCGAGCCGCGCGGCAAGGTCCCCTTCCGCATGCAGGACGACTCGGGCTTCGAGCGAGCCGCCGATGCTCTTCGCCACCCGCGCCGCTTCCAGCGCCTTCAAGACGTCGCCACGCACCGCGATGAGCTGCGGCCAGTTCTCCAGAGCCTTCAAGTGGCGCTCCGTGAGGCCTTCGCGCAAGCGCGACGGCGGGAGAAAAGCGGCCAAGTGAACGCTCGCCTCGCGCCGCTCGCCGTCCGCCATGGGCGGCAGGTGCGACCAGACTTCATCCGCGGTGAAGCACATCAGCGGCGCTACGGCGCGCACCAGCGCCTCGGCGATGCGGTAGAGCACCGACTGCGCGGCGCGGCGGCGCACTGAGCCGGCGGGAGCAGTGTAGAGCCGGTCCTTCAGAATATCGAAATAGAAGGCGCTCAAGTCCACCGTGGCGAAATCGTAGAGGGTGCGATAGACCTTGTGGAACGCGAACTCCTGGTAAGCCTCGCGCACGCGTTCCATCACTTCCGCCGTGCGCGCCAGAGCCCAGGCATCGATTTCCTGCAACTGCTCGCCCGAGACTTTGTCCCGATGGGGATTGAAGTCGTAGAGATTCGCCAGGCAGTAGCGGAAGGTATTGCGCAGCTTGCGATAAGCTTCCGAGAGCCGGACGAGGCTCTCCTCGGAGATGCCGATATCCTCACCCAAAACCAGCGATGCCGACCAAAGGCGCAGTACTTCCGCGCCGTGGGTCTTGATGATATCCATCGGCTCGATGACGTTGCCCACGGACTTCGACATGGCGCGCCCCTGGGCATCGAGCACCCAGCCGTGGGTCAGCACCTGGCGGTAGGGCGCAGCGCCGTGCGTGCACATCGCCACCAGCAAGGAACTGTGGAACCATCCCCGGTACTGGTCGCCTGCCTCAAGGTAAACGTCGGCCGGCCAGGGGAGATCCGGCCGGCGGCCGAGCACCGCGTAGTGGCTCGTCCCGGATTCGAACCAGACATCGATGATGTCAGTCTCCTTGCGGAACGCGCTCCCACCGCAGGTGGGGCACTTCGTTCCCGGCGGGATCAGGTCCTCCACCGGATGCGTGTACCAGGCATCGCTGCCCTCTTTGCGAATCACTTCCACGGCGGTGCGCCCGAGCTTCGCCCCGAACTCTGGTGGATCGATGAGCGGCTTCTTGCAGGTCTCGCAATGGAAGACCGTGATCGGGACGCCCCAGACGCGCTGGCGCGAAATGCACCAGTCCGGGCGCGTCTCAATCATGTTGTAGATGCGCTCCTCGCCCCACGCCGGCAGCCACTTCACTTTGCGAATCTCCTGCAGGGTTCGCTGGCGAAGGTCCCGATGGTCAACGCTGATGAACCACTGCTCCGCGGCGCGGAAGATCACCGGGTTGTGGCAGCGCCAGCAGTGAGGATAGGAATGCGAGAGCCAGCCCGCCGGGCCGACCAGCGCTCCACGCGCTTTGAGCAGCTCGATGATTGGCTCGTTGGCGTCGAAGACTCTCTTGCCCATGTACTCGGGCAGGCCTTCGGTGAATTCTCCGGCCGTCCCTACCGGGCAATAAATCTCGATCCCGTACGCGCTGCCGGTCTGGTAGTCTTCGCGCCCGTGACCGGGAGCGGTATGCACGCAGCCGGTCCCGTCCTCGGCGGTGACGTAGTTCGCCAACACCCCCAGGATCTTGCGCTCCAGAAAGGGATGCTGGATTTCGATTCGGTCGAGCTTCCTGCCCGGGAAGCGCGCCAGAACGGTCAGGCCCTTGAGGCCGGTCTCCTGCTGCGTGGGCTCGAAGCGCCGGCTCGCCATGATGTAGACGTCGTCGCTTGCGTCCGCCACCGCAACGTATTCAAACTCGGGGTGAAAAGCCACCGCCATGCTGGCGGGCAGCGTCCAGGGCGTCGTCGTCCAAATGACCACGTATGTCTTGCGGCCCGCCAGAGCGGGATCGAGCTTGCCGGGATCCGTCAGCAGCGGATAACGGACATAAATCGAGCGGCTGCGGTGATCTTCGTATTCGACCTCTGCCTCAGCAAGCGCGGTCTTGCACTGGATGCACCAATAGACCGGCTTGAGGCCGCGGTAAACGTAACCCTCCTCCAGGAACTTGAGAAACGCTTCGCAGATCAGCGCCTCGTACTCAAAGTTCATCGTCAGGTAGGGGTGGTCCCACTCCCCCAGGACTCCCAGCCGTCGGAAATCGGTGCGCTGGATGTCCACGAATTTTTCTGCGTAGCGCCGGCACGCCTGGCGGATTTCCGCTGTGGTCATTCGGGCCTTTTTCGGGCCGAGCTCCTTATCGATGTTGATTTCAATCGGCAGGCCGTGGCAGTCCCATCCCGGCAGGTAGGGCGCATTGAAACCCTCCATCGTCCGGGTCTTAACGATGAAATCCTTCAGAATCTTGTTCAGCGTCGTCCCAAGATGAATTCGCCCATTGGCGTATGGAGGCCCGTCATGCATGGTAAAGATGGGCGAACCTTGCCGTGCGGCCCGGATGTTCCCATACAGATTCTCCTTCTCCCATTTCTCCAGCCACTTGGGCTCATTCTGAGGGAGGTTGGCTTTCATGGAAAAGCTGGTTTGCGGCAGGTTGAGTGTGGTCTTGAGGTCGAGCACCTTCTGCATGAATCCTCCGGCAGTGCGTAAACCCATCATTATAGAGAAGTGAGGTAAGACGGGCAAGGAAACCGAGGGTTTGCTGGCCGGCTAGCGAAATATAGCGGCGCCCCTAAACCGTCCGTCAGCCGACGGACGAGGTAAACTCGCCGCTACCAAGCCATGGATGGGAGAGGCTGTGGGATTCGTAGCGCCGGCGGATTCGAACCACCGGCGCCACGTCCAAAAACGCGAAATCAGGCCACTGAGGATTGTGGCCGCAGGTGGGTTTCGACGACGCGCAGGACCTCCGATTCCGAGAGAGGTTTCTCCAGGTAATCCACGGCGCCCATCTGCATCGCTTCCAGGTAACATTGCATGTCCACACAGCGCGTCAGAACAACCGCCGGCAGATGGCGATCGATCGCCTGCACGCGTTCCAGGACCAGCCGTCCTTCGAAGGCGCGGCTTCCCTGCTCCAGCAGCACAAAATCATAATGCTGTTCTTCCAGGAGACGCGCTCCTTCAGCCACGGACTCGCAGGCATTCACCTCGAAACCGTGCTTGTGGAGAACCCGGCAGTAAAACGCGCGCTCTCCCGGGTCATCTTCTATGACGAGAACCTTCCTCCCCGGCAAGAGCGAGGGCGGAAGCATCTCTCGACGTATCGCGATATCTCGAGCCATTTGCTACCTCCTGTTCCAGGTAGGGCTGCCCATCCCCAATCTTGCCAAATGGACAGCAATGGAGCCCACCGAGGGGAACCATCACCCTCGGCCGAGAGAGAGAAAAACAATCGCCGTCCGAGTTGTTCTATTCCCGTCTAACGGTCAGAAAATTCAGGTAGTCCTTGCTGGTCTGGCGGGCGCCGGCGTCTAATCCACAATCGCGCGCGCGAGGGGGCGCAACCAGCCGGCAGAGTCCCACCCGAAGCTGAACCGGCAACTCCTGGTCAGAATCGGAGGTCAGTAAGGGTCGACGGCGGGCAACAAACCTTTGGTGCCCGATGTCAGAGGTCGGCGGGGGTAGGTTCGAGTGCGCCGACTGCCAAAAGAGGGGAGCATCCACGGACGGAGAGGGGAGAAATCGAGGGGTAAAGGTAGCAGCGGGAAAATGCCAAACCGCGGCTGCGAACACTACCACAAACAGCCATGTTGACTGCGCCGTCCGCGTATTCACACTGCCATTCTGACTTTTCGAGAATCCTATGTCAACAGAAATCGCAGTTGATAATTCACTGCACAACATCGGCTCATGGAAAGTTTCGATCTTTCCCTTTGGCATTAGTAATTGCTTCCCTATCAGTGAATTAAAGCGAGACACGGATTCTGTGCAGGCGTAAGCGAACCCACGCGGCCAATTGATGGCTACCATTTGCACTTCGTATTTCAGCAATCGTAAGTAAGTGAAACCCTACCGGAACAGGCCTCAGAACTGGTTGAATTCGGTCTCCCGCCGGAGAGCCTCCACGAAGTGACCGTCTTTCCTGGGGTGCAGCTTGCGAAACTGCTCCTGCGTGGCGGCGAGAGTTGCCGGGTCCCAATCGGGACGGTATTTCCGGATCGCCGGCTCAAATTGGCTGACGTGTTTCATCGCCGCCTCGACTTTCGAGTCCATCGTGGCATCGATGTTCACCCAGTAATTCGCCTCCTGCGGGGCCGTGTAGAAGAAATACATCAGTGGGACTTTGGATGGCTGGAGGTTTCGTTGCAGGAGTTGGTTGGGGAAGTACAGCCAGAATTCCGCCGCGCGCACGGCGTCGATGGTGTTGAACGCCGCCATGCGGTGGTCGGTCTTGTGCCAGCGCTCGTACCATTCACCGGGATCGACGCTCAGCAGGACGTCCGGGCGGACTCGGCGGATGATGGCGGTCGCTTCTTCAACCAGCTTGGGCTGGGGGGCATATTCGAGCATGCCGTCGTCGTAACCCATCCAGGTCAGATTCTCCTTCGGAGTGCCCAGAACCGCCTGGCCGGCTTCTTCTTCCGCCTTGCGAATGCGCGCCAGCCGCTGCGAAGTCATCTCCAGGTCGTATGAACCCTTGTCATCGTTGGTATAGAGGACGATGAGGACCTTGTTGTGGTTGCGATTGAGCAGGGCGATCGTCCCACCCGCCCCGAAAGCGTCATCGTCGGGATGGGGAGTGAACAGCAGGATGGTCTTGCCTTGCAGGTCCTCGAGGCGCGCTTCCTCCGCCTCGCTCCCACAACCCCCAGACCCAAGAGCGTCAGCACCAAGATCAGTTGTCTCATCCCGTTTCTCCCTGTTGCGCCGAGTAGCCCCAGGCATTGCTGCAATATAAGCGCGCGGAGAGTTTACCCGAATCGTGGATCAATTTCCAAATCCCACAGGAAATCGCCTTGACGCGCGGCTTCATTGCGGTATGCTCGCTGCTTTCGCGCAATCAGTCAGGTTGGAGCGACCACCGAGCGGCGCATGGCCGACACTTCTTCGTATCAACCCGCCGTAGGCATTTCCAATGCTCGGCGGTGGTCCGTCGTGGGTCTGCTGTTTGCGGCCTCGATGGTCAATTATATGGACCGTGCCACGCTCTCCATGGCGCTGCCCATTATTTCCGACGACCTCGGCCTCGATCCCACCGCCAAAGGGATCCTCGCCTCGGCTTTCTTCTGGTCGTACGCGTTCATGCAAATTCCCATCGGCTACCTTGCCGATCGCGTAAACCTGAAATGGCTCTACGCGGGGATGTTCACGTTATGGTCGCTGGCGTGCGCGCTGGCGGGCTTTGCCCACAGCCTGGGAGTCCTGATTGGCCTGCGGCTCGTCCTGGGTCTCGGCGAATCGATTTACCTGCCGGGCGGAATGAAAATTGTCAGCCGACTCTTCCCTCCCCAGCAACGCGGATTTCCCTCCGGACTGTTTGATTTCGGAACGCGCACCGGCCTGGTGCTGGACGGCATTATCATTCCCTGGCTCATCGTCAGTTACGGCTGGCGCAGAATGTTTCTCGTAGTGGGATTTGCCGCGCTGGTCTGGTTGATTCCCTGGCTGGCGTCTTTCCCCAAGGTTGTTGCCCGACCGGAAGTTCGCTTTCCGGGTTCCGGCTGGAGTACCGAATCTTTCGTGACGCTTACTTACCCCGCTCTGCTGCTCCTTTCGCCCCTCTATTTCGCCTGGCGCGCGGCTTTCCCGCTGGCTTGGCCGCGGCCGGAATGCCCCGGCGCTTTGGGTTCGATGGTCAGGTTTCTCGAACTCCTCCGCAACCGCAACTTGATGGGAATCGTGCTGGGATTCTTCTGCTTCGACTATTTCTGGTACGTCGTCCTGAACTGGCTTCCCGATTACTTCGTCAAGGGACGCGGTCTGCCGATCGCGAAAGCGGGCCTGCTCGCCGCTATCACGTTCTTCATCTTCGGGATTACGGAGCCGATCGGCGGGTGGCTGGCCGACACGCTCATCAAGCGCGGCTGGAACGAGACTCGCACGCGCAAAGGAATCGTGACCGTGGCCTGGTCCACGGGTTTATTGATGATCCCTGCCGGTCTGGTGAGCAGCACGTCGGTGGCGATCCCATTGATTTTCGGCGCTGGCTGCGTGGGACTCGCCACCGGAAACCTCCTGGCGATTCTTCAGTGTTGCGCCCCGCCGGACCAGGTTGGCATCTGGACGGGCGTGAAAAACTACTCGGGAAATTTGGGTGGCATTCTCGCGCCGCTGGTCATGGGCCTGCTCATCAGCCGCACCGGATCTCACGCACCGGGCTTTGCCGTCGGGGCCATCATCCTCGTTAGTGGCTTGATTCCCTATTGGTTTGTCGTGGGCGAGCTGAAACCGCCGGCCAAGCCCACGGGGTAGATTCGAGCCGTCTTGACTTGCGCCCGCGCGGGGCTATGATGGAACGCCGTTGCCATGAGGGAGGGCACGGCGAGATTCGCACTCATCGAAAGGAGAAATCTCTATGGCAGCATTGGCAATCACCGGCGGCAAACCGGTCCGGAGGAAACCTTTTTCAGCCTGGCCGATCTACACTGCGAAAGAGCAGCGGGGACTGCTCAAAGTCCTGCGCAGCCGCAACTGGGGCGGATATCCTTTCCCCAACGAGATCGCGCACCGCTTCGCCCAGAAGTTCGCCAAAGTCCACGGCGCGAAGTATGGCCTCGCCGTGGCGAATGGCACGATCGCCATCGAGATCGCTCTCAAGGCCATCGGGATTCAGCCCGGCGACGAGGTGATCGTTCCGGCCTACACCTGGGAAGGTACGGTCGGGCCCATCATGCTCCTCAATGCCGTACCGGTCTTCGTGGATATCGATCCCGACACTTACTGCCTGGACGCCCGGCAACTCGAGGCGGCGATCACGCCGCGCACGCGCGCCATCCTCCCTGTGCATCTCGCCATGCGTTTCGCGGACATGGACGAAATCATGCGCGTCGCGCAGGCGCACAAACTGGCGGTGATTGAAGACTGCGCCCACGCGCACGGCGGCAAGTGGCGCAGCAAGGGCGCCGGGGCGACCGGGGATCTCGGCTGCTTCAGCTTCCAGTCAAGCAAGCTGATGACGTCGGGTGAAGGCGGCGCGGTCATCACCAGCAACCTGGAGTACTGCGAGCGCGCGCAGTCCTACATGAACTGCGGCCGCGCCAGCGTCACCGACAAATACCAGCACCGCATGATCGGCTTCAACTACCGCATCTCGGATCTCCAGGCAACCCTCCTGGAAGCGCAACTCGAGCGCCTGCCGCAGCAGGCCAAAATCCGCCAGGCGAATATGGACCATTTCGAAAAGCGCATTCGCGCCACCGCGGGGCTCGGATTCCTGAAGCGCGACCGCCGCCAGACGCGCGTCGCGGCGTACCAGTACGTCTTCAAGTATTCACCCGAGCATTTCGGAGGCATTCCCCGCGCCGCCTTCTTGGGCGCGCTGCAAACCGAAGGAGTGCCCTGCGATGGGCTCTTCTACGAGCCGGTGTACAAGAGCGCGCTCTTCCCCGTGGATGCGAAAGAATGGCCGGCGCTGAGCTGGGGGCGCGCGGAAGCCCTCGACCTGAAGAACAGTTTCCACTGTCCCGTCTCCGAGCGCGCCGCCTACGACGAAGCCGTCTGGCTGCCCCATCACATCTTCCTCGGCAGCCGCCGCGACACGGACGACATCGCCGACGCAGTGCTCAAGGTCATCGGGCACATCGAAGAACTGCGCGGCCTCCAACACGAAGCCATCGAGGTCAAAGGCATGAGCCGCGCCGAGCGCCCGCGCGTCGAAAAAAGGCAGTGGTAAGGAAATTGATGCATTGATCTGCTCGAGCGGGCTTCGTTGATCAATACAAGCTGATCGCGATGTCACCATCGCTTCAATAAATCAATGGATCGATGGCCCTGCGAGATGTGTTTATGATCTTGCCCCTTACCCCTGTCCGCCTGAAACGCCACGCTGCGGAAATCTTCGGCAGTAAGCAGGGCGTGGTCTGCGAAGGCCTGCGGTTCACTTATCGGGAGTTCAATGAGCGTGCCGACCGGCTTTCCGACGCGCTCCTCCGGCTCGGGATCAACCCGGGGGACCGCGTTTCCTATCTCAGTTTCAACTGCCACCGCCTGCTCGAGGGCTATTACGGTGTGCCCCAAATCGGCGCTATCCTGTTGCCTCTGAACATCCGTTTGAGCGCCGAAGAGCTGACTTTCATTCTCAACGACTCGGGCGCCCGTCTGGTCTTCTTCGATCCAGAATTCGTCCCGCTCCTCGATGTCATGCGCCCAAAGCTGAAGACGCTTGAGCGCTTCGTCGCCCTGCGCGGCGAGAAGCCCGCCTGGGCGCACCCGAAGACGTATGACGAAATGCTGGCGGAGGCCGTACCGCGGGAAATCGACTTTCGCGGCATCGACGAGAACTCCGTCGCCGAGCTTTTTTACACGAGCGGCACGACCGCTCACCCCAAGGGGGTGATGCTGACCCACCGCAACCTCTACCTGCACGCCTTCTACGTCACGACGGCGTTGCGCTGCGACGATACGACGGTCCACCTCTACACCGTCCCGCTCTTCCACGTGAATAGCTGGGGCGCGCCGCACACGGTCTCGATTGTCGGCGGCCGCCACGTCATGATCCATAAGTTCGATCCGCTGGCCGTGCTGCAACTGGTCGACCAGGAGCGCGTGACCCAGCTCCACATGGTCCCGACGATGGTCGTCGCCGTGCTCAACCACCCCGACTTCCACAGGTACAACGTCAGTTCCGTGAAGGAAGTGATGATGGGCGGCGCACCCACGAATACCGCTCTGGTGCGGCAGATCGAGGAGAAGATGCCGGGCTGCGTTGCCATGGGCGGCTATGGCCTGACCGAGACTTCTCCCGTTCTGACCATCGCGCACATGAAAGAACATCTCGCGGGCACGCCGGAGGAAGTCAAGCTGCGCCGCAAGGCGACGGCAGGCTACGCGATTGCCGGCACGGAAATCCGCGTAGTCGATTTACAGGGTCGCGACGTCAAGCGCGATGGCAAGGAAGAGGGCGAAGTGATCGTGCGCAGCGATATCGTGATGGCGGGATATTGGAACCGGCCGGATGATCCGGCGATTCGCGACGGATGGTTTCACACCGGCGACATCGCCACGATCGACGAAGAGGGTTACATCCTGATCGTCGATCGCGCCA
>JBEKUI010000146.1:0-11445 GCA_049515175.1 Terriglobia bacterium
CGGCTGATGCGGGCGCGCGAACTCTTGCGCGAGAAGCTCTCGGCCCTCATGGATCGAAAATATGGACGATAAGAGAGACCAACAATTCGTTGATGAACTACTCAACGCTTCGCTCCAGCGTTATCGGAGCGAAGAGCCACGGGCGGGATTGCAGAATCGCATCCTGGCGAAAGTGCTGCCCAACGAACGCGTCGCCCACCGGCGCGGCGCTTGGGTCTGGGCATTCGGGGCCGCGACGGGAGCAGTGATCCTTGTTGCAGTCGTGACGTTCTTCTCGCACCGCAAGCCCGCGCCGATCCCCGCGCCGCAGGTAGTGTCCTATCCGGCCCCGCTTCAAATCGGCCCTGCACCTGTTGCTGTTCAGCCGACGTTAAGGCGGCACACCCCGCGCCTGACGGCCGCAGCCCGCCGCCCAGAGCAGTTCCCCACGCCCGCGCCGCTTTCTGAGGAAGAAAGGCTGTTGCTCGCGTACGTCGCGTCGACCCCGAGTTCAGAGTTGAGTACCCCGATTGTTCGCGACCCGCAAATTGAACCCTTGCAGTTTTCTGAAATCAAGATCGCGAGGATCGAGATTAAAGAGCTTCCGAGATTAAACGAGTAGGTCGAGGAGGAATTATGTCGAAGACCATTGCATATTGGCGGGCGCCGTTGGCCATTGCTGCGGGATTGCTGTTGGCTGGTAGCCTCGCAACTGCGCAGGAGACGCCCAAGGCTGCCCCACCCCCACCGCCCCCAAGCGAGGCCCAGGCAAAGCCGGCTTCCGTCTATCGGATGGATTTTGTTGTTCGCGAGCTTGAGAACAGCAAGCGCATTAACTCGCGCAGTTACAGCCTTTCCGGCACAACGAAGGAGGGGGCGGGCCTACGCGTGACCAGCAGGGTGCCCACTGCCTACCTTGGGGGTGAAGGGAAACCGATCCTTGAGTACCGTGACGTCGGCATCAACATCGACTGCGTACCCGAAGAAATGGACAACAGCGTTCTATTGATGACACGATTCGCGTCCTCGAGCGTGGTTCCACGAGAACCTGGACCGAATCCCCCCTATGACGGACCGGTCATCCGCGAGGTGAAGTTCAACGGGAAGACGCCTGTCATCCTAGGCAAACCCATGGTGATTGCCACGCTCGATGATGCGGCAACGAACCGCCGCTTCGAAATCGAAGTGACCGTCACGAAGGTGAAGTAGGGGCGGTTCGCGAACCGCCCAACGCACGTCGCGGTGGCCCCTGCCGCCCCGCCCCACACGCCGCAATCTGGAAGGCGACGGCGTACAATCACACTGTACTCGTCCAGAATGATGGGTGACACTCTGAGGTAGAGTGTTGCCATGCAGATGCGGACTGTGAGAGTACCTCGCTCCAGGTACCTGGAGCGAGCGGCGATTGACCTAAGTCAAAAGGCTCGCCAGCGGCTGCGCTGGTTCGATTACTACCGCGCCCACGGGGGCAAGGCCGCTCTGACCTGTCGCTACTTCGGAATCAGCCGGCAGACCTTCTACCGCTGGAAGCGGCGCTACGATCCCGACGATCTGAAGAGCCTGCAAGACGGTTCGCATCGTCCGCACCGGCGGCGGCAGCCGACCTGGACGACGCCGGTGGTGGAGCGCGCCCTGGCGCTGCGGCGTCAATATCCGCGCTGGGGAAAAGACAAGCTCGCGGTGTTGCTGCGGCGCGAAGGCCGCAAGGTTTCGACTTCCATGGTGGGGCGCATCCTCACACACCTGAAGAAGCGCGGGGTGTTGGTCGAGTCTTTACCTCGGGGGTTGCGAGTCCGCCGGCCTCGCTCGCCGCGGCCCTGGGCCACGCGCAAGCCGCGTGACTACAGGGTCGAACAGCCGGGCGACCTGGTGGAAGTGGACAGCATGGATCTGCGGCCCGTACCGGGCTTGGTGCTCAAGCAGTTCACGGCGCGGGACGTGGTCTCGCGCTGGGATGTGGTGGAAGTTCGCCGCCGAGCCACGTCCAGCGCGGCCGCCGCCTTCCTCGACACGCTCCAGCAACGCATGCCCTTCCCCATCCGCGCTATCCAGGTGGACGGCGGCAGTGAGTTCGCCGCCGTCTTCGAGCAAGCCTGCCAGCAACGCGGCCTGCGCTTGCTCGTCCTGCCGCCTCGTTCGCCGAAACTCAACGGCCACGTCGAGCGCGCCAACCGTACCCACACGGAGGAATTCTATGAGGTCACCCCCTGCTCGCTCCAGATCGCCCAGCTCAACCAGGAACTCCGCCACTGGGAGCGGATCTACAACACCATCCGCCCCCACCAGGCCCTCGGCTACCGAACTCCTCACGAGTTCCTCACCCAACGGGCCGCCCCATCCCAACTCAAGGAGTGTCACTAATCTACTGGACGAGTACACACACTTGACACCTTCCCTACGAGGGGCTATTAATTGTCTGAATATCCTCTTGAGCTGCGAGACAGGTGTGATGCCCACTGCATTCTTCAGCAAGCTGCGCACGATGATCGGCGGACGGACTTCGGACGGCGCGAAAAAGCTCGTCGAACGCCAACCCCGTTACCTTATTGAGAGTTCACTCATTTACCGGCCCACCGGCGGGCTAGCTTGGTATAAGGGGACGACTCAGAACTTCAGCGCGACGGGAGTTCTTTTCCAGGGCGATACCCCCATTCCGGCAGATACTACGATCGAGATGAGCATTACCCCGCCTAAACGGTCGGACAAGAAACCCCTGGATGGGATCTTCTGCTGGGGAACTGTTGTCCGCACAGCCCCCGCCTCCGATATCCCCGGCACTTCGCTTGCAGCGCGCATCGACAAGTACCGCACGAAACCCAAGTTCCTTACCGAAGCGGATATCCACTTCGAGCGGATGATCTGAAACACCCTCTCAGCCATTTGGTGATTGTGTGATTTAGCGATTAAGGGATTGAATCGCTGAATTATCGGGTCGGTGAACCGATCAGCCCGTGGCGTGTGCCGTTCGAAAAAAGGCGACCCGTCGGGCCGCCCGAGTGCTTGCAGGAATTCTGTTTTCTCAGCCCCCTCCCCAATCCCTAGCTCCCCATCGCGAGTCCCTGTTCTCAGGCGTAGGCGTGAAGGCCGGGCAGCAAGTAGGACACTCCAAAGAACGTGAAGAGTACAATCGCGAAGCCGATGATCGCCATATAGGCAGCCCGGCGTCCGCGCCAGCCGCGCGTGAGCCGCATGTGGATATAGCCCGCGTAGGTCAGCCAGGTGATAAGCGCCCAATCTTCCTTGGGGTCCCAGCTCCAATAGTTGCCCCACGTTTTGTTGGCCCAGTAAGCGCCGGCGATAATCATGAGCGTCAACAAGGGGAAGGAAATTGCAACGCTCTTGTAAATCAGGTCATCAAGTGTATCGCGGTGCGGGAGGTATTCGACGATGGTCTGATACTTCCAGTCCAGTACCAGCCACGCGAGCGAGATAAAGAGCGCCGTCGCAAGGCCTGCCAGCACGAATGGACTGGCTGTGAACCGGGTCTCAAAGCTCCTCCCCACCTGCGTTACAAAGTGTGGTCCGCTCTGGACTTTCACGATCAGCGCGACCAGGGTAACGACTTGGAGAAGAAGGAACGCCTGAAAGGCGTGCCTGGTCCAGCGAGCGGGTTTCCCCGGTTCGGCCGAGGAGGAGGTGGTCCGATTGAGCGCCAGCACCACAACCCCCAGCGCCAGAGCCAGCAGGACCGGCCAGCCCATCCCCGCCAGTGGCACCATGAGGGCCTGTTTGGGTGCGAGCATCACCTTCTCGCCGCGCTCGACGTCCCAGGCCGGAAGCAGCAAGTTGAATTCACGGTCCACGCAGGTCAGCGCAATCGCCGCGTAAATTCCGCCCGACAGCCCTGCGATCCAGTACAGAAACGTGCGCGGGCTGGTGGCGTCTTTCACGAAGTAGAGAATGCCGGCGGCAAACGCCAGCGTCAGGCCTGCGTAACTGAGCACCGCCAGCGTGACGTGGATCTGCAGCCACGTGCTCTGCAGGGCCGGTACCAGGGGACGGACCTCCCCGGGCAAAACCTGCATCAGGATCAGCGCCAGCGCGGCGATCGGGATTGTGATTGCTCCGAAATCCTTAAGCTCGAACTTCCATTCCGCCAGGAGCTGCATCGCTACCACGCCCCACGAGAACATCAACACCATTTCAAACATGCTCGAGAAGGGCGCGTGTCCGGAGGATGCCCAGCGGACCAGGACCGCCGTGGTGTGCACCAGGAAGCCGCCGCGCGTCAGCGCAACGCCGCCCGAAATCAGGCCCGGATGACGAACCGCCAGTGAAGCGATATACAGTGCCGATGCTCCCAGATAAGCCACCAGCGAAATGTAAAGAAATTTCTCGCCCGACATCCACCCGCTTGAGCCGATTAAGTGCGGCACAGAAACCGCCAGCACCGTTCCCACGGCCACAGAGATTGCCAACAGAATCCACGAACCCGCCGTTGCGGGTCGTCGCCCGGCAACCGGAGCTGTAATTGCCTTAGCCATATAAGTCCCTTTCCTCCACTACTCCAGCGCCGCTGCTAGGCTGGCTTCCTCCGAACTCCAGGTTCTAGCTCTCCAGCGGGCGGGCAATCCTGCTAGGCCGGAATGCGTTCCCCCTCCGCCCTCTCGGCGTGCGCGAGTAACTCGTTCTCCACCCGATCCACCAGCTTCTTGAACTGTTCTTCGAAGCTGTGCCGGTACTTGTTGGGCTGCCCGCCCAGCAACAGTACGGACCTCCCCTTGGAGTCGCGGGCCACCACCCCCCAGATGCGCACGTGAACGAAGTAAAGCGCTAGGACGAGTCCCAGCGAGAGCAGCAGGCATCCGCCCCAGATCAGCTCTTTACCCGGTTGCTTGGCGACCTGTAGACCACTGAAGTAACCCATCTTCACGTCCGCGAGCCGGAAACGTATCCCCGGATCACTGGGGTAGTTCATCTGCGGGTTGCCGGTGAAGAACCAAGCGGAGGCCTTTGTCCCATCGGGCAACGTGAGGAGCAGGCGCACGGCCGGATTGTTGGGCTCGTCCGACTGCGAGCTGATTTGGTTCCCTTCCAGCACGAAGTCGGGGACGAAGTCGCCCAACTGCACATGGGTTCCGTCGACCAGGCCCAGAGTTTCCTCGGGTCGAAGCCTAAAACGCTGGGGCGACGTCTTGCCGTCAACCCAGCTGGCTTCGATCTCCACCCACTCCGGAGCTCCCGAGGGGCCGTAGCTCGCCTGAAAGAACCGGATCCCTTTGTAGGTGAGTGGCTCATTCACGAAGATCTGCTTGCGCATTACTTCCCGACCGTTTTCTTCCACGACCAGTTTCGTCCAGTACTGTTTTGGCGAGCCGTCCGGGTACTTCTCCATTCCCGCGCTTTCGCATCGCAAGGTGAACGGTAGAGGGTGCGCCGTACCACTGGAGTTCATCGCATCGATGCTTCGGATTTTTACCCCCGGCGCCAAGCTGACAAAGCCCCGGAAACCCCACACGCCGTCGACAATCGCTCCGGCGAAGATGATGATCAGACTCAAATGGACAACATACGGCGCCAGCCGGGCAATCCGATGTTTCTCCACGTATAGCGTTCCTTGGGCCAGCGTTGGCGGATGGGGCCGATGATGAAGCGCCCGGAAGGCATGGGCCGCATCGTCAAGTGCCGCCTTTGGCGCCACCCCTCCAAGCGGGATCTCCCGAACTACCGGCAGTTTTCTGACGAACCACTCGTCGGCGACCCGGTGCGGCCGCGCGAAGTAACGCCAAGCTTGGGGGAACCGTTCCAGAGAAGTCAGGACGATATTCGTCCCGAGCAGTCCCAAAAGGACCAAGAACCACCACGCGTGGAATACGTCAAAAAGTCCCAGCGCGTCCAAGAGACGGATGGTTTGAGGTGCGTAGATCTGGTCGATTTGCCCTTCGCGCGCCATAGGGCGCTGGAGAATCATGGTGCCGGCGGTGGTAGCGACCCCGACCAAGGCCAAAAGGATGAGTCCGCATCGGAGTGAACTGATGAATTGTAGAGCCTTCGTCGCAACCCCTTGCTGCTGCACCATAATAACTCCTGCCTGATCTGGCTAACCCGTGGTCCGCGGCCTGAGGTTATCTGCCCGGCATCTTGGATTCCAGCAGCGCAATAATGTCCGGTTTGGGCAATCCTTTGAAAAGACATCGGAAAAGTCTGTCCCTGACCGGTATCAATTTGAGACCGTCTGCCAAATCCTTGAAAATTGAGGAAAAAAACCCAGAATCATGCGCGAAGCGACTCAACCTTGGGGGGGTGTGGTCCCACGTAAATAGGGACGCTATGTCGATTTTTCAACAACTTGCGATTATCACAGGAGGGAACGAAAAATGCTGACAAAAGGGCCGGTAGAGTTTTCCGACATAGGAAAGGAGTAAGACATGAAACCGTTAATTGGAACCCGTAGCCCCGCCGAATCGCGAGAACTGGCAACAAATCCACGACCGATCGCTACAATCAAAGCTGAGACCTCGGCTGAAATTCAACCCACATTCACACTGACTTTCAGCCTCGGCACCTCCATGAAAGAGATTAGCGACGCCACGATTCGGACAGTCCTGCAATATGCGCGCGGGAACAGGTTGCGCGCCGCCCAGCTGCTGGCTATTAATCCTCGTACCATTCGCCGCCGCCTGGGGAAGAAAGAGTCCGGAAGTACGACATCATTAGCCGCCTAATACGCCTTCACACGCGCGGTTCTCATATGCCGCCGAGAGCGGCTCGGCCCACCCCTCGCGCAAATTCTAGGGCATCGTCAGCAGAAGCCCTTTCGTCCGGCTGGCCGAAATCGGCTGGCGGCGGGGGGGCATTTTTTCCTTCTAAGTTGCCTCACAATCAAGTTGGAGCGTGACGTGCTTGTTGGGAATCTGGATGCTCTCGGGGAACGGTCATTGTGGCGACATCCGAGAGCATTGGCAGGCGAAGAGGTCGCTATGGCAACTGAAACCGCAGGCCGCATCCTCGTTGTCGATGATGATCCGTACTTCCTCCGGGTCCTGAGCCGGATACTCACGGGAGAGAGTTTTCGAGTGAAAACGGCCGATGGGGCGGCACAAGCCGCACAGGCTTTGCGGGACGACTCCTTCGACGTCGTAGTCAGTGATCTGCGCCTCCCAGATGGCGACGGGCTAACGATCCTGCAGGAGCTTCGCAAGACCGGCGCCGACACCCCTGTGGTCATCATG
The DNA here is from genome assembly GCA_049515175.1 of Terriglobia bacterium. Taxonomy (GTDB): domain Bacteria; phylum Acidobacteriota; class Terriglobia; order UBA7540; family UBA7540; genus JACQNR01. The sequence goes on from JBEKUI010000146.1 coordinate 7,152, forward strand.
ACCGCGTACGGCGAGGTGGACAGCTACCTCGCCGCCATGAACGCCGGGGCGACCGAATACCTCAGCAAGCCGGTCAAAACGGAAGAGCTGATTGAAGTCATTCGCAGGTGCGTGAGTTCCCGCGCCACACCCTGACGTCCCCCAATAACACTCCATAATTGGTGAGATATTGCGCCCACTCGAGAGGCCAAGGAGTTCGTGCGTCAGGCCGATTTCTGCTTGGCTCGGACTCGCTCGGCAAATTTGGCTACGGTAATGGCCGCCCTTTGGTGGCTGGCTTCTCCGACCTTCTCGGTTTCATCGAAGGCCTCGATCTCCAGTGTGTAGAAGCGACCCTCCGCTTTCACAAGCCTTGTCACGATGCGGACCTGTCCACCCACGGGAGTCGCCGCCAGGTGCTTGAGCGTCACGCCCACCCCTACGGTGTCCTGGCCGGGTTGCAGCAGTTCCTGGATGCTTTCGCGCGAGGTCATCTCCATCCACAAGAGCAGGGCAGGCGTGGAGAGGACCGGCGGGGCCTCCGCCCCCATGAAGTGCACCGCCATCTCATTTGTTACGGTGTAGGTCTTTTCAAGAGTCTTTGGGAGAGTGTCGGGCATGGATCTTGTTCCTCACTATGGGAGTCCAGCGTCCACGGGCTGTTCGTCGTCACGGGTGTTCATGAACTGCCCCTACAATTTCAATTCTACGATAGTAGCCCCTCCGGCGCCTTCGTGCTGGGGAGCGGCATAATACTTCTCGACGTGGAGGTGGGCGGCGAATAGATCGTGGAGCGCCTTCCTCAGGATTCCCTTTCCAAACCCGTGAATCACGCGCACGCGGAACCGGCCGTTGAGGAACGCCCGGTCCAAGAACTTATCCACCTGTTCGCAGGCCTCCTCCGCCGTGGTTCCGATGACGTTGATTTCGATGGCGGACGCCGCGGAGGCGTCCGGCGCCGATGCGAACCGCCCTCCGGCAACGCGCACTGTGGGGGATATGCCCTTGCCGGGCCCCTCGCCGGCGGTTCCACTGTCGGCCAGCACCTTGATTTGTTCTCTGCGGACCCGCATCTTCAATCTGCCGACCTCAACCTCAAAATCGTCTTCGTCACGCTTCTCGAGAATTCGGCCGGCGGTTGGCACGTCCGCCACGCGCACGCGGTCGCCAACCTTCGGAGGAACGTCCAGAAGGAGCTCGGGCGCTTCGGATGGGGCTACGCCCAGAGTTTCGAGGACTTGCGCGTTCCATTCCTCCCGGACCTCCTGGGCCATGGTGGCGGGCCGGCGCTCGGCCTTCTTGCCCAGGCGGCCCGTCTGCGCGCGCAGCTCGGAGAGGGCTTGCTCCCACTTTAGGTCATAGGCTTTGACCGTTTGGTTGAGGCGGGCATCCAGCTCCTTGAGCTTGGCGCGTCGCTCCTGCTCGAAGTTTTTCTCCAGGCTGGCCTGGCGCTGGTCGAGCTCCTGGCGTTGCTTTGTGATCTCCGAGGTCTCGGCCTCAAGTCTCGCTTTCAGTTGATGCAAGCTCGCAACCAGCGAGGCCGCTTCGGCGTCGGCAGGATGGAGCAAGCTTCGCGCCTTGTGAACGATGGTCTCTTCCAGGCCCAGACGCTCGGCGATATCCAGTGCGCTCGACTTCCCGGGCAATCCCACCAGCAGCCGGTAAGTTGGCTGAAGGGTCTGCTCGTCGAATTCCATCGCAGCATTCAGTGCTTCCTGGGTTTCGGTTGCATATGCCTTCAAGCGCGTGTGGTGCGTCGTGACAAAGGTCATGGCCCGCCGGGCGCGGAAATGCTCCAGGATAGCGATCGCCAGCGCCGCGCCTTCGTTGGGTTCGGTGCTCGCGCCGAGCTCGTCGAGCAGCACCAAGTCGTCCGGTTCGGCCACCCGGGCCATAGCCTGAATGTTGGTGACGTGCGCGGAGAAGGTGCTTAGATTCGCCTCGATGGATTGCTGGTCACCAATATCGGCCAGCACGCGGCCAAAAATGGGAAGCTGGACTTCGCTGGCCAGAACGGGCAGGCCCGCCTGCGCCATGAGCACCGCCAAGCCGACGGTCTTGAGGGCCACGGTTTTGCCGCCCGTGTTCGGCCCGCTGACCACCATCATGGTCTTGGGCGGCGCCAACTCCAGCGTCAGCGGAACGGACTTCCGAGTCTGGCCCTGCAAGGCTTTTTCGAGCAGCGGGTGACGCACGTCCTTGATCGCCAGGGCGCGCCCGTCCGAAAACTGCGGCAGGCAGCAGTCAAAGTTTCGCGCAAACTCCGCCTTGGCGAAGGTCAGGTCGATTCGGCCCAGGATTTCCGCTGCGGCGCCGAGCTCCGCGCGTTCGCCGCGAAGGCGCGCGCTGAAGACCGCGAGGATGCGCTGGATCTCCGCGTATTCGCGGTCCTGCTGCTCGACCAGTTCATTATTGAGCGGCACCGTCTCCATCGGCTCGATAAAGACCGAGGCGCCGGAAGAACTCGCGCCGTGCACGATCCCCGCCACGCGGCGCTTGTCCTCCACGCGCACCGGAATGACGAAGCGGTCGTTGCGAATCATCACCACGGCGTCCTGCACCAGCTCTTCCTGTTCGAGGCGGCGCACGAGCCGTTCCAGCGTGGTTTGAATTTCCACGCGCAGGCGCTCGATGCTGCGCCGGATGCGGGCCAGTTCCGGGCTGGCGGAGGAATCGATGGAGCCGTCGGGAAAAATCTTGCCGTCGAGCTCGGCGAGCAGGGGCCGGAAGTCGGCGAACCCGCGCACCAGTTCGTCGAGACGCGGGTGCGGGCCGCGCAGGAAGATCGAGCGCACGTCGCGCGCGGCGCGGGCCACCTCGACCACGGCCAGGATTTCCAGCGCCCCCAGCGACACGCCCTCGACCGCGACGCGTTCGAGCAGCTCGCGCGTATCTTTCAACCGCCCCAGGCTTGGGCGCGAACTCTCGCGCCGATAGGCAAGCGCTTCACGCACCAATTCCAGGTCGCGGCGAATCGCCGGGAGGACCGTCGTGGGCTCGAGTGCGTCAAGCAACGGCTCACTGATCGGGCCGGAGAGGAACCCTGCCAACATCTCGACGACCGCCGGAAATTCCAGCGTGGCGAGCGAAAACGGATCGAAGGCGCCTGTCGGTTCGCGTTGACTTTCCATGCTCATCATCCGGCCGGTGGCACACGAGGGGGGGCAAGCCCCTCGCTCCTCCTCATCATAACCGGGTTACTCGGGAAAATGCTCGAAGTGCCGCTGGGAATGGACCGCGTGGTGGTCCTCCAGGGTCTCGAGGTGGCTGATGACCTCGGTGCGCGTTCCCAGTTCCCTCTGGATTCTTTCCTCGATCTGAGTGGCCAGCGTGTGGGCGTCGTCCAGAGTGGTCCCTTGCGGGAAGAGCAGATGGAACTCCACCCAGAGCGTGTTGCCGGTGCTGCGGTGGCGGAGGCCGTGGAAGTCCGCGCCGGCGGGGGGCGCCATCTCCTTCAGCACCTGGCGGATGCGAGTTTCAACTTGCGGATTACCCTCGTCCATCAACCCACCCGCCGACTGTCGCATGAGCTTTCCGCCCGTCCAGAGAATGTTCAGCGCCACCAGAATGGCCACGATGGGATCGAGCGGCATATATCCCGTGGCGAGAGCCAATCCCAGCCCCGCCACCACGCCGAAGCTGGTCCAGGAGTCGGTGAGCACGTGCTTGCCATTCGCCTCGAGGATCAGCGAGCGATGCTTCTTCCCCACCCAAACGAGGTAGCCGCCCAGTGCGGCGTTGATGAGCGCGGCGGCCAGCGTTAGCAGCGTTCCCTTGCCGAGGTTTTCGATCTGGAGTCCGTGCAGCCACTTGTGGATGGACGCATAGATGATGTAGAACGCCGCCAGGACGATCATCGCCCCTTCGAATCCCGCAGAAAAAAACGTAATCTTATCGTGTCCGTAGTGATGGCTGCGGTCGGCGGGTTTGAAGCTCAGCCAAAGGCTGTAGGCCGCGAAGGATACCGCCACCACGTGCACCACCGATTCCGCGGCGTCGGAGAGAATGGCGACCGAGCCCGTGATGGAATAGGCGAAAACCTTCATGCCCAGCATGCCAAAGCCCGTCACCAGGGAGAGCCGCATGGCGAAGCGAAGCAGGGTGTTCTCTTGCTGTTCCTGCGCTGGGTTTTGGGTCATGGCCGGATACAAGGTTTCCGTCGCGGGATCAGCGTCCTGCTTGTGTCCGCCAACCGTATGCGTCCGGCGAATCCAGGCGGTATGGTGTCCACATTGATACGGGGAGGTGGTCGGCCGTGCGCTCAAGGTAGCGGGGTGAGGTCTTACGGGGTGAAGAGGCCGCCGGCTCGAATCTC
>JBEKUI010000147.1:0-11332 GCA_049515175.1 Terriglobia bacterium
TACTTTGAGCAAAGCTATTGGCCGTTCGCCGACGAGCATGGGCCACGGGCACTGGCGGAGGCGATGGATGAGTGCATGTGGACGGCCGTCGCCTCTCCCCCAGGGCCGTTGGCCGACGGCCCGGAAGGATTGAAACGGCTCGCGGAAGGCGCCAGAGAACTGCGCTTGAAAACCGACCGCGCCATCATCGGCCTGTTCGGAGGCAATCTTCTGGAACTTGGCCAGTTCTTCTACCGGAACGACAACTTTCTCGCCATGCTGGCCGGCGAGCCGCGAGAGGCCCACGAATTCCTCGACAAGGCCGTCGAGACTCACCTTCGCAACCTCGAACGATTTCTGGGGGCGGTCGGGCCGCACATCGACGTCATCCTCTTCGGCGACGATCTTGGCATGCAGCGCGGGCCGCAGATTTCACCCCGGATGTACCGCGAGTTCTTCAAGCCTCGGCACCGGCTGATGTGGGCACGGGCCAAGCAACTCGCCCCCGTCAAAGTGATGCTGCACTGTTGCGGCGGCGTGCGGGAGTTGCTGCCCGACCTCATCGACGCGGGACTGGACGCCATCAACCCGGTGCAGATCTCGTGCAAGGGTATGGCCGCGCACGAATTGAAAGCGGAATTCGGCAAGGCGATGGTCTTCTGGGGCGGAGGCTGCGAGACGCAGGCGACGCTTTCGCATGCCACGACCGCCCAGGTCAAGGAGCACGTGCGAAGGCAGGTGGAAATCTTCCGCCCTGGTGGAGGGTTCGTTTTTCAGCAGGTCCACAACATCCTGGCCAATGTCCCGCCGGAAAATGTGGTCGCCATGTACGAGGCCGTGAGGTCTTTTGACTAAGCCCTGGCCCGGGGTGGGAGCTCAGTGAACTCGGGACTCGCGGGAACATCCTGGGGCTCACTTGCGTAATGATGGTCAGGAAGGCGAATGGTCGAAGGAGATCCCGATGAGTGTGTCCCCGCAAGCTCCACAACCGCCCGTGCCTCCGCAGCCGCCGCGCACGGGCAGCCATCTGCTGGCGATTGCTCTGCTGGCATTGGGGCTGATTATCTGTGTTTCGGTGATGACGATCTGGGTCGGCCTCCGGATCATTTCCCGCGGCGTGAGCGTCAACGTGGACGAGCGCGGCTCGGGCGCCAAGCAGGTTTCGATCAAGACTCCCGTGGGCTCGCTGGAAGTGGCCAAGGAAGTCAACGAGGCGCGCCTGGGCCTGCCCATCTACCCCGGCGCGACCCAAGTGAAAGATGACAGCTCCGCGACGGTCAACCTGGCCTTCGGTCAGGAGGCCAGCCTGCAGGTCCTGGCCGCCAAGTTTGAGACCTCGGACGAGCTTGCGACGGTGCGCGATTTCTACAAGCAGCGGCTGGGCAGCGAGGTGACGAAGTTCGTCGAAAGGAGTCCGGAAGGCAAGACCGTGTTCGAGATCAAGAAGAGCGGGCAGGAGAAGATCGTCGCGCTTCAGAGCCAGGCTTCGGGCACGCGGATTGAACTCGTGCGGGTCACCCACGGCCCGCGCGAAAGCAATTGATCCGGCCTTCGCGTGCGGGCAGTCGGGAAGTTTCATTGTGGGGAGGCGAGTTCATCTCGTCCGTGAGCTGACCGACGGTGTGAAGCTGCGAGTACGTCGAGTTGACCCCCGACCCGTTCTTGCCCGCCGTTGACAGGCCGGCAGGGGCGTGCGAAACTACAGAAGACGAACTGCGGTTCGTCCTTCCCGTGCGCCCGTAGCTCAGCTGGATAGAGCACTTGCCTACGAAGCAAGGGGTCGGGAGTTCGAATCTCTCCGGGCGTACCATTCCCCCGTTTTGGCCGCTCCGCAGATCAAGTCAAAGGGCTTTCGATAGGTAGGATAAACACTTGCGGCATCCAAGCGGCAGTTCGAAAGTACAATTCGTAGGAGTTTGGCTCTTTCGGCTGAATCCTGTCTAACGTATGGCGCCTGCCCATAACGCGTTGTCCCGGATTTGTTCCCGGGAACAGGCCTGTAGGGGTGGTTCGTCTCTGCCCGGATTGTGCACGCCTGCATGCGGCTCTATCCGTACTTACGTAAGTATGTACAAGGAGCTCCCCGCAGTTTTGTTCCAGAAACTGGGACCTGCATCCGAGTGCCGATGGTCGGAGTACCGGTCCCAGAATCCTTGACCCATCTGAAAAAAGAGTTCCCCGGGGGATCCCGTAAGACCCGTTTCCCTTCAAGAAACCAGGGAGGGCAACCCACGTCCCGGTCAATGCCGATGGTGCCCCTTGACAGGTCCACCCGGCCTTACCCTTGCCCGCCCAACGGGGAGGTTTGTCGGCCTATCATCCATGGGTCGGACGCGGCACAGGGCCCTGTTGGTGCTCTTCGTATTGTTCGCAGCGGGCGACGGGGAGACCATAGTTAGATTCTATCCAGGCTATGTACATGGTTTAGGAGCAACCATAGCCAGGCCGTTCCACCGTTCCCGAGGATAACCTCGCGGCGGCGGTCGCGCTGATCCTGACCGGAGCGTTTCTGATGGTGAGCCAGGGAAAGGCAATCATGCAAATTGTCGGACTGCTCGTTTTGGAGAACGGGATTTTTCTCGCTGCGCTAGCAACCACTTTCGGGATGCCCTTGGTGATCGAGATCGGAGTGTTTTTCGACCTCCTCATGGGGATTCTCATCATGGGAGTCTTCGCTTTTCGCATCCGCGACACATTCGAGCACCTGGATGTAACGAGATTACGGCGACTGCGAGGATAACCGATGATGCTGCTCTTGCCGCTGCTGATCCCGATTGTGGGCGCCGCCGTCTTGCTGGGCTTTGGAGCCAACGGCCGGGCCAGACGGCTTGCCCTCCTGGTGGGAGGAGTGGAGATCGTCGCGATCCTCCGCATGGTGTTGGCGGTTTATTCCTCGGGCCCCCAGCAGTTCGGCCGCTTCCTCCGGGTGGACGGTTTGAGTGCATTCTTTCTTTTGAACGTCGCGCTGGTTTCCGGTTTGGCTCTGGTTTACTCGCTGGATTACCTTCGCCATACGGAAGGCGAGCGATTTTCCTCAGCCCGGTGGTTTTACGCGCTCCTGTTCTTTTTCATGTTTACCATGGTCGGTGTCTGCCTCTCGTCGAACCTCGGCCTCCTCTGGATCATGATGGAAGCGACCACGTTGGCGTCGGCGTTGCTGGTGGGGTTCTACAATACGCGGGGGGCCGTGGAAGCGGGCTGGAAGTACCTCATCGTCTGCACCGTGGGAATTGCTTTTGCGCTGTTCGGAACCATCGTGTTGTACCTGGCGGCCATCAAGAGTGGTCTTTCCCCGGAGGTTGCGCTCGACTGGAAGGCGCTGATGGAAGCGTCCCCCCGGCTGGGAAGCGGTACTGCGCTTTTGAAGCTTGCCTTTGTCTTTGTCGTCGTCGGCTATGGCACCAAGGTCGGCTTTGTGCCCATGCACAGCTGGCTCCCGGATGCGCATGCGGAAGCGCCTTCACCGATCAGCGCGATGCTTTCGGGCGTGCTGCTCAATTGCGCTATGTACACCTTGCTGCGCTACGATGCTGTCATCTCGCGGGCCACGGGTACGAATTTCAGCCACACGTTGCTGCTGGTCTTTGGAGTGCTCTCGTTAGTGACGGCCGGCCTGTTGATCGTGGTGCAGCGGGATTTGAAGCGCCTGCTCGCCTACAGCAGCATCGAGCATATGGGCATCGTGGCGATCGGAGTCGGGCTGGGCGGCGGGCTGGGACTCTATGGAGCGTTGCTCCATACGTTCAACCACTCACTCGGGAAAACATTGCTGTTCTTTGTTGCGGGCAACGTGCGCCAGAACTTGGGCACGTTGCGGATGGACCGCATCGGAGGGCTGGCACGAGCCATGCCCAAAACGGCGTTGGCGCTCTCACTGGGAAGTCTGGCGATTGTCGGACTGCCCCCGTTCGCTCTTTTCGTAAGCGAATTCGCGATCTTGAGCGAAGCGTTTTCGCAGTCGCGGGTGTTGGTTGCCACGCTGTTCCTGGCCACGCTTTCCGTGGTCTTTGGCGGGATGCTCCACCATTTGTTCGGGATGTTTTTCCGCGAATCGAAACAGCCTCCCGTGGCGCCGTATATGGCACTATCGGAGGCAGTGCCGATCGCCCTTGCGGCGGTCGTACTGGTCTGGTTCGGAGTGCACATCCCCGCGGGTTTCAAAGCCTTGATTGACGGGGCCATGGCGGTCCTGTAACGCGAGAAGAGGAGAACTCCGATAACGAACCCTATGCCTGGCGAGCTATTCCAGATTCCGGAGACAAAAGACGGCAAACGGGTACGTCTGGTGACCATCTTTGGGCGCCTGACGGAAGAAGGGAAGAAACGCGTCCACTATATCTTTGATGTAGGAAAACCCGAATATGCTGTGAGCATCGCAGACGGCGAGCAGCCCGTCCCCTCCATCGCGGGAAGCGTCCCAGCCGCAAGCTGGTATGAACGCGAGATCCACGATCAGTTCGGCATTGAATTCCCGGGAAGTCCCGATTCACGGCCTCTGCTCTCCCACGAAAACTGGCCTGCCGGATTCCGCCCGATGCTGGCTTCGGAAGTGGAGGTAGCGCCGTGGACTTCGGCGAGCGAGCGCTCGTCCCCCAACGAATACCGTTTTCTCAAGGTAGAGGGCGCCGGCATTGTTGAGGTCCCGGTGGGACCCGTACACGCCGGCATTATCGAGCCCGGCCACTTCCGCTTCAGTGTGGTTGGCGATACCGTGCTGCACTTAGAGCTGCGGCATTTCTATACTCATAAGGGTACGGAGAGACTTTTCCAGGGCCGCCCCGTGATGGCCGGTCCGATGCTCGCTGAATCGGTATCGGGTGACAACTGTTTCTCTCACGCTGTCGCTTACTGCCAGGCGGTGGAAGCGGCTTTCCGCGTTGCTGTACCTCCGCGGGCTGCGGCCCAGCGCCTGATCGGACTTGAGTGTGAGCGAATGATCGCGCACGTTGGTGATGTGGGCGCACTCTGTAATGACGTGGGTTTCAGCGTGGCAGCCGCTCGCGCCGCGGGCTTGAAGGAAGATCTGTTACAGGCATCGGCGCAATGGATCGGCACCCGGTACTGGCGCGGGGTTACAGTACCCGGCGGCTTGCGTGCCGACGTCAGCGCGGCCGCGACTGCCGACTTTGCCCGGACAGTTGATGAAACGGCCCGGCGATTTGCCGAACTCGCCAAGGTCATTTTGGGAACGCCTTCTGTCCAAAACCGATTCGACATGGCTGGAGTTCTGAAGCGCTAGGTGGCCGGAGATCTCGCCGTCGTGGGACCGGTGGCCCGGGCGAGCGGGATCGACATCGATGTGCGGAGGGATCACCCCTATGGCGGGTATTCCCGAGGCGACCTAAAGGTTCCCTTTATCCACTACGGGGATGTCATGGCTCGGGCGCGGATTCGCATCGAGGAAGCAGCGGAATCGATGCGACTCATCCAACAGGCAGTGGGATCCTTACCGGAAGGTGAAATCTCCACCCGGTTCGAGCCGAAACAAGGGGTTCAAGGCCACTCCGCTGTGGAGTCTCCGCGTGGAGAGCTTTTCTATTGGGTGGAGGCGAGTGGCGGGCTGATCACGCGCTGCCACATCAAGTCCCCGTCGTTTCAGAATTGGCCAGCGCTCCCCTTTGCCGTGGTTGGGAACGTAATCGCCGACTTCCCGCTGATCAACAAGAGCTTCAATCTCTCCTACTCGGGGTGCGACCGATGATTCTGGACGTTCTCAAGAACAGCTTGGCCGCGCCCAGCCGCCTGATTCCCGTCGAGGCTCTTCTGGGAAGCTGCCAGGGGAGCCGCATGCCCGAGGTGCGGCCTGCTGCATTGACGTCCGCCGCGGCGCAGTTGGCGGCCGAGGTATGTCCAACCGCGGCCCTGGCCGTTGAGCGGAACGAAGAAAAACTTCAGCTCAAGCTCGATTACGGCAAGTGCATCGGGTGTGGCCGATGCATACAAGTTGCGCCGGAAGCCTTTGTTCGCGCAGACCGGCTTACGTGCGTCGGAGTATCCCGTGAAGCGCTTATCCGATATTGGGAACTACCGTGTGGCGCGAAAATTGAGGGCGCAACGACATCGGAAAGCGTGCGGGCTGAGATCCACGCGCTCATGGGCAGGGCGCTCAACATCCGGCAACTTGATCCTGGTTCGTGCAACGGCTGCGAAGCGGAGATCTCGGCGCTGACTAATCCACACTATGACCTGGAACGTTTTGGAATTCACTTTGTGGCCTCCCCAAAACATGCCGACATGTTGCTGGTCACGGGACCTGTGACACGAAACATGGCCGAGGCAGTTCGAAACACATACGAAGCTGTGCCAGAACCGAGACTCGTTGTGGCAGTCGGAGCCTGCGGGGTGAGTGGCGGCCTCTTTGCGCAGAGTCATGCGGTCGTGGGACCTGTCAGCTCCGTCATCCCTGTGGACGGATATATCCCTGGTTGCCCGCCAACCCCTGCCATGCTGGTGGCCGGCATCTTACATGTTTTGGAGAGGCATATTCGGATCGGTGGGCGTAAACAACTCTGACATGGTGGGATTCCGAGGAGGGTAGCATGTCGGAAATCAGTCAATTCAAAGCCGAATTCTTTAAGGCGCTGGCGCACCCGCTCCGGATACGCATCTTGGATGCCTTGCGCGAGGGCGAGGTCGGTGTCAACGAACTGAGCTCACAACTCAAAGTGGAGCAGAGCAATCTTTCTCAGCAATTGGCTGTGCTTCGAAGCCGGAACATCGTTGTGGGTCGGAAGGAAGGCAACAACGTATACTACTTTGTTCCCGATCCCGAGATCTTCCGGCTGCTCGACGTGGCCAAGAAAATTTTCCACAACCATCTGATTGACGTCCGAGATATGCTGTCGCAGCTCAAAACGGTCCGGACCAGCGGACGGTGACTTCCCCCCTTTTTCCCCCGGTCGAAGCGTCCCCTTCGAAAAACCAACTTCCAGCTGGCACGCACGGCTCAAAACCAATTGGGAATGGGAAGTTGCCAAGCGCTTAGAAACAGTTCTCCGGCGCAAGGTTCGCTCACATGGGCGGGTAACGCCATACGAGGAAACTGAGCCGCCGCTCATCGCTACTGCCCGTGTGTCGAAATCATTTCCTTTCGGCCCCCGAGCATTTCTGCTCGCACTCGGCTTGCCCGGCGATGCGGAATTGACGCAGCTGGCGCTGCTTAGGAATGGCCATTGCTGCGTGCAAAAACCCCTCGGTGAGTTTTGGGCACGCTGAGTCGACCGAAAGCACGCCTCTGATGTGGGAGGGAGTATCCTCAAGGCTTTCCAGAGCCATGTGGCGAGGCTCCATCCCGCTTTGGGGTGAGCGGGCCTCAGGGATGTGGCCGAGGGGGCAGCCCAAAAGGATCTTCGCCTCTTCTCTTCTATAATTATTAGACTTATGGGGTTGGAAATCGGGAAATAAGCTCTCCCAAGAGGTCTAGCTTCTAAGTCCGTCAACCGGCCCGGGGCGGGTAGCACTGGCTGCGTCCCGAATGGTGCCCGGAACGGCCTCTGCATCCGATTGACTCTTAAAAACCGCCGCCGGAACTTCGGGCCTATAGCAAAGGGTGTGGTTTGGTGCACCGCGGTGAAACTCAGTTGCGATTCGTCTCGACCTTCACTGATCCTTCCATCCCCAGGTCGCGCAGAGCTTGGCGTAGGTCGGCTTCGACGTTTCTGAGGTCTGCGGAGCGAATCGTGAAAGAAGCGCCAAGATCCAAGGAGAGATCCTGAGCGAAACTACGCAGCTTCGGAATCAATCTGGTTCCCAGTTTGTTCCACTGCTCAGGCGGAATGCGGCCGCGCAAGTAAACCCGTACGGGTTCTTCCGCCACAGTTGGTGTAGGTCATGGTGGGGTTTCGATTGGTGGCTCCAGGACCAAATCTGGCGGTTGCCCTGCTGGCGTGACGCAGTCTTTGGCGTCGGGGCGGTCCCGAGAGCGGCCGCTCGCATCCGCGTCAACAGAAACGTCTTGTCATCGAATGCGACCTCCTCGGGTCCGATGGATTCTTTCCACCACACTCTCTCATAGGCCCCCGTCCGGCTTAGGTCCGGACGCCAGCCCAAAATCGCCCTTCTCGACAAGGGTCACGATTTGTTTTCGGAGCACATCCTCAGGGTCGAGTAGACGCGTCAATGACCCGTCTAGAAAGCTTTGCCGGCATCCCTTGAGCGGCCATGCTCCGTTTTCCTTCAGTGCAGTCGGCCAATTCCTTTCAAGGTAGCCCGCTCCCACTGTTTCATTAAGCAACGCCTCTGCCTTCAGGGCAGCGACGACACGTGCACTGGGACTCGCTGAGCCGCTACTGGCGTGGCCTGCCCCCAAGTCGATTTCTCGAAGCCCGTCAGTCCCCTGGGGATCGACGACAATGGCTTACCGATAGCTGGCCCAGACTTCATCATGGAGGGCCTCCTCGCTCTCTTTGATCTGCCTCATGACTTCTCCCCGTTCAGACTGCTCAAAATCCGCCCCTAGCACTCCCGAACCAAGATCTTCAGTCACTCGCTTCCAAGCCAGCCACGCTTCCGCCTTCTCCTGCAAGGCACGCCCAGGTTTTCGAACCACCCAAACCAGGGCGGCAGGATAGAGACGCGAGGTGGTCCCCCGTTGACGCGACCATTCACTCAGGGTGTTCCTGATCGCGCCGGCCGGTTCCCACTCATTCTCGGGTGCCAAGACGACGATGGTCAGCTTCGGCGAGTCCGGGACATCTGATCCTTCGGTCGGGAAGGTGTATAAAGGAACTACTCGGCCGTTGTCGAATTCTTGCTTAACAGCCGTACGACCAGCTTTCGCGACTTCGGTTTCGTCCAAAGCGGCTCGACGGTCCCCCACGACCTTTTTCAGGGTCAGTTTGTGACCGATGCGAAACCCATCCGTGTCCACCTTTCGGATGAAAAACGCTCGCTTCTCCAAAGCCGATGCGGCATTGTCGATTGATGTCACATCCAGATTGGGCTCTCCCAATGCAATGCGGATCTCCGGCAGATGGGCGGCGCGGTCTGTAGCTACCCCCGTGGATTCGAAGAGGATCGTTGCACCCACTCGTCGATGAATGCCCTGAAGTTCGCCCTGCGCATCCGCATCGAGGGCCTTCGCGTGGCTGGCCGAGCTCGAGATATCCACCTCAATGGCAGGCAACAACCTTTGCTCGCCCAATTGCGAGAGGATGGTGGCCTGGAACTCTGGCACATCAAGTGAGGCCGATCCCAAAGTAATGAGGGGTTCTCTCCGGGCTTTGCGGAACCCTTCCCGGGCTGCCCAGGAAATCCATTGCGCGAACATTGCCAAGGTGCCGCGCGTACGCTGGTGTGAGGGCAGTCTAATTACGAGCGAATTGTTCGAAGAAAATGGGTAACACTTTTTTGTTCTGAGTGATGGTGATCACTCCGTTTCTCGGTAACCAAGTTTCCACAGCTAGACGCTGTACCGTATACTGAGGCACCTTTGGTCATTGTCGTTACGCGGGCCTGAATTTTCTGAATTTGCTCGCAGCACGGCCCTAATTTGCGGTGAGCCAGCATTCGCCCCTCGGGTAAATATCCCGACCAGCCCAATCCAACAATTCGACAGAATGGCCTTCGGCACTTTGGTACTATTGCCCTGACACCCGGGCTTGGAGTAGCATTACGCCATTGGGGGCTGAGAAGATTGACTTCGTGCCGAAAAAGTCCGTTTGAGGCTGGCCATCCGGGCTATCACGCAGTTCTGACCACTGTTCCGTACTCGGAGAGCAGATCTCGGCTCATTGGAGATGTTTGGAGAAGTCAAGGGCTGAACGAGAGTGCGGGACGGAAGGGAAGGTGAACTGCCGAGCGGAGAATCCGGAGACCGTAGCTAAAGACAAGCTCCTATTTAGAAGTGGGTAGTGATACAGGTGCTGAGGTTCGTATCGTGATAAACTCGGGCCCCTTGCCAGTCTATGGTGGATTAATGGGAGACATCCAATGACGAGGAGAAACCCCGGATTCACCCTGCTGGAGTCGTTGATCGTCATCGTCATCATTGGGATTGTTGCCGCCTTCGCGTTGCCGTCTGCCCTGACCTCACTCAAGAATTATCGCTTGCATTCTGACGCGGCGGCGATTGCCAGCAGTTTCAATGTCGTCCGCATGCGCGCCGCCGCTCAATATGCGCCCTGCAGGTTAAACATCGACACCGTGGCGGGTACTTATACCATGGAGAAGCTCTGTGGCCAGACGCCGAGTAGTGTGGATTCGGCCTGTACTTCAGCCTACGCGGCGTTTAGCACGAGGCAATTCGAGCAGGGAACGCAATACGCCGCACAGGGGGACACGTTCTCGAGCTGCCGCCCGTCGGGGATCAGCGCATTTCCGGGCACTATCACCGCCGATCCTTCCGGGTGCCCCTCTTCCGGACCGGGCGTTTTGCAGGTTTATTTCAATACGCGCAGCCTGCCCGTGGACAGTGCGGGCAACGCGATGACCAACGGCGGAGCGGTCGTGTACCTGCGCGGCGTGAACAATTTGGTGGATGCGATCACCGTATCGTTGGGGGGGCGCGTGACGGTTTGGAACTGGGACCAAGGTACAAGCCAATGGGTTATGAGGTAAGTGCGAGGGCAGGAGGGCCGAGATGCGACACCTAACGTACGGGAACCAGGCAGCAATGAGAATTTTGAGGGACACCCACGGCTCAACGCTGGCGGAGACAATGATCGCGGTGTTAGTTGCGTTAGTCGGGGTGTTCAGCCTGGGCGGGGTGATCTTTCAGGCGATGACGACCAACAAGAACCAGGGCACGGAAGTGACGCGGGCTACGATCTACGCGCAGGATAAGATAGAGAAGTTGCTTTCGCTGGATTTTAGCAGTTGTACTCAGACTGCCTCGTCTCAACCTGCCGGCTGCAATACGACGGGCATCGCGGCCAGCGGCTGGACCCAGGGCCTGCTCGCGAGCGGGGCGCTATCACCGATGCAGGCCACTTGTCCCAGCTCGGGGGCGAGCGTCGGCTATGTCGACTATCTGGATACTAATGGGATTCAACTGACAGGGACCTCGTGCTCGGCACTCTCGGGCACTGCGCCCTCTTA
Organism: Terriglobia bacterium; assembly: GCA_049515175.1. GTDB lineage: Bacteria > Acidobacteriota > Terriglobia > UBA7540 > UBA7540 > JACQNR01. Next base: position 11,017 of record JBEKUI010000147.1, read on the forward strand.
CATCCGAATGTGGCAGATTACGGACGTCACGACCACCGGCGCGCCGGCGATCAAGAACGTTACCGTCGCGGTCTATTCTCAGAATGCGGTCAACGCTGCTGGCGGCAAGCCGGTCATAATTGTGACAAGCCTGTTGTCGAATCCGAATTAGTCGGAGGCTGGAATGGCTCCTGAAACCGAAGCCCGGTCCCGCCCCCCAGCACGCCTTGGGCAGGGTTTCTCGCTGCTGGAACTGCTGGCGAGCGTGGCAATCATCTCTCTGTTGATGGCCGCAGTTTTTTCTTTCATGTATCAAGCCCAAAAAAGGTTCCAGGGC
>JBEKUI010000148.1:0-11297 GCA_049515175.1 Terriglobia bacterium
AATTGTTCAATTCGGTCCCGATCACCGAGCCCAAAGTGGACCCGCAAGTCGCTTTGAGAAATGTAACTGCCCCCGCTGCGGACATCCGCGAATTGGCGCCGGCCGCCGGCGATGATGGATACGCGCGCACCAATGCCGTCACGGTTCGATTTGTTCCCGACGGTCTGGATCGTAATCCAATGAGAGTTGTTTCCACCGTCGTTGCGGAGAAGTGTGGGAGGATCATTCTGATTGTTAATGGCGACATCCAGGTCGCCGTCATTTTCCATGTCAAAGAAAGCCACTCCACGAGCCGAGTGCCGGAGCTTGAAGCCGGGGCCGGCAGAGGACGACGCATCTTCAAAAGTCCCGTTGCCCAGATTGTGGTAGAGGAGATTCTGCTGGCGATAGGGCGATTCAGAATGATTCTGCCATTCCAGTTCAGGGTAGACGTGTCCGTTGGCGATGAAGATGTCTGGCCAGCCGTCGTTATCGTAGTCGAAGAACCCACCGCCCCAGCTCAACTGATTGCGGTGGAATCCCAGCTTTGCGTCGTAGGTCATAAAATTGAAGTGCCCATCTTTTTCGTTGTGGTAGAGGGCGGGAATATCATCGTCAAAGCTGGTCTTGAAAATATCCAGATAGCCGTCGCCGTCGTAGTCGCCCGCGGAGACGCCCATCCCTGCCTGTTCCAATCCGTCTTCGTTGTAGGCGACGCCGGCCTCGATGCCGCGTTCGGTGAAAGTCCCGTCGCCGTTGTTCTCAAAGAGAAGGCTAGGCGTCGAATCACACGCCACGTAAATATCCTGACGGTTCCGGTTGAAGAAGTCGCCGGTCAGCACACTCAGCCCGTAGCATCCCGGGGCTTTCCTGATTCCTGCCGCCTCCGAAACCTCGGTAAAGGTCCCGTCGCCGTTGTTGTGGTAGAGGTGGTTCTTGGAATAGGGCAAGCCGCGCGGGCCGCAGTAGACTGCGACTCCTTTGAAAAGACAGTTGAGGGCTGAGCCCGGTAAGGGAGCCGTGCTCTCATCGATATCCACGTAGCCGGCCACAAAAAGGTCCAGTTTTCCATCGCCGTCGTAATCCACGTACGCGCAACCCGCTCCCCAGTTTCTTGGAGAATTGGATTTCAGCCCAGCTTTCGCGGTCCAGTCGGCGAAAGTCCCGTCGCCGTTGTTATGGTAGAGGATGTCGGAGCGTCCGTAGTAGGTAACGTAGAGATCGTCGAACCCATCGTTGTCGTAGTCGCCCGCGCAAACGCCGTGCGCCCAACCGGATTGTCGGAGCCCTGCGCGAGTGGTCACATCGGTGAATGTTCCATCGTGATTGTTGCGGTAGAGATGATTAACGGGCTCAGTGCCAGTCGCGAATCCCCCCAGCACGCTGCCGTTGAGAACAAACAAATCCCAAAACCCGTCGCGGTCGTAATCCGTGGCGGCGATCCCGCTGCCTGTGCTCTCCCAGATATACTTTTTGGTTTTTTCGCCACCGTTGATGGTGACTGCCGTCAAGCCCGAAGCCTGCGCAATGTCCACAAACTGAACTCGCACGGAGTTCGCCTGCTGGGTCTGAAACGTCCTTCCCAGGCTCCAGCACGCCAGGGCCAGCCCCACCGCGCAGCCAAAAACGATTCTCTTACCATGAGTCCGCAGCATGAGCCTAGTATTCTAACTTTGTCCGGCCCCAAAAAGTGGAGAAACCTCCACATCGAACCGGCATTCCTGCCCGGTGCAGCATCAGCCTGAAGCAGCCGTAGGGCTGGGTCCAGAGGCGCGCGCGATCTGGCCAAGGGGAATTTCTGAAGCAGTGGATTATTGAGGGTCAAGCTTGCCAGCCGGTGGGAGGACTGGGAGGCAGAATATTCGGACCGCTGGCGGAGACAGCCGCGCTGGGAGCCTTGGCCGCCGAACTCCGCCCGCCGCGCCGGCGGTAGGCGATGTAAACCAGAGTGCGTTGGGAGAATGGCAGGAAGGCCAGCGCCGGAGCCCCCAGCAAAACTATGTATCCCAGCTTATGAAAGAGGAGGAGAGGCGAGATCGCCCACGCCAGATCCAAAACGAGCACCAAGGCGAAGATTCGGCGGAACAATCGCCCCAAGTCTTCGTAGTCAAACCCCACCGCGGCGAGCAGGTAAAGACGCACTGTCGCTCCGCCGCAGAGCATGATGAGAGTCATCGCAACGATCTCCGGAATGAAACGACCTGGAATCACCATCGGCAGGCGATGGGTGTTCTCCGGCAGAAAGTAAAACCCCAGCCCGTACATAATTAGATAACCGACCTGAATGAGTGTAAAGAGCGCCAAAGCTAGGCGGCGCGGAATCGGCGGCGGGGGCTCCGGCGCGGGCGGAGTCGGATCGGCAGGCCGCGGTTGAGTCATCTCCTGACGAAGACTGGTGAGGTCCACCAACAGTTCCTTTGCAGACTGGTATCGTTCGTCGCGATTCTTGCGCAGACATTTTCGGACGACGTGGTCGAGGCCTGGAGGCGAGAGAGGGTTGAGTTCCGACAAAGGCGGCGCCTCGCGCGTGAGAATATTCGCAATCGTTGAGCTTGGTTCTCCGCCACGAAAGGGATTTGTGCACGTTGCCATCTCGTAAAGAACAAGCCCCAAGGCATAAAGGTCCGCCCGATGGTCGGCCGCCTCCATGCGTACCTGCTCCGGAGACATGTAATCGATCGTCCCGATGATGACCATCCCTGTTCCCGTGATGCTCCCTCCCTGAGCGTCTGCCGCCGTCGCGCCCGGGGGGAGTTGGACAACCCCGGTCCGCTTGGCGAGGCCGAAATCGAGGATCTTGACGCGATCCGGGCCTTCCGGGCGGGGAGTCAGCATGATGTTCTCAGGCTTGAGGTCGCGATGGATGAAGCCCTGTTCGTGCGCCGCGGCCATTGCGTCGGCCAGTTTGATGCCCACGTCGAGGATCTCCAGGGTAGTGAACCGATGTTCGCCCAGGCGCTTGCGAAGATTCATCCCTTCCACGAATTCGTAAACGACAAACACTTCCGTGCCGTCATCCACAAAATCCTGTGCGCGCGCCACCCCAGGATGACTGATCGCTGCCGCAGCGTGCGCTTCGAGGGCCAGCCGCCGACGGAACTGCGGATCGTGGAGGTGCTCGGGCTTGATCTGCTTTAGCGCCACCCGGCAGTTGAGGTGCGTGTCGAAGGCGCGATGGACGATGCCCATCCCGCCCTCATCGAGCGTCTTTTCGATTCGGTAGCGGCCGGACTTGAGTTCAGTACTCATAAACCCTGCAGCGTGTCCAAGTGTTCGCAAGATCTTGGACGATTATCACCCCAAACCGTGAAAATGATTCACGGTACGTCCGCAGATTTGAAATCAGGGAGCGCCGTCGTCGTTCCTCCCGAAACATGGAAACCTCTCTTCTCGGCAAACTCGTAGAGCTGGCGTTTCAACCCCCGGTACCACCAACGCATGCCCATCAGCCTCGCTTCCCGGTATGCCCGTTCCGGGTCCCAGCCTTGCATGGCGACCCGAAAGAAACCCACCATGATCCCCGTCCGATCGCTTCCCCGCTGGCAGTGGACAAAGACCGGCTGGTTGGCCGGGTCGTTGATCGTGGTGAAGAAGGTCCTGATCGCCTGGTCAGGAACTGGGTCGCCGGTATCCAAAGGGATGTAAACGTATTTGAATCCCAATGCCTCCACCAGCGCGCGCTCGTCGAGTTCCTCGCGAAGATTGATGACCGTACGGATGCCTCGCCACTTGAGGAAACCAAAACCCGCCGCCGTCGGCTGTCCACCACGATAGAGGCCCGGCGCTACTTGTTCGAAACGCCGGACTGCGGCCGCCCTTTCCGATTCATCGCTGGCGAGCGTTAAACAGCCGACGATGAGCAGCGCGAGAGCCATCGCGGGCACTTCGACCAGATTCCGTTTCATCGTACCCGACCCTTTCCCAGTGTCCTGACGAAATGCTTGAAGATACTGGCCACGATTTCCATGTTGCTGGAGAGTAACGCGTAGAGGTCTTCCGCCTCAACCGTAATCGCAAAAGTGTCTTCCACGGCCTTCGCCGTGGCTTCGCGCGGCTCGCGCGTCAAGACGGATTCGAGGCCGACAACTTCGCCTGGACCGAAAACTTCCTTGGTGTTCTTCTCCTCGGATGCCTGTTCAACCTTCCCCTGGATCACGAGATGGAAAGAGTCGCCGGGGTCCTTCTCGGTGAAGATGACCTGGCCGGAGGCGACGTCCGTCTCGCGCGATATGGACGCCAGTTGATAGAGTTCTTCCACGCTGGCCTGCGAGAAGATGTCGAGACCGTGGATGAACTCCGCCTTCTGCAACGTGGTCAGCCGCGCCTTTGCCGGCCCTCGGGCCGGAGCCACTGGACGATAGATGAGTTCATCACCCATGATGTGCCTCTCTTACATGCGTTTCGCTACGGGCGCACCGCTCACTGACGGCCAGCGATGCTTAGCGACGGCATCGGCGGCGCACTCGCGCAGAATCACATCGGGACTGTGCAGACACGCTTCCACGATCTGCGCCACGGTCTGCTTCGAGCGCTCGAATCGGGCTTTGGGCTCGATGACAGGCAGGACAAACCCGCGCATCTTGCCGGGAAGGACGTTGTCCAGATACTCCGCCACCGCCGCACGCTTCACGCGATCGTCCTCACCCAGAGCCAGGAGTGAGGCGATCGCCGCAGTGGGAGGTAAGCGCAGAGCAAGCAGACGGAAGACTCGATCCCGGCCCCGCTCGATCTTGTCTTTCAGGAGCTGGGCGAAGAGATCGGGACTGCTATCACTGGGATAAAGGGCTCCCAGGGCCTGCATCAACCAGATACAGGTTTCACATTCTTCCCGCATGCGCAGACTGACTTTCGCGGTGTCAAAGCGCAAGTCAGGGTCGAGAAGCCGAAGTTTGCCCAGAGCGCGAATGGCCCGGTAGCGCAGCAGAGCATCGTAATCGAACAGACCGTCGAGCAGAATGTCCACGGTCTGCTGATGAGGAATGTACGCCAGGACAAGCGGGATGTTACGACGAATCTCCAGGTCTTCCGCCGGGTCCTTGAAAATATCCGCGAGCATCCCCAAGATGCGTGGCCCGAACTCTCGCAGGGCGAGGCGTGCGTCCGGGGCCCAGTGGGCGTCGCGCAGCAAACGGATCAGGAAAGGAACCAGTTCCCGTTGGCCGGCACGTCCGGCGCTCCGAATCGCCTGCTTCTTTACTTCAGGGTTCACATGGTGCAGAAGGCGGAGGTGAAGTTCCACAGCCTCGGGAAGGGCAAGATCGCCCAGCGCCTTGGCCACTTCGACCCACTCCGCAGAAGCCGCCTCAATGCGGCCGGTAATACTGTCCAACGCTGTCTTGACGGCGCCCGGCTCGTGGGTCTCCCTCGCCATCGCCACGAGCGCCGACAGCCGCACGCGCGTATCGTGCGATTGGAGAAAGTCCGACAGCCCCGGGGTGGGCTGGTCCGGCGAAACCGATTTGGAGATGCGGAGGATAGCGCTCGTCCGCACGCGTGAATCACTGTCAGCTTGCACGCGGGCCAGCAGTTCGACACTGCTCAAGGGGGCTATTTCCAGGGCTTTCAAACGAACGCGGGGCGAAGGATGAGTGACGAGGTCATGCGTGATCCAGTCGGGCCGTCGCAGGGCAACCGCCATTTCCATCGCGTAGAGGAGCACTTCCTCGTCGCGCGAGGCCAGCATCGACCTCAGGGTGGCAATCGACACCTGATTGTCAAAGACGTGCCGAAGCGTTGGCTTGTCCAAGACTTCGGGCCGTTCCGTAATTCGGGAGCGAATGGTGGTGACGTATTCCTGCCGGGTGCGGTAAGCGACCCACAGCCAGCCTCCGAGCATCCCCAAATTGAATAAGCAAAGACCCACCTGCCCCTGGTGAAACACCCGCGTCACAACGAGGAGCAGTAGGCCTCCTACTCCGTCCGCCAGGCGCTGCACAATCATGTCGATAACCGCCTTGACTTCCAATTTGACGGACTGCGGTACGGGGACGTAAAGCAACTCGGTCGTGGCGCGGTCGATGGAATAGCGCAGGGTGTAGTCGCTGCCCTTTAGCACTCCGCCCGCCCACAGGGCGAGGGGAAACGCGATCAAAGCGATGGTCCCCAGACTAATGGCCACCGGAAGCAGGAAGAGCGTCACGCGCACGCCAAACTTCTCCACCAGCCGGGAGCCCGCAATCAACTGCAGGACAAATGCACCCATACTCAGGTAGGCCGAATAGGAGGCGAGAAACGCCGTGAACTCATCTTTGCTGTGAAAGGAATTCTGAACCACGATCTTGAACTGAAAATCCACCGTCTGGGTGACGATTGCCGAAAGCGCCAAGACGCCGACGATCAGCTTGAGATAGGGAGAAGCCCAGATTTCGCGGGCCACCGAACGAAACACCACACCTCTTTTGCCGCTCGCATGTTCTCCCCCGCTGGTCGCGTTCGTGAAGCTGTGCCGCCGGACGAGGATCTGGACAACAACCACGGAGAGGATCAGGAGCGGGATGAGGAGCAACAGCAGGTTGTCGGTGCCGATCCGTTTCACCAACCGCGCACCCAGCAAGCCACCCACGGCGCCGCCCAGGATTCCGCCGCTCGAGACAAGTGGGAAGAGGCGCTTCGCCTGGCGCAAGTCCAAGACGGTATTGGCAACCGTCCACACCTGAGTTGTGACGATGATGCCGAACACGCTGGTCCAAACGTAAAAGATCCATGGCGCCGCCGCCCACTGCGCCCGGATCGTCCACCAGAGGGCGAGAATGTTCGCGGCGAAGAAAATCAGACTAATTGAAATCAGCCACACCTGACTGACGCGGGAAGCAAGGCGGATATAGAAGGCCACCACGAAGCCGATGATCACCGCAATCGCGATATAGACATACGGCAGGGTCAGAGCGCTGAACTTGTGGAGGAAGATGCCGTCGCGCGCCGCCTTAGTAATCATGTAGGAGGTAAGCGCCAGGGTCAGATAGGAGAACAACAAGAAGACAGGAATCTCCTCGCCGCGTTCCAGATTGAAGAATGCGCGAAGCCGGTCCATAGGCGGGTCCTGCGACGCCGGTCCGTGCTTTGTTGCGCGTATAATAACGAACCCCCGTGGCCTCCGCAACTCGCAATGCTCGTACCGCGGCGCAATTGCGGACCCAATCCCGCCCGGACCTGAAGCGACAGAAGGCAATTGGTTTAATAGAAGACAAATCCAAATAAGTAAACGCCACTATAGAAAACAGCCGACACTGAAACAGAAACCTGACATCTCCAGAGGCCTCCCGGCACGGAGGTCCGCGCCAGCCCGCCCTCGGTATGTCCATGCCCTGACAGTGTCAGCCGCCAGACGGAGGGATTGCCTTTACTTTGAACAAATGTGGTAGCAGAATTGCCTCATTCACGACGGTTTTGATCCCGGTGCGGGTGCAGTCACCACCCGGCGCCTAACAACGTGACCCGTGGAGTTCTCGATGGCGCAGCGTTGTCCTGATTGAGAACTCCCGATGGTGTGAGACCCTGAGCGACCGGATCGCTTGCCGCGGCCAAAAACCGCCGCAAGCCTCGCCAGCCATTACGAAAGGCCCACGCCAATGTTTCGACATCCCATTGAAATAAGGCTCGACCACACCGCGGCAGCGAGAAGGCAGTCGCACCAAGTCGGCACGGCCCTCTGGCCGGTCGCCGCCATCGCCCTCCTGGTGCTCCTCCCGTCTTGCCCGCTGGCGCAGACTGCCACGCGCGCAGCGGACATCGAAGCAGCACGTGAAGAAAAGGCCGGGCACCTGAAACCCGACGAGCCCTCGAAGATTGAACGCATCCTGCGGGATTTTCGCGACAACAAGATGCTGGAGCGTTCGACCGCAGGGATTGCCGGCTTCCGGGTCAAATTTGGCGGCCTCGTGCAAGGCAGCGGCTTCGCCCTGGGGCCGGAATACTTGCGCCAGGATCTTGTAGGCGGGAATCTCATCTTTCGCACCGCCGCGCAGATTTCCACTCACGCCTTCCAGCGATATGACGCCCAAATCAGCGCCCCCCACTTTGCCCACAAACTCCTCTTCTTCGATCTCTTCGGCGTCCATCACGACTACCGCAGTATTAATTACTATGGCCCCGGCGCCGAGTCGAAAAGGAGCTCTCGGACCGATTTCCGCATCATCGACACGGCGATTGACGGCACGCTCGGAATCCAGCCGATCCCGCACCTGAGGCTGGGAGTCTCCAGCGGATATCTTTTCGTGAACCTGGGCCCGGGAAAGGACTCCCGATTCGCATCAACAGACAAGGTCTTTTCGCCTTCGGAGGCCGTGGGGATCGACACTCGCCCTGACTTTGTGCGAATCGGTACGTTCGCACGCTTCGACTACCGCGATAATCCGGGCGGACCGCGGAGCGGCGGAGACTACCTCGTTCAGTGGGACCGCTTCCTGGCGCGGCCCAGCGGTTTGAACAATGACTTTCGCCGCCTGAACGTGGAAGTGCAGCAGTACATCCCCTTTTTCAATCGCCGCCGCGTGATCGCACTGCACGGGCAGTCGGTGCTGACTTACCCGGACGGCGCCAACGTCGTACCCTTCTACCTCCAACCCACGCTGGGAGGGTCGGAAGACCTGCGGGGTTTCCGTCCGTTCCGCTTCTACGACAACAACCTGATTCTGGTGAACGGAGAATATCGCTGGGAAGTCTTCAGCGGCCTCGATATGGCCCTCTTTGCCGATGCCGGCAAAGTCTTTCGTCAGCATGCGAATTGGAACGTGCGCAATATGGAAGCCGACTTTGGATTCGGGTTCCGTTTTAATGTCCGCAACAATGTGTTTCTGCGGATCGATACGGGCTTCAGCCACGAGGGTTTCCAGATCTGGTTCAAGTTTGGCAACGTCTTCGGAGAAGAACGAATCCGAACCTCTCGCTTCCAGTAGGCGCAAGTTCGGGAGCAGACGCCATGTTCAAGCGCGCCATCGTACGCTGCACGGTTCTGAGCGGAGTTTTCCTTTTGCAATGGCTGGCTGCGCCGCTTATCGCACGAAAGTTCTATGACGATGATCCCATACCCAATGAACCCCCACCCGCGAATGTCACCAACATCCGAGGGCGCAAGTTAGGCGATTACTACGATTTCGTCGCCAACACCTTCGGCAAACCGGGCGAACGGCCGCAGAAAGGGAAGCTCATTCCAGCCCGAGCCGTGAACACGCTCGGCGAGGTCCACGACTGCGCCTGGTACACTAACCGCCACTACAGAGTGCGCATGGATGCGGCAGCGCTCGCACGTGGCGCCGGCGCAGCCAATGCTCCCGACACGAGCGGCCCGCTGAGCGTCGTGGCCGCCAAGACCGCGGGCGTCATGCCCGGATTCCGGATCAAGGATGCGGGAGGCCGCCTCTACTTCGTCAAGTTCGACCCCAAGTCAAATCCCGAAATGGCCACTGCAGCGGACATCATCGTATCGAATTTCTTCTACGCGCTCGGGTACAACGTTCCGGAGAATTACTTGCTTACCTTCACTCGCTCGCAGTTGAAGGTTTCTCCAGACGCCGCGCTAACCGACGCCCAGGGCAAGCGGCGCCCCATGACCGACCGGGACGTCACCGAAACGCTGCTCGCCGTCCCGCGTACCGCAGACGGCCGCTATCGCGCCGTGGCTAGCCTGCGAATCGAGGGCCAGGCGATTGGAGAGTTCCGCTACTACGGCACACGCTCTGACGACCCGAACGACATCGTTTCCCACGAGCATCGCCGCGACCTGCGCGGCCTGCGCGTCTTCTGCGCCTGGCTTGGGCACGACGATACACGGGATATCAACACCTTCGACACACTGGTCGAGCAGGGCGGCCGGAAATACGTCAAGCACTATCTCATCGACTTCGGCGCCGCCCTGGGCAGTGACAGCAATTTCCCCAACAGTCCCCGCTCCGGAAACGTCACGTGGTTTGACTGGAAGACTTCCGCCCAACAGTTCTTCAGCCTGGGGTTGGCCGTCCCTCGCTGGGCCATGGCCAAATACCCGGATATCCCTGCCGTGGGCCGATTTGAAGCCGACATCTTCGATCCCGAAAAGTGGGTTCCGTTCTACCCCAACCCCGCGTTCACGAACTGTCTTCCCGACGACGCCTTCTGGGCGGCGAAGCAGGTCATGGCTTTCACCGACGACGATATCCGCACGCTGGTGAGAACGGGTCAGTTCACGGACCGCCGCGCGGAAGACTGGATCGTGCAATGCCTCATCAAGCGCCGGGACAAGATTGGCAAGGCCTATTTCGCCAAAGTGCTGCCGCTGGATCATTTCAGGATTCGTGATGAGCGACTGGAGCTCGAGGATCTGGCGGCAACGCACCACCTGGGCAAGGCGCAGGATTATGCGATCCAGTGGTCGCGGTTCGACAATGAATCGGAACAAAAGACGCCGCTCGCCGGAGAGACCTCAGCAAGATTGCCCCAGGCGATTCAAAACGCGAAAACCGGTGAGTACTTTGCGGCCCGCATCAGCGGCTCTGAGCCAGCGAAGAGCGTGACAGTGTACATCCGCAAGGAGCCGGGCGGCATCAAAGTAGCCGGCATCGACCGTACGTGGTGAAGCAGCAGGGCTTTTCAGTATCACACTGCATCGGCGGAAGTGCGCCACGCTGGATCGTGGCCTTTGGGAAGGAAGCCGGCGCGGCTCAACGCCCCAATTCCACTATGCTCAGCATTCTCTACCCCAAGGGCATCCGAGCCGTCCTCATCACTCAAATCCTCTGGCTGCTTTTGCCGGGAAGCCCCCTGGCTGCCCAGTCGAACGGCTCAGAAACCACTCCCCCCAACTGTCCGGACGCAGGAAGTGCACAAGCCCAAGCGTCATGCAGCAAGTCCGACGAAGGATACCGATTCAAGAGCCTGCCCCGCGACGTGCTGCATGACCAGGCCTTTCTGTGGTCCCGCCCTTTTCGGCCGCGCCGCAGCGACCTTCCCTGGGCCGCGGCTTTCTTCGGAACCACGGCTGGATTGATCGCCATCGACCAGCGCGCGGGTCAGAGTATCTCCGCCAATCCCCCGGGGGTCGGTTACCAGTTCGGCAAGAACGTGAGTTTCCTGGGAACGCCCTATACCGGCGCCATTCTGAGCGGCGGCATTTACCTTGCGGGCTGGAAACAACAGGACGAATACCTTAAGACGTCCAGCCTCCTGGCCCTGCGCGCCGCCGTGGATAGCGCGATCATCGTTCAGGTCCTCAAGGCCGCGACCCAGCGCCCGCGGCCCACCTCTTCCGGGGGCGTCACGCGCGACCACAACGCCGACGGTCAGTTTTTCTCCGGGGGAAATTCCTTCCCCTCGGGCCATACAATCGGGGCGTTTTCATTCGCCAC
>JBEKUI010000149.1:0-11227 GCA_049515175.1 Terriglobia bacterium
GCCTGCGCGAGTCGGTGCGCCTGCGCCTCATTGCCGACGTGCCCCTGGGAGTGTTCTTGAGCGGCGGAACGGATTCGAGCGCGGTCGTGGCGTTCATGGCGGAGCAGGGGGCGCGGCCGCTGCGCACTTTTTCCGTGGGGTTCGAGGAGTCCGGATATAGCGAGCTGCCCTACGCGCGGCAAGTGGCAGAGCGCTTCTCCACCGAGCACCACGAATTGCTCGTCCACTCCCAGGACCTGGCCGGCGAACTCAGCCGCCTGATCGCCTTCCGCGACGAGCCGGTCGCGGAGCCCACGGACATCGCGCTCTACCGCATCTCGCTCCTGGCCTCCGAGAGCGTGAAAGTGGTGCTGGCGGGGGAAGGCGGCGACGAACTCTTCGCGGGCTATCCCAAATACGCCGCCGACCGCCTGGCGGGACTAGTGGGAGCATTTCCCCAGGAAGTGACGCGGGCCCTGGTGCGCTGGCTGCCCTACCGCCAGCGGCGCGCGCGCCTGGCCATCGAAACACTCTCCATTCGCGACGAGGCGGAGCGCTCCGTCACCTGGTTCGCCTCCTTCTCCCGCGAGGAGCGGGAAACGCTCTTCGCGCGCGATTTTCTCGAGCAGGTCGATCCCGCCCACCCGGCGCGCGTCTTCGAGCAATACCTCGAAAAGGTCCGCGACCGCTCGCCGCTCAAGCGCATGCTTTACGCCGATTTGAAAATCTGGCTGCCCGATAATCTCCTGCTGCGCGGCGATCACATGACCATGGCCGCCTCGATCGAAGAGCGCGTGCCGTTTCTCGATCACAAGCTCGTCGAACTCGCGGCGCGCATTCCCAGCCGCATGCTGTCGCGCGGCTTCCGCACCAAGGTCCTGCTGCGCCAGGCGCTCAAGCCGCACCTCCCGCCCGAAGTGCTGCGCCGGCGCAAGGTGGGATTCGCCGTCCCCATCGGCCCCTGGTTCCGCAAACCCCTCAAGTCGTTTGTCGCCGATCTTCTGCTCTCCCCGGAAGCGCAGGCGCGCGGATACTTCAACCGCCCGGCCATGGAGCAGTTCGTGCGCGAGCACTTCGACGGCCTGCGCGACAGGCAGAAACAGCTTTGGGCGCTGGTCAATTTTGAGTTGTGGTGGAGAGAGAAAAGAAGGAAGTCGGAAGTTGGAGATCGGAAGTAGGGGAGCCACGCAAGGAGGCAACATGGAAGAGTCCCCAATACATTCTTACAGGGATCTGAGGGTGTGGCAGAAAGCGATGGATCTTGCGGAGGTATGCTACACGGTCACGCGGCAGTTCCCCAAAGAGGAACTGTACGGCTTGATCTCGCAGGTTCGACGGGCTGTCGTTTCCGTTCCGGCAAACATTGCCGAAGGGCATGGGCGAAACAATCGCGGTGACTACGTCCAGTTCTTGCGAATTGCTCAAGGTTCACTCAAGGAACTAGAAACTCATCTCCTGCTTTCGCGAAGGCTGAAGATAGGCAAACCCGGCGAGGTTGACCCCATTCTCGACCAGTGTGACACCCTGGGGAGAATGCTTCGCGCACTCATTCGCTCCTTGCAAGCTGGGAGCAAAAAGGAGACACATCCTGAGCGCTAGCTCCAGTGCACGCTTCAAGGTGGCCCTGGTCTGCGACTTCCGACTTCCGATTTCCTATTACCGGTGGAGTATCCCAGCTTGAATCGCCACAGTCATCCGACCGCCGTCCTCATCATCGTCGAAAACCTGCCCGTCCCTTTCGATCGCCGCGTGTGGCAGGAGGCGCGGGCGCTTCGGGAGGCGGGCTATCAGGTTTCGATCATCTGCCCGAAGAGCCGTGGCTTCGAGAAGAGCCGCGAGACGCTGGAAGGGATTGAGATCTATCGCCACCGCTTGTGGGAAGCCTCGGGGCCGCTCGGATATCTGGTTGAGTACGCCTGGGCGCTCACGGCGGAGTTTCTGCTGGCGCTGCGAGTTTATGCCGGCAAGCGCTTCCGCATCATTCACGCCTGCAATCCGCCCGACCTCATTTTCCTCGTCGCCCTCTTCTTCAAACTTTTAGGCGTGCGCTTCATCTTCGATCACCACGACCTGAATCCCGAGTTGTGGGAGGCGAAGTTCGGCAACCGACCCGGGTTGTTCCATGGGTTGCTTTGCCTCGCGGAACGGCTGACGTTCCGGGCCGCCAATGTTTCCATCGCAACGAACGAGTCATATCGCGAGGTCGCGTTGACGCGTGGGAAAATGCCGCCGGAACGCGTCTTCATCGTGCGCAGCAGCCCGGACCTCGCGAAGGTTCGGCGCGCGCCGCCGCAGCCGGAACTGAAGCAGGGGCGTCGCTTTCTTGTCGTCTATCTCGGCACCATGGGGCCGCAGGAAGGCGTGGACCTGCTGATCGAATCCGCTGCCCACCTCGTCAGTGAGAAGCAGCGGCGCGATGTCAGCTTCGTGATGATCGGCGGCGGCTCGGAGATTCCGCGTCTGAAGGCACAGGCCGCCGCGCGCGGGATCGATTCCTTCGTCACCTTCACGGGCCGCGTTCCGGATGACGAGCTCGCGGCGTATCTTTCCACCGCCGACGTTTGCGCCGCGCCCGACCCCAAGAATCCCATGAACGACAAGTCCACCATGAACAAGATTCTCGAATATATGGCCTACGCGCGGCCGGTGGTGCTGTTCGACCTTGCGGAAGGCCGCCGCTCCGCTGGCGACGCCGCGCTCTACGCCCGCCCCAACGACCCCATCGATTTCGCGGAGCAAATTCTCAAGCTCCTCGATTCCGAGCCGCTCCGCCGCCAGCTCGGCGCACTCGGCCGCCAGCGCATCGAAGAAAAACTGAATTGGGAAATCGAAAAGAAGGCACTGCTCGCCGCCTACGAAGCGGCGCTGAAGTAGGGGCGGGGCTTGCCCCGTCCAACGAGGGCACGGCAAGCCCCGCCCCTACGACGCCCCGCGGCCCAACAGAACGATGGGGATGGTCTTGAGGAAGATCTTCAAATCGAGGGCGGGCGACCAGTGATCGATGTATTGGAGGTCGAGTTCCATCCAGCGGCGAAAGTTTAATTTGCTGCGCCCTTCCAGCGCCCAGAGGCAGGTGAGTCCCGGCGGCATGCGCAGGCGGCGGCGCTGCCAGGGCTCGTAGTGCTCGACTTCTTCCGGCAGGGGCGGGCGCGGGCCGACGAATGACATCTCGCCTTTCAAAATATTGAAGAGCTGCGGAAGTTCGTCCAAGCTGAACTTGCGCATGAAGCGCCCCACGGACGTGCAGCGCGGATCGTCCTTGATCTTGAACACCGGCCCGTCGGCTTCGTTCAAGGCTTCGAGCTCCTCGCGGCGCAGGTCGGCGTCCGCCTGCATGGAGCGGAATTTGTAAAGCGTGAACTTCCGCCCGCCCAGGCCGCAGCGCGTCTGACGATAGAAGACCGGCCCGCGCGAGGTCAGCTTGATGAGCGCAGCGAGGACGAGAAAGAGCGGCGAAAGGAGGATCAGCATCGCGAGCGCCAGCAGGAAATCCACCACGCGCTTGAGGAGCAGCAGCGATTCCTCCTCCGGCGTGGTGGAGAAGGTGAGCAGCGGCATGTCGCGCAGGCGCTCGAGTGAGACGCGGGAAATCAAGTGCGGGAAGAAGCTGAGCAGCAGGCGCGTCTTGACGCCTTCCTCCTCGCACATCAGGAACGTGGGTTCAAGGCGCTCGAGGTCCTCTTTGGCGATGGCGAAGATAACTTCGTCGATGACGTGCTGGCGGAGGAGGTCGGGAAGCTCGGCGAGGGGAAAAACCGGATAGGTGCGCCGCAGCGCGGACTGATCGAGCGTCGGGGGCGCGCTCGCGGCGCTGGCGAAGCCGACGAGGCGCAGGCCGCGGTGCTCGCTTGCCTCGAGCGTCCGCGCGATTTCCAGCGCCTCCGGGGTTTCGCCCACCAGCAGGAAATGGCGGAACCCTCCCACGCTCAGCCGCCGCGCCACCAGGCGGAAGGCTGCCATCAGCGCCAGATCGATCACCGCATAAAAGCCCAGCAGCAGCCGGCTGATGTATTCCAGCCGGAAAGCAAAGGTGAGGGCGAAGAGGAGGGCGGTGGCAAGAAAGCCCACCTTGAACGGAACCGTAAAGGCGCGGCGGATTTCGTCTTCGCGAATATCGCGATAGGCGCCCAGCACCACGCCCGTGCCCACCCACAATCCCGCCACCAGGGGGACGATCCAGTAATAGTTGCCGGGCGAAAAGAGCGGCCGCGGTGAGAGGACGTGGGCGCGCAGGAGGTAAGCCAGCGCGAAGCTGGCGAGCGCCACGAGCGCGTCGCCCGCGAGGTACAGCCGGCCGATGATGCGGTTGTGGCGAGCGAACATGCGCGGACCCCCGGTGCGCCGCAAGGCAACCGAGCGCCGTTATCTTATCAGAAATGCCGCGTGCCACGCCGCGCCCCGCGGTCTAGGGTAAACTATCGGGCTCACGCAGAGGCGGTCATGCTGAGACCCTTCGCGGAGTTTACCCTGAGCGATGCGAACGGGCTCAGGGTGACAGGTCATCGAGTGTGTCAGTTTCCTCGGCGACACGACACTAAGGGTATAATCCACCAATCGGGTATTATAACGACGGATAAATCACCTTGACGCTCGCTTTCCAGGTCTTTCTCGGCCTCGCGGCGCTGCTCGTGGTGCAGAGCCTGCTGGCGCTCCGCGACGGGTTCAAGTTCCTCCGCTACTTCCGCCGGCGACGCCGCGAGCCGTTGGGCGGCTTCGCGCCACCGGCGGCGGTGATTGTTCCCTGCAAGGGCGTGGGAGCGGGCTTTGACGCCCACGTCGAAGCCTTCCTCGCCCAGGACTATCCGCGATTTCAGCTGATCTTCGTGGTTGCGTCGGAAAAGGATTCCGCTCATGTCGCGCTTGCCGCGCGGCTCGCCGCCTCGCGCCCGGGCGCGGGGCCGGCGACGAAGCTCGTCGTCGCGGGCTACGCGGACGGCTGTGGCGAGAAGGTCACGAACCTCCGGCGCGGGTTCGAAGCGGCCGACAGCGCGGCGGAGGTTCTGGTCTTCGCGGATATTGACGCGCGGCCGGGGCGCGAGTGGCTGCGCGCGCTCGTCGCGCCGCTCGGCGACTCCGGGGTGATGGTGAGCACGGGATTCCGATGGTATCTGCCGGGCGGCAATTTCGCCTCGCGCCTGCGCGCCGCCTGGGACACTTCCGTCGCCACGCTGCTCGGCGACCACGACCACAATTTCGCCTGGGGCGGCTCGATGGCCGTGCGCGCCGCCGATTTCCGCCGCCTGCAAGTGGCGGAGCGCCACTGGTCCGGCACGGTGAGCGACGATTACGCGCTCACCCGCGCCGTGCGGGAAGCGGGCGGCCACATTCACTTCGAGCCGCGCTGCCTGGTAGCCTCGCGCGAGGATTCCACCTTCGCCGCGCTGCTGCGATGGACCAACCGCCAGATCATCATCACGCGCGTTTATGCGCCGCACCTCTGGCGGATGGGACTGGCGGGATATTCACTCTACGTCGCGACGATGCTGCTGGGCCTGGCGCTGCTCGTCCTGCCCGCAACCACTGCGCCGGCGCGTGCGGCGGTCGCCGGCCTGCTCGCGATCATTCAATTCCTCGGCATTGCCAAGGGCGGGCTGCGCTCGATGGTGGCGCGCGAGCATTTCCCGGAAGAAGCGGAGAGCCTCGCCCGCGACGGAGGCTGCTACTGGCAGCTCGCGCCGCTGGTGCCCTGGGTGATGCTCTACAACTTTCTGGTGGCGGGATTCGTGCGCCGCATCGAATGGCACGGCACCGAGTACGAACTGCTCTCGGCGCGCGAGGTGCGCGTTTTGCGCCGCAGCGGCGGGTGAGTGTGGCCGCTTATTTCTTGCCGCGCGGAGCCTTGCCTTTGGGCCGGGTGATGGAGCGGGCCTCGGCGGGCGGCTTCTTGCGGGCGGCGGGAGTTTCCGGCGCGGGCGGCACATCGCTCGAAGAGAATTTGGCGAGGACCTGATCGAAGAGCGTGGTGCGCGAGTTGGCCTTCTTCTTTCCCCCCTCACCGTGCTGGTAGGCGTGCTCGGTGTAGCAGGTCTGGCAGATGACTTTCACCACCTGGCCGTTCATCATGCTGGCGACGGCGTGATTCAGCAGACGACGGCAGCGCAGGCAATAGTCGTCAAGCAAGTCCCCCAGACGCAAGCCTTGCTCGTTCATGGCATAACCTCGATGGAAAGCTCCGGCGGAGCGCGCGGCAAGGAAGCGGATTATACCCGAAAGTTCAGGCGCGCGCCTGAAATTGCAGCGCGGCCACCGGCGCGGGCGGGCGCTGTCGGTTTTGTAGCGGCGAGTTTACCTCGTCCGTCGGCCGACGGACGGCATAAAGCCGCCTCTACATCTATCTGACGCGCTACCTGGTCACGCCGTAACTGGCAATTCCCGCGCGGGCAAGCTACAATGCGCGGACGGGGAGCGCCTCTCATGCCCGAGCCCAAGCTCGATATCGCCTCGTTTGCGGACACCACCGCGATGAGCGTGCGCATCATCGCCGCCGCCATCCTCTGCGCCTCGATCTATTTTGCCAGCTCGATTGTGGTGACGCTGATTTGCTCGGTGGGGATTGCCTTCGTGCTCGACCCGGGGGTGAAGCTGCTGGAGCGGTTTCACCTGCCGCGCTGGCTGGGTTCGCTGCTCATGGTGCTGCTGGCACTGGGGGTTGTGTACCTGCTGGGCTATCTGCTCTACGACCGCGCCACGGCGTTTATGGACGACCTGCCGCGCTTCACGGCGCGCATCAAGCAGATCGTGGCGCACGTGCAGATCACCACCAAGAAGATCGGCCAGAGCACCTCGACGATTCTGCCCGCCGAGTCCACTATGCCCTCCGTGCGCCTGGAACAGGAATCGCCCTGGGTGCAATTCCTGCTGCGCGGCATCGGGTCGCTTTACGCCTTTGCGGTCACCGTCATGTTCATTCCCTTCCTGGTCTTCTTCATGCTCACCTCCAAGGACCAGATCTGGGTCACCACGCTGAACCTGTTTTCCCTCGAGCGCCGCCAGGCCGTGGAAGACGTGCTGCACGGCATCAGCACCATGGTGCGCGAATACGTGCTCGGCAACCTTCTGGTGGCGGTGATCTGCACGTTGATTATGACGCCCATCTTCATGGCCGCCGGGCTGCCCTACGCGCTCCTGCTCGGCCCGCTGGCGGCGTTTCTGTGTCTGGTGCCCTATATCGGCGTGGCCTTGGGCATGCTGCCGCCCCTGCTCGTGGCGCTGGTCGATAGCGACCGCATGGAGCCGCTGCTCACCATCGCCCTCACCGTGGTCATCGTGCACTTCATCGCCGTGAACTTCCTCACCCCCAAACTCGTCGGCCGTCGCGTCAGGCTCAACGCCCTCACCGTCACCATCGCCATGATGTTCTGGGGATGGCTGTGGGGCGGGATCGGCCTGGTGCTCGCCGTGCCCCTCACCGCCGCGCTCAAGGCCGTCTGCGATAACGTCCGCCCGCTCAAACCCTACGGCGCCTGGATGGGCGAAATCTGAATTCGGAATTCCCCCCGGCTATTGAATAACGTGGAGCGGCGGCTTTACGTCGCCAGCTTTTGAAGAATGTGTAGCGGCACCTTTGCGTCGCCAGCGGGAGGCTCAGTCGGCGCTGCAGCGGCGATCCTTCGCCCTCACCCGTCCGTCGGCGGACGGATATCCTCTCCCACGGGGAGAGGGTCGGGATGAAGTTTTCTCGTCACTGGTCACTCGTCACTGAAGAGGGGTGGATGCAGACGAACCAGCGAGCCGATGCGGGCTGGAGGTTGATCCCGCTTGGCGGGACTGCCCGCCGATCCCGCAGAGCGGGACCCGCCTCGGAGGGAAGAAGCCGCAGACCTACAAAGGAGGTCGGCGATACTTGCTCGGCTACAGTTTCCAAACTTTATTGTAGGCTTCGTTCGACAGCAATCGAGTCCGTTGCTCTATCTCCGTGGCTCCCCACGTTGTGGCGTTAGCAATCGCTGAATCAATCCAGATGTTCGATGATTGGAGAATCTTCTTTTTGTGTGCAAAATCTTTGTTTGCTAGTTTATTGTTCAATGTTTGATCTATCACAATCAGGTTTCCCACAGAAGCAATCTGCTCGTCCGTCAAGCCCGCTGTTCCAGGCGGGTTTTCCGGCGCGATGTGCTCGATTGTCAACTTGTCCGGATCAAGAGGAGTTCCGCTGCTATTCCTCTGAAATATCTTCGCGAGTAAGTAGCGTATTAATTTCTTCTGCTTAGTGAATTTACTGGAGTAGCGAAGCTCTAAAAACCTAGCCTCAAATTCAGCGTACGGTGGCCTCTTGGTCTTCAGCTTTTCGCGAAGTGAGCGAAGGACGGTGGCCTTGTCGGTCAATTTGCTCGCTTCATGTAAATTCTTGGCTGCCGAAGCGTACATGAAGGAAACTCCGCCTGATGATCTCTGTGAGGCAACGGCGGTGAAAACGAAGTGAAAGTTTTCGATGGCGGACAGCACTTCTTCTACATGTTTGGGCTTTAGGGTCCGGTCTTCGTAATGCCGCATCACAGCGAGCACCAAAGGGAGCTGCTGTTTTATCCGAAACAGATTCATCCCATCAAGCGAATCCCGCATTTCTAGGTCTTCTTTTTTCCACTTCTTATATGTGGGTTCATGAATCTGCCGGTAAAGCTTGCTTTCCCTCAAGAGATCATCGAGGAATTGGGCAGCAATCTCCTTTTTGATCCTTTTCCGCAATGCCTTGTACAGTTTCTTTTCAGTTACGTACTCATATCGGGAAAGCCAGAAATGATGAATGAAAGTCGAGATGCTCAGATCTGCCTGAGACTCTTCGAATGTCTCAGCAATCTTGACCCATTTATCTTTTGCGAGATCAACCCCCTTGTTGGTGGGCTTGAGTAGTCTTGCAAGATGGCTTTTGACAAGATCAGAAAGCGTTAGGTCCTTTCCGCGAGTATTTAGAGTTTCGAAGATCATGTAAGCGTCGTCATCGTTGTCTAATGATGTGAATATGAGTTTCAGGCCGAGAACTTTGTCTCGGATTCTGGACAGCTCTTCCTCCAGCTTCGCCTTTTTCTTCGATTCAGATAGGCTGGTTTGCTTCTTGATGCTTTCAACGGTACTGTCGAGGTTCCCCCGAAGATAATCGTAAGCCTCCTTCAAGAGTTCTTCCTCAGGCCCAATTTCAGGGATAGTTGCTGGAGCACCAAACTTTTGAACGTACTCTTGAAAGAATGGATACGAAGTCTCCGTTTGAAGCACATAAAAACGTTCATTCTTGATGTCTCGTCGTTCGATCAAATTGTGAATACCCTTGGCCAGATCGGGCAAACCCTCCTCTTTCAGCACGTTTCGTAACGCGCACAGCAAGAGGGTGATTGTTGTGAGTCTTTGCTGCCCATCAACTACACCAAGAACGCCTTTGTCGTCGTACACGACGAAGTTGCCGATGAAATAATCAGAGTCGTTCTCGACGATGGTGTCGTTCCAAAATTCTTCAAGGTTCGCGTGATCCCAGGAATAGGGCCGTTGAAAACGAGGAATCTTGTAGAAGGATTCAGCAAGCAATTGACCGACTTCCTTGTCCAGGCAGGTTATCTTCATGAGAAGCCTCTCGTTTCCTCAGACCGAATTAAAGAGTTAGGTTTGCCGCGCTGGCAACAACTCTCTCAGCCGCGGGTGGTGCATACGTCGCGCCTCCTGCGATGTGTGCGATGTAAAATGCGGGGGTGCCAGCACAGCATGACAATAATGGCCTCGGCCTCTCGCGCCGTTCAAGAGCCAGCGGCTTTGGCCATTCCTGTCACTGGCCGGGCTCCGGCTGGGCGTTCACTGATCGCACACATGCCAAACAGCGGCATGTGTGCGCCACCCGCGAAAGTGAATCCGAACGAATAACCACAGAGTCTCTGGGAAACGAGACTCTGATGCGCTAATTGCTCCAGCTCCACTCATGATCTCTAGAACAAGGGCACGTTGCCGCCTTTGTGACCAGACCCGGCGACCATCGCGAAGGATTGTAATTCGCGGTCGATTCCTTGCAGCGCGGCGGGATCAACACGACTTAGCATCTCAGCCAGTTCACCCGACTGGCGCAACGTGCAAAAGGACCCGGCAGGTGCGATGTACACGACCACCGGTTTCTTCTGCCGAACTAGATCGACAATGCTCCTGAGAGTCCCGCGACTTTTGCCGTCCCAAAGCATCAGCCCGTAATCCGCCTCCTCCACCATCGCCCGATCCTTGGTGGAGTAGTACGCAAAGTCACGCCGCGCGGGGTCAGCGGCTGCAACCTTCCGCGTCGGCCAACTCCCTAGGTTATTTCGGCAGCCCCCTTCCATGCAAAACACCAACACATTACTGTAGTGCCTGCTGCTGAGATATCGCTGCACAGCTTTATCAACACCGTTTGCATCGCCCACCATAACAGTGAGCCCTTTGTCGACGATGTTGTCAATTCGGCGCTTTACGTCATTCTTGAGCTGCGAGAGACGGCGTGATCCAGCGATGAATACTTTCGTCCCGTTCCTTATTCTTGTCATTTTGTCCTAGTCAAAACGAGCGCATAGATAGCTCGAGCGCCGCAATCCTTAAGCAGCACCTCGGCGGCGCGCCGGAGCGTCGACCCCGACTCAATCAAGTCGTCGAACAGGAGGATGGACTTGCCTTTCACGTCGTTCTGTCCCGCTTGGACCGCTTCCGCGAGCACCCTTTGCCGCTCCGACCAGTCGTCAATGTTTTTCATCTGCGGAGTTGTCTTCACCTTGACGATTGCATCTTCGAACATGGGAATGCGGAGGCGCGCTGCCAGCCCCCGCGCGACTTCGACAGCCGGCTGCGTCTTCCGAGTGAGCGAAGCCGGTGCCGGCACAACATAGTCGATGGGGGGCTTCCACCCTCCGACGAACTGCTCAGCGGTATCAACTATGTCGGCGACAACATCACTTCCTCCCGCGCGGTACTTCAACCGGAAGAGTAGTTCGCCAAGCTCCGTGCGCTTTGTATCAAAGCGGTAGTAAGGATCCCCAGTTGGTGTGCTGCTGACAGTGTGATAATCAAGGACATATCCCTCGACCCACGGCTTCGGCGGCAGCTTCATCGGATTGGTGTTAACGACTGCCATTCCTCACAGTACCGACACGGTCGTCCTCACCCGGAATTTCCGTTTTGACTTCGTGGCCTACCGAGAATTTACACCTGACCGCCTCAGCATGCAACGCTCCAGCCTGGTTTCGAGTCCAAAGTCTTTTCGGCGGCCGGGGTGAAGCCGGGGTTGCGGCGCAATTGGCGCAGGCCGTAG
>JBEKUI010000150.1:0-11227 GCA_049515175.1 Terriglobia bacterium
GCCCCTGTCTCGGAACAATCTTCAGCCTTACCTCCGTAGGAGTCGAAAGCTATCTCCGACAGGCTCCTAGATCACTCAATCCCTCGATGGCATTCCCCCCTGCGCACGGGTAAAATAGGTCTGATGGAGTGCGCTGTTGCCAAATTCCGAACCCACCGGGAAGCCGAGGAGGCGACGTTCGCATACTACCGCCGCCTCACGCCGGCCGAGCGCCTGGAAATCCTGTTTCAGCTTCGAGCTATCGCAATGAAGGAGGACGATGTCGCTTCCGAAGGATTGGCGCGCGTTTATCGAATCACTCAACTCAAACGCGGTTGAATACCTAATCGTGGGCGCAGTGGCGCTGGCTCACCACGGCTTGCCTCGTTACACGGGCGATTTGGACGTCCTGGTCCGCAACACCGCAGAAAACGCCCAACGCCTGGAACGGATGCTGCGGGACTTTGGCTTCGGCGGGCTGGGGCTAAAGCAAGCCGACTTTGTGAATTCCTACCAGGTAATCCAATTAGGTCTGCCTCCCAATCGGATCGACCTGCTGACTTCAATGACTGGCGTTTCCTTCGATGAAGCGTGGGCCGAAAAGGTGGAGGCGGAACTTGAGGGAATGAAAGTCAACATCCTCGGCCGCCAAGCGCTGATTCGAAACAAGAAAGCAACCCGTCGCGCCCAGGATCTCGCCGACCTCGAAGCACTTGGCGAAAACGGATAGGAAAAGTGGAATCTGCCGCAGGGCGTCAGCCCGATGTCCGGCCGCTGGGGTTTGGGGCAGCGGCGGGCGTGGCTGCCTGAGCAGGCTCGGAAGTGGTGGAAACAAGCACTGCAGCGAGTCCGGGAGGCCGGATGCTGCGCGGCGCCGGGCGGCGGCCGTCCTGCCGTGAAGAATCGCCGCCAGGGCGCTGCACCGGCCGGAAGACTATCTCAAACCGCACCTTCCCAAGGTCTCCGTCGCTCAGCTCGAAGATCTGGTCAAATTCCTCCTGCTGCAACGTCGCTTTGGCCTGCTCAAACAACTGGTACTGGCGCTCGATCGCCGCTTGGCCGACGGTCCGCGGACGCTGGCTGTCCCGCTCGAGGCACACCTCCAAAGGAACATCGAACCGGAGCACGACAGCCGGCACCTGATGGCGGCGCGCGATCTCAAGCAGACTCTTGCGGGCCTGCGGGGTAAGGGCGGTCGAATCCACGACGCAGAGCCGGTTAATGCTCAACCGCTGCTCGAGGAGAAAATGCAGCAACGCGAACGCCTGGGTCTGGTAGCGCTGGTCGCTTTCATCATCAGAGACCAATGCCCGCATGTGATCGGAAGATACAATCTGCGTGGCGCGGAAATGTTTCGAGGCGAAGGTGGACTTGCCGCAGGCCGCAGGGCCGCACAGCATGACGACTGAGGGCCGAACCAGCCGAATTACTTTGGGCGTGGCCTCGGGGCGGACGACTTCGTTTTCAACTGTCATGGTTCTCCCCCACAGGAAAAGTGAGCCCTCGCCGGAAGGATTCCGGGGGGGCAGGTTCGGGCACCTGCGTTTGCGAAGGACTCAGGGCCGCCACACACGGCAGCACCAAGGTCAAATGAAACAACCAACGTTTAGGCCGCAGCACTTCCTGCCTTGGCGGCCTTCTCTTTCTCGATGGCGTCCAGCATCTGCTCGTTGGTCGAAAATTTAAATGCCGGCAGGTTGTGCGCTTTGGCTTCCGCTTCTTCCGCGCGGGCGAGCAGGCGAATCTCGTCCTTATTGATCAACCGAAGGCCCTTGCGGGCAAGGGTTGCGACGATATCCGGAACCGTTGCCGTGGATTTCTTCGGTGCGGTTTCCAGATACTTCAGGATATGGTCACAGCCCTGTTCGGCGTCGAAGCGCGCTTTGCCCACAAGTCCATCGCTGGCCTTGCGCGCCCAGCCCAGGACGTAGTTTCCCTCCAGCGCCTTACCCGCCTGAGCGTCAAAAACCTCGTACGCGGCGCGGCCGGGGTCGCTCGAGTCGGGATTGGTCAAGTATGACCCTTTGTTGTCATGGGGCAGGCCGAGGGTCGGATCGACAACGTCGCCGATGGCGTAGATCAAGGTGTCGAAGTCCAGGTCGACGGTCTGGTCGGTGGCCTTCGCGGCGGTGTTGTCGCCCTTGCGTACCAGAAGGTTCTCGACTACGTTGAGGCGGTTGATTCGCCCGCGCTCGTCAGCTTTCACCACTGCCGGCGACGTCAGGAAGCGGAAGCTCAGCTTGCCTTGCGCCTCTTTGGCAGGGGGGCGGTTGAGCCAGGGGAAGGATGTCTCGGCCACCTTGGAGACATCCTGGTCGCAAGCGCGAATGCGCTCCGCGACGCGTCGCAACTCTTCCTGCATGATCGCGCGGTCAAGGTGCATCTCGATGTGGTCGAATTCCTTCTCGTCGAACTTGACTTCAAAGGGTCCGCGACGGGCGATGACCACAACTTCCTCGGGCTTCGTCCCGGGCATGTCTTGCAGCAGCCAGCGGGCGATGTCCACCATGACGTTTCCCATGCCAATAATCGCCACGCGCCGGCCGCTGGAGAAGTCCTGCGAAGTGAAGGGCGGAAGCTGGTTGTAATTGAAGACGTAATCCTTGGCAGAATAAAGGCCTGCTGCATCCTCGCCCGGCAAACCCAATTTCTTGGTGCCCTGGGCGCCCACTGCAAAGACCAAGGCATCGGGATTCCATTGCCGCAGGTCGCCGATCTTCAGAGGCGCTCCCTCCCCCACCGGGACGTTCCCGAAATAGTGCAAGTTAGGCATTTCCAGGAATTTGAAGAATTGTTTCCGCAGTCCCCCCTTCATATGAAACTTCTGGGGGTAAATCCCGTATTCCGCCAGGCCCCCGGGTTTGATGTCCCGGTTGAGAATCACGACCTGGTAGCCCGCCGTGGCGATCTTCTTGGCTGCAAATAGTCCCGCAGGCCCCGCACCGATAACGAAAACCGTCCCTCGATCCACTGACACCTCCCAAGTTTATGTTCTGATCAATCCTCGATTTCCCTGCTGCTTCCGGTTTCTACGGTAGCCAACTACATTATGCCCATTTGCCAGGGGAGACCACAACGTAGCGGAATGGGTCTGGGCAGACAACTTGTCCGTGAAAGTGGGCAATAAGGCCCACAATCGGGTCTAGGGTAGCACTTAGTGTGCCAACCACAACCCGGCAGCGGATCTGACCGGCGTTCCGGGGCTGGGTCGTACCTGCTGCTTGCACATTTCACCTGAAATCTCGGCTATACTTTCTGTTCTTTTCCGTCGGCATTCCTGGAGTCTTGCCGGACGGGTGAACCCGTGCCGCAGACTCTGGATGCCGACTCGGGAGCCGCGCGGCGCACTGAGATGGGCGCTTGGGTAGAAGGCCAATATGGTTTGGGTCGTAGTGGACGATCTCATCTTCTTATCTAAAATCGAAGACACGGCCCGGATGGTCGGAGTGGCTGTGAAGGTCGCTGGCCCAGACCAGTTAATCGAGGATTCCGAGGGACAGCCGGCAACCGCCGTCTTAATTGATCTCAATCATCGTTCCGGGAGAGCGCTGGAGGTCATCCGCGCCCTCAAGAGCGAATCGCGGAAAGGGACCGTGCCGGTGCTGGCGTATCTCTCACATGTCCAGACGGACCTAGCCGCAGCCGCTCGAGAGGCGGGCTGCGATCTAGTTCTGCCGCGGTCAGCTTTTGTGCAACAATTGCCCGGCCTCCTGCGAAAACTGGCAGAAAGGGATAAGGAATCGAAATGACCACAGCCCGGTCCAACGTGTTGGTGGACTATCTTGCTGAGCGTCAGAGCGCGGCTCGGGATCTTCTTTGGATGGTCGGTTTCGGCTTCCTCACTGCATTGGCGGCGCAAGTAAGCATCCCCTTGCCCTTCACGCCCGTTCCATTGACCGGCCAGACCTTCGGGGTACTGCTGAGTGGAGCCGTGCTGGGATGGCGGCGTGGATTCGGCAGCCAGCTTCTCTATCTGGCGGCGGGCGCGGCGGGCATGCCGGTTTTCGCAGGGGGAGGTGGGATGGCCTACCTGCTGGGGCCCACGGCGGGATACCTCTGGTCCTTTCCGGTCGCAGCGGGATTGCTTGGCTGGCTGGTTGAGCGCGGAGCCAGCCGCCGGGCGTGGACAATGGCGCCCGCAATGTTTTCTTGCAGCCTCCTGATCCTCGTCGCCGGCACGGCCTGGCTGGGTGCAGTCTCGGGATACGGCTCGCGCGCACGCTGGTGGGCAGGTTTCTATCCCTTCCTGGCAGGAGACATTCTCAAGATTGCACTGGTAGGGTTGGCGCTGCCGAAGGTCTTGCGGCATTACCAAAGCCGCCCGCACCCTGGCGCCCCTCCGCAGTTATGAGACGCAATCTCTCGACCTTCTGAACAAACGGTGGTATTCTCTCGCTCGATTCACGTATCTATGATTTCCAGTTGACCCGCCAAGCGCTTTGGCCACTCATTTGGCCGGCGCGGGGTGGCGTTCCAGGGGAGGGATTATGGCCAGGTTTTGCACCAATTGTGGCTCGCCGGTAGGCGAGGATCTGAGTTTCTGCTCGCAGTGCGGGAAACCGATGGGTCCGGCGGGAGTGCCTGCACCAGCCGCCGCTGTCCCAACGCCAGCGGCCATTCCGGCGACCCAGCCCGCGCCGGCAGCACCCGCGCCGGCGAAGGGTTCCAGCCCCATCGTCAAGATTATTTTGATCGTCGTGTTAATCCTGGTCTTTATCGCCGTGGCAGGTATCGGAGCCTGCGTCTATGGAGTCTATCGCGCCAAGAGAGCGGTTCGGGAAGCAATCCAGATGGACAAGAGCGGGAGGTCCGTAGAAATCCAGACTCCCGGCGGCCCCCTCAAACTGGGACCACAGGCGGCGAAGCCCGGAGATATGGTTGCCGGAGTTCCAGTCTACCCGGGAGCGACAGCACTGGAAGGCGGCGGGCAGTTCTCCTTCGGCGACAAATTCTCGATCGGTGGACAGGATTTTGTGACGGATGATGACGTCGAGAAGGTCGTGGATTTTTATAAGGAGAAGCTGGGGTCAGACCTAAGCGTAGTTCAAAATGAAGGACATTACCGCCTATCCATCCAGAAGGGCACCAAAGAACATCCCACCGTGGTGACGATCGACGTGGCTAAAGAACAGAACTCGGGAAAGACCAAGATCACCATCGCGCACATGGGTGGAGGAGCAGCGCAGTGAGGACGTTTCAAACCGTAGCACTGGCTTGCGGGCTGGCCGCCCTGGCGTTGCCGGGGCCGATGGCCTATGCGCAGGCGACCGGGGCCGCCGAAAACCAGGGCCTGAAGAGCCCCGACGCCGACCAGCGCGCCCGCGCAGCCAAAGAGCTGGCAAAAACCGGGACGCCCGCGGATATCCCCGCCCTGACGTCGCTCTTGAAGGACGAGAACGAGAAGGTGCGACGAGAAGTGGTGACGGCCATGGCCTCCATCCATGCGGCGGAATCGCTCGATCCTCTCATCGAGGCGACGAAGGACGAAAGTCCCGACGTCCGCATCCTGGCCGTCGAAGGGTTGGTCGGCTACTACGCCGGCCAGTCGCAATCGGGGGGATTTGTCGGCTTTTGGCAGAACACCTGGCGGCGCGCCAAGGGCCACTATGTGCGCGATGACTCGCGCATCGATCCCGGTATCAGCGTCGATCCCAAGGTGGTCGCAGCGCTCGTAGCCACTCTCAACAACACGGAGCCGGTCGGGCCAGCCCGCCGCGCCGCCTCCGGACTGGGGATCCTCCTCGCCAAGTCCGCCGTGCCCGACCTCGTCAAGGCGGCTCACGCGAGCGACGAGGACCTGGCGGCAGAAGCGCTGAACGCTCTCAGCAAGATTCAGGTCCTCACGGCGGGCCCGTCGCTGGTGGACCTGCTCGATTCCCCTAGCAAGCAGGTCCGGCTGGAGACCGCCGTGACCGTGGGAATCCTTCGCACCGCGGAAGCGGTTCCCAAGCTGCAATCGATGTACGAGAACAATCCCGACCGCACCACTCAGTTGCGCGCTCTGGAGGGCTTGTCCTATATCGGTAGCCCGGTTTCCGTGCCTCTTTTCGTGAAAGCCCTGTGGGACACAGACAAGGCGTTCCGCACCTTGGCCGCCGAGGGGTTGGCTCGCGCTCGGGACGAGAAGGGCCTGCCGGACCTCGAGAAAGCCGTCAACGCGGAGAAGGACGGCGCCACTCGACTGGCCATGATGTTCGCTGTCACTGCCTGTGGGAAGATGGATTATCTGAGTGATCTGGTGAATGGACTTAGTTCCAGGCTGCGCGGCGATGTGGTACAAACCTACTTAATCGAACTTTCGCGCCGTCCGGAAATGCTGGCTCGTCTCTATCCCTTCCTGAACAGCCGCGAGACAGACGTTCGACGCCGGCTCTGCGTCGTGCTGATGTACAACGGCGATGCTTCGAGCATCCCCTACCTCGAGCAACTCTCCCAGGATTCGAAGAACGAAGTGGCCGGGGAAGCCTTGCGCGCCTTGCGGGCAGTTCGCTTAAGGGCCGCCAGCACTAGCAAGTAGCTCCTTGAACGCAATCGACCGTCCCGGTTCGCGCCCCCTTGTTCTGCTACCTACCACTATCACCAACCCTGACGGCAAGTTCCGTAACCCGAACGACTCGCGCCTGGCGCGCGGCGCGGGCGCGCCGCTAGCCGGAAGGCCAGCCGGCATGGTAAAATGTTGTTTTCTTATCACAGGGTGAAACTTCACTCGCGCCATGATGCAGCCGATTTCTGTGCGAAAAGGAGACGCAGCGCGTTCACGCGGCCAGGAACTAAAGCTGGCTCACAGTCCGGATTCGGACGACGCTTTCATGTTCTACGCGCTGGCGACCAAGAAAATCCGCACGGGCAACGTGACGTTCACTCACATGCTCGAGGACATCGAAAGCCTCAATCAGAAGGCCCTTGCGAGCGTTTACGACATCACGGCGGTTTCGTTTCACGCTTACGCCTACCTGGCCGACCGCTACGTTCTGCTCCCCAGCGGTGCGAGCTTTGGCGACCGTTACGGCCCCATTGTGGTGGCGCGGGAGCTGACCGGTGTTCAGGGACTCAAGGGCAAGACCGTCGCCATTCCCGGCAAGCTGACGACGGCTTCCCTGGTGTTGCGGCTCTACGAGCCGAAGATCGAAACTCTCGTGGTCCCCTTCGACCAGGTGTTTGATTGCGTTGCGCGCGGGGAGGCGGATGCCGGAGTGGTGATCCATGAGGGCCAGCTGACTTACGCCCGCGAAGGCCTGCGCAAGGTCGTGGATCTTGGAGAGTGGTGGCACCAGGAAACCGGGCTGCCGCTCCCCTTGGGCGGCAACGCCATCTCGCGAAACCTTGACCGAAAGACACAACTCCACGTGGCGGAGATTTTGAAGCAGAGTATTGAATATGCCCTGGAGCACCGCGAGCAGGCCCTCGAATACGCCATGCAGTTTGGCCGCGGGCTGGACACGCCGGGCGCCGACCGCTTCGTTTCCATGTACGTCAATGACTGGACGCTCGAGTATGGCGAACGCGGCCGCGCAGCCGTGCAATGCCTGCTGGACCGCGGCTACCAGAAGGGGCTGATTCCCCACCAGGTCAAGGCCGAGTTTGTCGACCAACGTGACGCAAGAGACCCTTCGGCCGTGGAACACCACGGAGTCTCCGTTTCGCAAGCCAAGCATTGAAACACCAACACCGTGGATTCAGGAGGTCGCAGCACTCGAAACCACAATGAATCTGATTACCGTAAATCACAGCAGCTATCCGCGCATCGGCGACGACCCCGGCCAGCAGGTTTTGCGGCGCACCATCGCGGAGTGGGAAAAGGGCGCGAAGTCCGACGCCGACTTGCGTGCCGCGGAAGATCGCATGACCGAACTCGCGCTCGCCGAGCAAATTGAGGCGGGCCTCGACGTCGTCACCGACGGGCAGGTCCGCTGGTACGACTCGATTTCACATCTGGCGGGGAAGCTCTCGGGCGTTCGCATCAACGGCCTGCTACGTTTCTTCGACACCAATACTTACTTCCGGCAGCCGGTGGTCAAGGCGCGGGTCGAACGGACGAGGCCGCTGGCGCTCGACGATTTCCTCTTTGCCAAGGCGAAATCGTCCCGGCCCGTTAAGGCGGTACTGACCGGCCCGCTCACCCTGGCCCGCCACTCCATCGAAGAGAATGGGGGCGCAGGCGGTTTCGAGAAACTCGTTGAAGGCTATACGGCGGCTCTCGCCGCTGAAATCGCCGCCCTTGCGCAGGCCGGAGCAATTCTTATCCAGATTGACGAGCCCGCCCTGCTAAAGAATCCCAAGGATCTGGCTGTCGCCGAGCGCGGTCTTGCACTCTTAGCGGCCGCGAAAGGCAAGGCGGAAATCCTCCTCGCCCTCTACTTCGGAGACGCGGCGCCGCTCTACGATCAGCTCCAGAAACTCCCGGTCGATTCACTCGGTCTCGATTTCACTTATAGCGCTCGCCTTGGGGAAGTGATTTCAACCAGCGGGAGCACCAAGACCCTGGCCCTGGGGCTCGTCGACGGGCGCAACACCAAGCAGGAAGACGCTGCGGCGGCCGCCCGGCAAATCGAAACCGTCGCCCGGCGGGTCAACGCCCCGAGGCTTTATCTGACTTCGTCCTGCGGCCTGGAATATTTGCCCCGCGACCGCGCCCAGCTCAAGCTGCGGCGCCTGGCGGCGATCAAAAACGAGTTTCTGGGGGGCCGCGCATGAGCCGATCCAAACTGCAGAAATTGGGAATTAATCTCCCGCTCTTTCCGACGACGTCCGTCGGAAGCTTCCCCAAGCCCGATTACCTGGTGAAAGCGCGCTCCGACTTCGCGAGGAAGCTGATTTCCCGCGAGGAGCTCACGCAGAAAGAGCGCCAAGCCACGGAGTTTTGGATCCGCAAGCAGGAGGAGCTCGGAATCGATGTTCTGGTGGATGGCGAGATGTATCGCGGCGATATGGTGGCTTACTTTGCCGAGCACCTGCCGGGGTTTGAGCTGGGCGGCCTTGTCCGCTCCTACGGCAATCGTTACTATCACAAGCCCATTGTCACGAGAGAGGTCCGCTGGGAGCAGCCGATTACGGTGGACTGGTGGAAGTACGCGCAGGGCCTGACGCCCAAACCCGTCAAGGGGATGCTCACCGGCCCTTACACGGTGATGGATTGGTCCTTCAACGAACACTACGCGAGCCGCCGGGAGACCTGCCTGGCATTGGCAAGGGTGATCCGGCGCGAAGTGGAAGCGCTCGTCCAGTCCGGGGCAAAGATCATCCAGATTGACGAGCCGGCGACGTCGGTCCGTCCGGAAGAATTGCAGATCGCGATTGAGGGCCTGCGCATCGCAACGGAGGGGCTGCCCGCCTACTTCATCACCCACATTTGCTACGGCGCGTTCGAGCACATTTACCCGGAGATGCTCAAAATGCCGGTCGAGAATTTCGACCTGGAGATGTCCAATAGCGGCCTCGACATGCTGGCCCTCTTTAGGAAAACCCCCTTCACGAAAGACATCAGCTTCGGTGTTGTGGACGTCCATTCGCACGTGATTGAAGCCGAAGCACTCGTCGAGCAGCGCCTGCGCGATGGCCTCAGTGTCCTGCCCAAGGAGAATGTCTGGGTGGACCCCGATTGCGGTCTGAAGACGCGCAGCGTCGAGGAAGCGATCGAGAAGATGCGGACGCTCGTCAAGGTGGCCCACGCTTTGCGTAATTAAAGCGTGCGACGGCGCCCCCCGGGAAGTCGAGAGACTCGAGGCACGACAATGCGGTCCAAGCCAGCCCGATGACGAATCCCAAACCGAAGGCACGGGTTCCCTTCACACCCACGCAGCGGAAGATCTTGCTGGCGCTCGCTGCCACGGTGGGACTGCGCATGTTGGGCCTTTTCCTGGTCCTGCCTGTCTTCACGCTGTACGGACTGCAGTTCACTCAGTCGCGTTTTCTTGTGGGTTTTGCCTTTGGTTCCTATGGCCTGACGATGGCCATCCTCCAAATTCCTTTCGGGCGCCTCTCTGACCGCATCGGGCGCCGCAAAGTTCTGATTCTGGGCATGGCGCTGTTTAGCGCCGGCTCGTTCCTCTGTGCCATCCCACATTGGTTCCCGGCGCCACTGCCAATTGCAATTCTAATTCTCGGCCGCCTCGTGCAGGGCGGCGGGGCAATCATCTCAGTGGCATTTGCCGCGGTGGCCGACAACATCGAACCGGACCGCCGTTCGACCGCCATGGCCGTGCTGGGCATTCCGATTGGGGCGGCTTTTGTGGTGGGGATTATCGTGGGGCCGATTCTTGCGGGGATCTTCGGGACATCCTTCCTCTTTTGGCTGACCGGTTCTTTGGGTCTCGTCACCGACATGCTGCTGGTCCGCTACCTGCCGGAGGTTCCCCCGACTGCAGCCGCCCCGGCGCCGCTCTCTGCGGTCCTGCGCATCCGACCCTTGCTCGCCATTTCGGCTTGCGGCTTTCTCATGAACTTCTTCGTATCGAGCTTCTTCTTCTACTTTCCGCTCATTGTAACCCACCAGCATCACCTGAAGATGACGCAGTACTACACCCTGCTGCTACCCATGATGCTGATCAGCGGGATCACGATGTTCGGATTCTCACGCGGCGCCGACCGGGGCTGGGGCCGGCCGCTGGCGGCCATTGCCTTCCTGTTCTTTCTGCCCAGTATGGTGATTCTTTTTCAACCGCAGTGGGTGGGACTGGACCCGCATCGTCTGGCCGGAGTGATGATCGCCGGCACTCTCTTCTATGTTGGCTTTACCGGACTCGAGCCCATTCTGCCGAGCCTCGCCAGCAAATGCTCGCCGGAAGGCGCTTATGGAACCGCGCTGGGTCTCTACAACAGCGTTCAGTTCCTGGGCAGCCCGGTGGGGAGCTCTCTGAGCGGCGCGCTCTCCCATCTGCCCTCCATTCAACCCCAGGTCGTGACTCTGCTGGTTGCCGCTGCCGCAGGATTCCTGCTGATGACGCTTCAACCCCGCACCTAAACCTCTGAGGTAAACCCGTCGGTAGGGATCGCTCGTCCCCGGTCACCGTGCCGGGCACGAGTGGCCGTCGAAACCATTTTGTGCCCGCCAACACCGACGCCGATGGCGGAAGAAATTAGGGGTTACTCAGGACGATGAGATGGGCTGGAGCTTACTGATTCCCCCAGAAAACACGACGGGCGGCGCCAAGCTTCCCAGAAGCCTGCCCGCCGCCCGCCTTGCGCTAATCTTCCTCTCGCCTAGTCGCAGGTGAAGCCGCTGGGTGGTGTATAGACGCTCGAATCCACC
>JBEKUI010000151.1:0-11097 GCA_049515175.1 Terriglobia bacterium
GAAGTCCAGACGTGCACGCGGGAGGCGTGCACACTGGTCAGGGGCAATGGTTCCACTAGGACTTGGAGATCTTCAGCAGTGGAGGACGCGCTCATAAATTTCCATCAACATCTCGTAGTTCCGCCCGGCGGTGTATTTGGCTTCATACTCGGCGCGGGCGCCGCGGCCGTTCTGGCCGCCCCCCTATGCGCCCTCGGTCAAGAAACCCGCCGCCCGCCAACTGGTTATGCATCCCCACAGAATGCCACGAGGCTATTCGGCATGCCGGGAATCCCCGTCTTGAAGATCCGCGCATCCGGAAACAAGGCGCAGAGTTCCCGGACCGAAAGCAGCCACGTGGGCTCGTAATCCAGCACGTATCCAAGTGAAAGCCTCAAGGCGGCCCTTTGAAGCCCGGTCGGAAAGAACTGATACCCGGGGAGCAGGGTGTGCTGCTCAATGGGAAAGTACCGGTTGGGTGTCGAAATGAAGTAGCCTTTCCGCGCGACGCGCCGGACTTCGCTGGCGAATGACTGCTGTTTCTCCCATCCCCCCACGTGTTCGATCACGGCATTTGAAAACACCCAGTCGAACGACTTGGACCTGAACGGAAGGGCGCAGCCGTCGGCGGCAATTCGCACCCAACTGTCGGGCGAGCAGTCTGGAGGACTCAACCGAGGATTGGCAATCGTGACCGTTCGAAAGGACTGGTAGAGGCGCTGGAACTCTCCGCCTACCCCCAGCCCCCCGCCGACGTCCAGCAAAGTATCGGTCGCCGATACTCGCGCCAAGCGAAAGAAAAGGTCCAACCGGCGTTGTCTCAGAAAGATATGTACGGGCTTGACGCATCTCTGCACTATTCGTCGCAGCGGGGCCGGCCGGGTTTCTCGGGCATCATATTGTAGACTTCGTACGCTCACGCGGCTCGCTGCAACACCTTTTGATAGACTCCCATCAGCATGTCGTAATTGCGTTCGGCGGTGTACTTGGCTTCGTACTCGGCGCGGGCGGCGCGGCCCATGGCCTGCATTTCTTCCGGATGCGTCCACGCCCATTCGACTTTGGCGGCGAGGTCGTCCGCGTCGCCGGGAGTGAAGTGCAACCCCGTGCGGCCGTCCGCAACGATTTCCTGCATCGCGCCCAGACGCGAGGCGATCAGCGGTACGCCGCAGGCGAAGGCTTCGGCGAGGGTAACCGGAAAGCTTTCATACCACTCGCTGGGCAGCACCAGGAAGCGCGCGCCCTTCATCATTGGCATGAGTTCATCGGATGCCAGGCGCCCATGGAAGCAGATTTGTGAGAGGCCGTGACTCGAGGCGTCATCTTCCAGTTCCTGCCGCAATGGGCCATCGCCCACCACTCGCAGCGGGATACTGGTATTCCGCCAGGCCCGAAGGAGCGTTCGTACGCCCTTTTCATAGGTGAGGCGGCCCACGTAGAGCGCGTATCCCTCCTGTAGCTGCGGTTGGCGCCTGCCCCGATCCGATCGGGGACCGCCGTCAATAATTTTCGATTCGGCGATGGGGACATCGCCGCTACAGCCCAGCAAGGGGTCGGGCGCAACAAAATTCGGCTTGACCACGATCTTCTCCGCCGGCAAACCACCTTCGACAAACTTCCGGCGCGAGAATTCGGTCAACGCGATGTAGCAATCCACCACCTCATTCCAAGTCCCCAACCAGCGGTGAGCACCCAGCATCAGAGCGCTGGCCGCCGTGGCCGCGCGCGAGCCCCGGTAGCAGCCGTGGAGCACTCCGTTGGAGAGTCCACCCGTCACGCACTTTTCGCAGATGCTCCCGTTCTGTCGGAAGGTCGCGGCGGGACAGAGCAGCCGGTAATTGTGCAGCGTCTGCACCACGGGCACGCCCGCTTCGCGGCAGGCGTAGTAGGCGGAGGGAGAAATCAGAGGGAAAGTGTTGTGGAAGTGGGCCACGTCGGGTCTCTCACGCCCGAGCAGCGCCTTGGTTTCCCGATAACTTTCCCTTGACCAGACGGTTTGGGCCGAGAGCTTCACCCTCTCCCAAGCACTGCTGGCCTGAATGGAATCGTTGTGCACAACAAATGGGATGACGCGATGCCGGGCGGCAGTCAGCATGGCCCTCTCGGCTTGGAACACCACATCCTCGCCGCCCGGCTGCTGATATTGATTGTGAATAAGAAGGAGTTTCAAGCCAGCCTGCTCTACTTGACAGCCAGGAATCTCAGCTGCCCATCTATTCGCAGAGTTTGAAGTAGAGCCTGCGATAGGAACCTAAGAGGATTCCGAGAGAATTGGACGATCCCGCGGCACTGGTGCACCATCTGAAAGCCAGCAGCACGCAACGCCACGGTCAAAGCCCGGCGGGAGAATAGGAATAGATGCCCAAATTTCCTGCACTCGCTCCACCGGTTCTTCGCAAGGGTTGACCTCAGCGAACCACTGTTCGGCGTCGTGACGAAAATCCAGCCGCCCTTCTTAAGACGCAGATTCAGTTCCTGAAATGTTTGCAGTGGACTCGTCAAATGCTCCACGACCTCGGTCATTATAATTCCGTCAAATTGCGTGTGAGGGGGAATTTCCTGGAGAGATCGGAATGCAATGAGACCTTTGGCAGCGCAATGACGGAATCCGTGGGGTTCCACAACTGCGACTTGAGCCCCCAAGCTTCTGAGGAATGCGGAGGTATCTCCTTCACCCGCCCCAAAATCCAAAATATCTGAACCCCTCCAGCTCGCGGAGGGGATACCAGCACAAATAAGGTTCGCGAACTGCTGGGCAAGACCGATATCTGTGGCATGCATCGAATGCAATACATCGCCCGTGCCTGGTTCGAATGCGCCCTCGTAATATGAGGTCACCTCGTCCTCGGAAGGCATTGGGCTGCGGAACCAAACATCACAGGCATGGCAGCGGGACCATTTCGGCGATTGGTACAGCGCCCCGGTATCAGTTTTGCCACAGATACGACAGGTCAGGCGGTTTCTCCGTTTGCCCGTGGGTCCCCCGGCGAAGTGCCCAGGCGGATTTGCCTTTTCTGCGCTTGAAGCGTTGCCATCCCGAACCCGATAAGACACCAGAACCAGATCCCTGCCTGGGGCCCCTCGAGGTAGACGTCGAATCCCGCTGCAACCATGAAGGCAGTCCAATACGAAAGAATCCAGAGGTTGATGTGCGCCCAGTGCTCTTGACCTAAACCGCGAGCCCGGAAATATGCGCGCAGCATGGAGAATGCGAACCCTGCCTGTAGCAAAAGCCAAAGAAACAGCCCCGGAACCCCGGCGCGGGCTAGTACCGTCATGTGGCTGTTGTGCGGGCTGCGCAGGGCGTGGTCGGCCGACAGTGTGAATCCATCGTCGTCAGCCAGATTGACCCCGTAACCCTTGCCGTTCCAGAAATACCTGCCCTGGACGGTGTAGTTGATGATCACGCTCCACCAGCGAAGCCGCCAGGCGCGCGTCCCGTCGAGCGATGGTTCCCCGGTGAATCGGAACACGCTCGTCAGGTTTGAAGTCAGTTGGCTCAGTGAAACGCTCCTCCTAGCGCCAACATCAAATTTGAGATTTGCCACGACCAGCGCCCCGACCAATGCGACACCAAGAACCAGGGGTTTCCCCCACCGGCCAAACGGCCGCACCAAAAACGTGACCGCGAGCGCGGCGATAACGGCGACGAACCCTCCGCGGTTGATGGAAGCTGCCACGAGAATACCCACCAGCCAAGCCAGCCAAAGAAACCATTCTTTGGGACCCGCGGAAAATCCCCGAAGTCGCTTCTCTCTGCGATTGAGTCCCAGAATCAGGAAAACTGCGGCGCCGGCCAGATGAACAGCGACATCGACGGGTTTGAGATACGGAATCGTGACTTGGCGAACTAGTCCGAGCACTTTGGGGAGAATCGACTGGCCAAGATTCTGAAAAACAAAAATGACAGGCAATCCAACCAGCAGCCACGGGACGAGGCGGCCATAGGCGCGAACCACGCGCGAGAGACATCCCAAGCGGAGCACGAGTGCGCAGACGATGATGGCGTAGGCTCCATATCCCCAGATGACCGCGTCGCGTAGCGCGTCGACGCCGTAGACGCTGAGGTAAGGAATCGTGCGCAGCGCGCCATCCACGGCGAAGGCGATGATCAGCCAGGAGAGCGGCAGCCGGAGGGCCATCCCGACGGCCCCGCTCAGAACAACCGCGGCGACACCCAGAGCCAGCACGATCTCGCTCACGAAAATAGGCGGGGCCGGAAGGTAGGCGAGTCCCTTGCCCAGGAAGCAATAACCGACGAGGAGCAGTCCCACCGAGACCAGGGCCAGCCTCTCCAGGCGCGCCGGATATGCCCACGCAAGAACCACAACCGAGACTCCGGCTCCCATGGCGAGCGCCAGGTAGGGACTGCGCGCCACGCCCCAGGCAATCGCCAGCAGCGCCGCGAAACTTGAGGCCGCTGCCATCCATCGCACCGAGGCAGGAAGGTCCGGCGAGATGAAAGTGAGACGATTCGTGCGGGGAAAAGATAAGGAACCCATCATAAGAGCAGCAGGGTCATTCCAATCTTGAGTGAGTCTCGTGCTCAGGAACCATTTCCGTTCTGGCGCCCAGGTAGAAGAATCGGCGTGCCAGGCTCGGGCTCAGGCTCAGAACCGTGTCGAGGGCAACGAGGGGCCATGCCTTGCGCCTTCCGTTGGGCCTGCCGGCGGAGATGCGGACGGTCCGGAAGCCGTGATATTCCATGAGCTCGCGAAATGCCCGCGAGGTCGTTGTGTGGATGTGACCCGTCGGCTTGGGGTCGCGCCGGTAATAGGGATGAACGCCCACAATAACCTCGCGTGAAACTTCCACATCGCGGGGTTGATAGCCCATCAGAAGGAAAAACCGGTTGTGCCAGCTCGCCAGATTCGGGAGCGAAATCAAGGCGTGACCGCCGGGCCGAAGGACGCGGAAGATTTCCCGAATCATGCCGTCGAAGCATGGAAGGAAATCGAGCATGCCCAGCGAGAAGACAAGATCGAAGTGGCAGTCGGGAAAAGGCAGCGGCTCTTGTGAGACGTTGACCTGGTGCGCGAAGACGCCCTTGCTGCGCGCTTCCCGCAGCGCTCGCGCGTCCGTATCGATGCCGTGCACCTCGGCGGCCCCACAATGCCCGCCGACGAATTTGGTCAGCCCGCCAAACCCGCAGCCGATGTCGAGAATGCGGTGGCAGTCAGCGCGCGCAACCGGTTTGAGGGCGCGTCGGAGGTCGCCCAGCATGGTGGCCGTGGCACTGCGCTGGAGATCATTGGAAGTAATCCAGTCGGCCGGGGCAAGGTCGACTTCCCGGGTTGTCAGTTGTGTGGTCACTGTGCTCACAGTCTCAGGCGTGAATCAATGCAGATGCTTCGCGCGGGCGGTGGTCACGCAGGGCTTTGACGTAAAAGCCGAGCGTGGCGAGTGCCGCGGTGACGGCCGACAAGAGCAACCCTGCTGCGGCTCCCCCCACGGACTTGCTCGCCGCCAACGGAACGCCAAGGGCCAGCGCCACGACACTGGACGCCAACCAACAGCCGAAAAGTGCATCTGGCCTCTCGAGGGCGCGAAGCGCACTGCCCAGGACTACGGCAGCGCTGAGGGGCACCGGAAGCAGCGCCATCGGGAGGAGAGGCCATCCAAGATATGCGTGGAACTTGTCCCCGTAGAGGACGGCGAAGACCTGGCTGCGAAACGTCCACAGTAATGCTGCGTAGAGAGCTGACCCCACGACGAATAATCCAAGAGCGCGGACCAGCGTTCGGTTGATGCTCGCCAATCCGCCCTGCCGGCCCTTGCGAACAAAGGCAGGAAGAAGCAGGACGGACAACGCCATCGTCGTATGCACGACAGGATTGGAAAGGTTGATCAGTGCTCGAAGCCCTCCCGCTTCCTCAAGGCCAACCCACACGGGAAGCAGTACAAAGTAGATATTCCCCTGGAACCACGACGCGCCGGCGGAGGCGAGGGCCCAGCGGCCGTAGCCCCAATGGTCGCGCGCGGCAGCGCGGAACGCGGTGGGCTCTACGGGTTGTTGTGGACGGAGTCGCAGAATGAGCAGCGCGCTCACCGCCAGGCTCCCGACGCCCATGATCAGAAACGCCGAAGCCGGTGAGAGCAGACGAACTCGCGCCGTCCAGAAGACGCCACAAAAGAGGACGAGGAAGTACAGTGTTCCTCCTGCTGCCGCCCAAGCGGGCTGGAGCTGAACGTAAAACGCGCGCCGCGTGAGCCAGAGCAGCAGCATGAAGGGTCCGGCAACGGACAGCGCGAGGCAGGCGTGCCCTGCTGTCGTCCAAGACAAGCGGTCGAGAATCACTCCCCCTCCGGCCAGCAGTGCGGCGCACGGGAGAGTGAGTGCAAAGTGGCCGCACAGGAGAACCCACACGTACTCGCGAAATCGTCCGGCGTATTTGCCCGGGCCGAAGACCAGCATCGGTTCGGTGAGCAACGCCGTGTGAACCTGACCAAGCAGCAGGAACGCCGCATAGGCCACCGCGAAGGCGCCGTAATCGGCGGGCGAGAGCCAGCGGGCGAGCAGAACATTGAGCAGGAAATTCGAGCCGGCAAATAGCCCTTGATCGGTGATCGCCAGGCTGCCCTTGGCCGTCCAATCGAGCGCGCGGCGCCAGTAAGAGCCCTCCAGAGAGGCGCTGCTTGGGAGCAGAACCTCGGAGGACACCATTTCAACCGCAGAAGAGGTTAGGGGATTACTGGCCATAACCCGCTACGACCGCGGGTACCGTCTTCATGAGGATTTGGAAGTCGAGCCAGAGACTCCAGTTCTCGATGTATTGAAGATCGAGAGCCATGTTGCGTTCAAATGATGGGTCGCGGCGCGCCGTCACCTGCCACAGGCCGGTGATGCCCGGCGTCACGTCCAGGCGGCGCAGATGCTCCAGGCTGTATTGATCGAAATCGTCGGTGGGATGCGGCCGCGGGCCGACCAGGCTCATGTCACCCACGAGTACGTTCCAGAGCTGGGGAAGTTCGTCCAAGCTGAATTTGCGCAGCCACCTGCCGAGCCGCGTCAGGCGCGGATCATCGCTGATCTTGAACGTGGGGCCACTGCGCTCGTTCAGATGGCGCAGGGAACCTTTCAGCGCGTCGGCGTTCGACACCATGGTGCGGAATTTGTAGCAGGTAAAACGGCGACCGCGCTTCCCCACGCGGGAAGCTTTGTAGACGACCGGGCCAGGAGAATCCAACTTGATGGCGAGCGCAATCAACAAAAGGAGCGGGGAGGTGAGAAGGAGTCCACCGGCTGCACCCACGGCATCCAGGAGCCGCTTCACGGCCATCCCCAGCTCGGGGATTGGCTGGCGATGCAGGCTCATGACGGGAAAGGCACCCAGAAATTCGAGCGGCGCTGCCCAGGCGAGGCCGTCGTAGAGATCGGGGACGACCTTCACGTCCAGGCGATGACGGCGCGCCTCCAAGGCCACCGAGCGCACCGCATCGCGGGC
This sequence comes from Terriglobia bacterium, assembly GCA_049515175.1. GTDB lineage: Bacteria > Acidobacteriota > Terriglobia > UBA7540 > UBA7540 > JACQNR01. Next base: position 7,425 of record JBEKUI010000151.1, read on the forward strand.
GGAGGGAACGGTGATGAAAACCTCGTCCACAAAGTGCGTTTGGGCGACGCGGGGCAGGTCCTCCAGCCGTCCCAGCGCGCGCGGGCCGGCTTGGACATCCTCGTCGAGGAACCCTTTGACGACGTAACCGAGCCCCTGGTTCGCGTCGAAATAGCTCGCCAGCGCCTGCCCTGTCTTCCCTGCCCCGACGATCAGAACGTTGCGCGCGCCGACCCCCTCGGCCAGCCGGCTCTCGATGATGCGACGCCGCCGCACTCGCCACGCCGACAAGGTCAGGACGTTGAGCGCCGCGCTGCCCCCCACGACCAGACGCGAGATGATCTTGGTGTTCGACAAATAGATGAAGACCGTCAGCAGCAGCGTGGCGAGAAACACGGCCCTGAAAACCACAAGGGTCTCGTCCAAGGCTGAGCGCAGACGTGACGGGCGGTAGAGATCCTGGCTTTGGAAAAGGAGGAGAATCACCACTCCGTAAAGAAGGAGAAAGCCAAGGTATTCGCTGCGCGACGGATCAGGAGGGAATTCCGTGCGCTCACCGCGCAGCCAACCCGCGAATGTCTCTGGAGCGAAGCGCAGGATGAACGCCAGAAATCCATTCAGAGCAATCAGGCAGGCGTCTGCAATGATACTCACCTTCGGCAGCCAGCGCCCGGTGGACGTTGGAGTCTGCGCTTTGAGGGTCCAGGTCAGGCTGTCAGTGGACAAACCGCCTCCAATGTCGTCTTGAAATACGGGATCACGCGCAAGACCCCCTCGCGCCGGCTGACCTTGGGCTGCCACCCGAGAACTCGAATTGCTTTTGAAATATCCGGCTTGCGGCGCGATGGATCATCAATCGGCAGAGGCTCGAAAACGATTCTGCTCCCGCTGCCGGTGAGTTCGATGACCTCCTTCGCGAGCTCAAGCATCGACACTTCCTCTGGATTGCCAAGATTGACAGGACCAGTCTCATGGGAGAGAAGCAGGCGGTAGAGTCCTTCCACCATATCGCTGACGTGGCAAAGGCTGCGCGTTTGGCTGCCGTCACCAAACACCGTGAGCGGTTGGTCCTGCAGCGCCTGCATTACGAAATTCGGCAGGACACGGCCATCATCGGCGCGCATCCGCTCGCCATAGGTATTGAAGATGCGCGCGATGCGAACCGGAACTCCGTGCTTACGGTGGTACGCCATCGTCATGGCTTCAGCAAACCGTTTGGCTTCGTCGTACACACTGCGTGGGCCGATGGGATTGACGCGTCCCCAGTAGGATTCCGATTGCGGAGTGACTTCCGGGTCGCCGTAAACCTCCGAAGTGGAAGCCAACAGGAACACGGCTCCGTGAGCTCTTGCCACGCCGAGAGCGTGCCACGTTCCGATGGCTCCCGCCTTGAGTGTTGGAATGGTGTGTCGGGCGTAATCCGTCGGGCTCGCCGGCGAGGCAAGGTGAAGGACAAAGTCCAGTGGCGCCGATTTTCGAACTTCGCGCCCCCACGCCTTCGCCGACTTGGAGAGCAGGTCCGGCAGGTCGATGGGGAGACAGACATCATGCTGAAGGAACGCGAAGCGCGGATGCGTGAAGAGGTGCTCGACGTTCTCCGTGCGGCCAGTGAGGAGGTTGTCGAGGCAGATGACTTCGTGGCCCTCCGCAATCAGGCGGTCACACAAGTGAGAGCCGATCAGGCCCGCCCCGCCCGTAATCAACGTGCGCGGTCCATGCGACGTCTCACTCTCGTTCCCTCGCGCGGGCGATGGAACCTCGTCCTCGTGCGCTGCGGCCCGCGGGGTTGGCACGCCCGGCCGTCCTATCGAGAAGTATTCAAAGCCCTGGCGCGTCACTGCGAGGGGGTCGAGATGATTTCTCCCATCCACCACGACGGGCACCGCCACGAGCTCCCGCATGCGACTCCAGTCCAACTGGCGATACTCGTCCCATTCGGTCAGGAGCAGCAGAGCATCGGCGTCTTTCGCGGCTTCGTATGGGTCGCGCCAGTAGGTGATTCGGTCGCCGTCTTCCGGCAGCGTCGCTTGCAGGTTGGGAATGGCCTGCGGATCGTGCACTCGCACGACTGCGCCTTCGCTGATCAGCCGTCCGATGATCTTGAGGCTGGGCGCCTCGCGGATGTCGTCGGTCCCGGGTTTGAATGCGCCGCCCAGTACTGCGATCGTCTTTCGGCGCAGAACCCACAGCGCCTCGCGCAATTTGGCGAGGCACACATCCACACGCCGCTGATTGATACGCTCGACTTCACGCAGTAGAGAAAAGTCCACGTGGTGCTGCTCCGCGAGGTGAATAAAGGCGCGCAAGTCCTTGGGGAGGCAGTAGCCACCAAATCCGACGCCCGGCTTCAGGAACTCGGTGCCGATCCGAGGGTCCAGCCCGATGCCGCGGGCCACTTGCGTGACGTCGGCGCCCACGGCCTCCGAGAGGTCGGCGACCATGTTGATAAACGAGACTTTCGTGGCGAGGAAGGCGTTGGCGGCGTGTTTGATTAGCTCCGCCGTCCGCACGTCCGTGAAAACCAGCGGGCACTCGAATGAAGCGTAAATATCTTCCAGGATTCCCCGCGCCCGTTGCGATTCGACACCGCAAACAATGCGACTGGGATGGAAGAAGTCCCGCAGCGCATTCCCTTCCTGAAGAAATTCCGGGTTGGAGGCGACTTCAAAATCCCACGCAGGGTCTCCGCCATGCGACCCATTGCCGTTCGACTTCCGCGAAGCTCCGTTGCCTCCGTTCCGCGGTTGGTCCGCGCCCGCGTATCGCTTGATCGTTCTTTTGATCCAGTCCGCGGTGACGGCGGGCACGGTACTCTTCTCGATGATCAGCTTGTAGCCGTTCAGATTCCGCGCGATTAGGCGAACCACGGAGTCGACCTGAGCGAGATCCGCTTCCCCATCCTCTCGCTGCGGCGTCCCAACGCAGAGGAATAGGACTTGTGATGATCGAATGGCTTCGTCGAGGTGTACGGTCGCCGTAAATCTGCCGCTTCGGAGTTGCTTCTCCAGAAGTTCCTGAAGTCCGGGCTCGTAAAACGGCGTTCGACCGCTTTGAATGGCGCGGGCCTTTTCGATGTCGCTGTCCGCTCCGGTCACTTCCCATCCAAGCTCGGCCAGCCCCAGCGCGGTGGGCAGACCCACGTGGCCGAGTCCCAGCACGGCTAGACGCTTGTCGCTGAAAGGAGTGCGCTCACTGGAGCTCATAGGGCCCTCCCGAATATTGCCGCGATGCCACGACTGGGCGGCATCATCGCTCTGAAGCATTGCACGCGACGCGAATTGCCGTAACCGGCGCTGCAAATGGAGATCATGGTCACGAAGTTCAAGCCACCGCTACTGCGGCAGCGGCGGGTGCGGCCCGCTCGGTGAGCCGGTAGTCCAGGACAGCGCGAACCTCGTCGACGCGCTTATTGGCGAAATACCAATCGATGGTTTGGTGCAGTCCGTCCATGAACTTGACCCGCGGTTCCCAACCCAGCAACTTTTTGGCGAGAGTGTTGTCGGCGACGCGATTCATCGGCCCGGTGGGCATTTCGGGATGAAACTCGATTCTGGCCCTGCGCCCGGTATAGCGCAGAACTTCGCGCACCGCGTCAATCACCTTGATCCGTTCCATCGTCCCCAGGTTGATGGCCGTGCCGTCGTCGATCCGCTCCGCAGCGAGCAGCGTTCCCGCGACGATGTCGCTGATGTGG
>JBEKUI010000152.1:0-11091 GCA_049515175.1 Terriglobia bacterium
TCCCGGTGTTTCTCTACAAAATCTATCCGCCGGAAATCAAGGAATCCCCCGACGCGCCGCGCTGGGCGGCGGAAGAATTGAGAAAACTCGGCCCTTTGACAGGCAAAGAAATGCGGCTGCTGGCGCTGGTTCTCGCCGCGCTGGTGATGTGGATCGGCGGGGGCAAGTATGCCGACCCCGCCATTGCCGCCATCCTGGTGACCGTGCTCATGGTGATTGTGGGCGTGGTCTCCTGGAACGACATCACGGGCAACGCCCAGGCCTGGAACGTCCTCGTCTGGTTTGCCACGCTGGTGGCCATGGCGAACGGGCTAGCCGAAACCGGGTTCGTCGCCTGGCTGGGCCAGTCGCTCGCCCCCGCCTTCCGGACTCTGGGCACGACCGCCGCCATCCTGGCGCTGGTTGGAGCTTTCTATTTTCTTCATTACCTGTTTGCCAGCCTGACCGCGCACGCGAGCGCCCTGCTGCCCGTGTTCCTTGCCGTGGCCGCCCAAGTCCCCGGCGTCCCGCCCAAGGCCTGGGCGCTGCTGCTCGCCTACACGCTGGGCTTGATGGGAATCCTCACGCCCTACGCCACCGGCCCCTCGCCGATCTACTACGGCAGCGGCTACATCAAGGGCAAGGACTTCTGGCGGCTGGGCTTGCTTCTCGGAGTGTTGTTTTTCGCCGCCTACCTCGCCATTACCATCCCCTGGCTTCGTTGGGTCCTCAATTGACCGACGTCAGAAAACGCTTCCCAGCTCAGTCGATTGTGGTCAATGACAGCAACAGGTTTGATCGAGGCTAGTTTCCGGGCTGACCTTGACGAGCAAACCTTGACACCCGGAAAATCTCTAGCCGGCGCTGCCGTACCCCTTGACATCGTGGCCTAGATGTGTTATACCTCATGTCTAGCCTATTCTACATCGCGGGGAGCGGGCCCGCCGCACTCCCGGGCGCTCCCCCCCGAAAGGACGCCACTCCCATGCCTATCCACCTCACCGTAACCCCCCGCAGCCGGGAGGCGCGGCGCCGCAACGCGCAGCGGTCCACCGGACCGCGCACGGCCGAAGGCAAGCGCCGCACCGCCGGGAACGCGCGTCGCGCCCGGACGACGCCCCTCTGGCGCGGGCGGCCAGTTCCCCGCTCCCTGGACCAGGAATCCAGGAAGATCCTGGGCGGACTGGTGGAAGCTTTCGAGCCCGCCAACCCCGCCGAGCGCCTGTTGGTGGAGGAACTGGCCCGGCTCCATCGGCGCAAGCAGCGCAATCAGGAGGCCCAGGAAGGACTGATCGAGAAAAGCTTGAGAAGACTGGGCCGCGAGCGCTCTGAGCACCAACTCCAACTCACCCTGGAGAGCAGCGATTACCCGGCTCGTTCGGCGGCCGCCGCGGGGCTCCTCTACATGGAAGACTGTCCCGCCAAGTTTCGTGAGCTGGCGCGCCTGCTGAACGTCGTGAAGGATGATGTCGAGCTGGGGAATCTTTCTGCGGAAGTCGAAGGACTGCTGAAGACGATCTATGGACCCAATCTCACGATGCGGGGGGCGCGCATCCTGGGCACCTATCAGAGGCTTCTGGAAAGCGGCTCCACAGCGCGAAAGGACGATTCGGAAACGGGCGACGCCTTACTGGAGGCGACGAGGGCGCAACTGCTCGGCGCCCTGGAAGAGGAAAAGTCGCTGCTGGCCGCAAGGTACCAGAGTTATCTCGAGGAACACATCCTAACCCCGGCGGCGCTGGAGCGGGCAGCGCTTGTCCCTGAGGACGACCTCTGGCACTCCCTGATCTTCCAGGAACAAGCCCTCGACCGGCAGATCGAAAGCAAGACGCGATTGCTCTTGTTCATGCAATGGGTGCGGCGGTCAAACGAGTCGCACAAGACTCCCTTATATATAGGTGAAAACAAAGCTGCGACGTGATTTGAAATGAGCGAGTTACAATTTTCGGGACAAAACAAAGCTGCGATGTTATTGAAAACAAAAGGACTGTTTAGATTTTGTACAAAGCTGCGGTGTTCTTGCCTATGAGTGGGTTAGACAAATGCCAGAGATAACAGGGCCAAACTTGTGGGCCTTGAATGTCACGATTCCCGGCCAAGCGTCAAATGGCGTTGGGGGATTCCCGCTGGCGCGGGAATGACGGTAACCGGCGGACGACAACAATTCAGGGTCACCCTCGCGTAAGCGGGGGTCCACTATGGTCTGCGTTTCCCGCGCGCAGGCGGTTCTTCCAGCGGTTGTGGACGAACCACGCGGCGGCAAGGACGATGACGATACCAATCACGGTGTCGAACTGATGGAAGTAGCCGCGCAGGCTGGGCCATTTCTCGCCGAGTTTGAAGCCGGTGTAGGCGAGGACATAGCACCAGGGAAGCGAGCCGAGGAAGGTGAAGAGGTGAAAGCGCAGGACGTTCATGCGCGCGATGCCCGCGGGCAGAGCGATGAAGGTTCGGATGACGGGCAGCAGGCGCGCGATGAAGACCGCCCAATCGCCGTAGCGGGCGAAGAAGCGGTCGGCCATTTCGAGGTCATGGCGGGTGATCAAAACGTAGCGGCCAAACTTCTCGACCAGCGGCCTTCCGCCCCAGGAGCCGAGATAGTAGGCGACGAGCGATCCCAGATTGCAGCCGACGGCCCCAGCGAGCGCCACCCCGAGGAGATTGAATCGGCCGGTGAAGACCAGGTAGCCGGAAAAGGGCATGATGATTTCCGAGGGCAGTGGAATGCACGCCGACTCGATGCCCATCAAGAGGACGATGCCCAGATACCCAGTAGCACTAATGAAGGAGGTGATGAAACGCGCCAGGATTTCGAGGAGAGCGGAGACCATGAGGTAGTTTGTCGCAGAGAGAGAGGGTCGAGTTCCGGCAGGGCGGTCCTAGAAAGCGTCCGATCCCTGGGCAAAGGTGAATCCCGCCAGGCTGATGCCACCACTCGCTCTTTCAACCTTGACGCGCCGGACGTCGGAATCCGTGCCGCCCACCTTGCGCAGAACGGCATAGGTGGTAAAGACCTCGGAATAGACCTTGGTCACCAGCCAGGTGTCGCCGCTTTCGTTCAGCTTCCAGAGTTGGCCTAACAAAATGGACTCCACAGCCACAGGTCGTTACCTCTCGATTCTAGAATCGGAATCCCCGCCGCAGGCGCGGCGGGCCGGCGCCCTTCGCACCGCATTCACTCACTGTAACTTTATCCGGGTTGTCCGAGGGGAGTCAATAGCGGGTCGCGTCCTGAGCTGGAACATAGCGCCGTCCCTGAGCCCGCCAGATGGCAGGCCAATGCCGCCCTGGAGGGGGGCGCCACGCGCGAAACGAGGGAATGGCCCCTTGTTTTCTGTCACCTGCAAGGGTCAGATTCCCAAGGCGATGCGGGCAACTTCCCTGCCCGGAGGTCCATCCCAGGGGAAGACGAGCAAGAAAAAAAGGTGGCGCACGGACGGCGCGGCTGGAAACCCGCTGCCCCGATTCTGCGTCTAAGGTATAATAAGGAAAGAAATAGGCGGAGGAGTTGTCCCATGCCAATCTCCCGCAGGCTAGCCGTACTGCTTCTGATGGCGCTCTTGGGCGCCGGTGTCCCGGGTCGCGCCGAGGACAAGAAGAAAGATGTGGATGCCATTGGCGACCGCAAGGTGGCGCGCCGATCCATCATCTCGCAGGAAAAAGAGATCGGCATCGGCAAGCAGTATTCCTCGGAGATCGAGCATCAGGCGAAAATGATCACCGACCCGGTGGTCACTGAATACGTCAACCGCCTGGCGCAGAATGTGGCGCGCAACTCCGACCTGAGGATTCCGCTCACCGTCAAAGTCATCGACTCTCCGGAACTGAACGCCTTTGCCCTGCCGGGCGGTTTCCTCTACGTGAATAGCGGACTGGTCCTCGCCGCCGATGAGGAAGCGCAGGTGGCGGGCGTGGTGGCCCACGAGATCGCCCACGTGGCGGCGCGCCACTGGGCTTCGCAAATGACCCGCGCCACGATCGCTCAGTACGCCATGCTGCCGGTGATGATTCTGGTCCCCATGTCTTACCCGGTGTACTACGGCGTGATGTCGGCGTACATGAACGGGATGCCGATGCTCTTCCTCAAATTCAGTCGCAACGACGAAGCCGAAGCCGACATGCTGGGCCTGCAATACATGTATAAAGCCGGCTACGACCCTAGCGCCTACGTGACGTTCTTTTCCAAGATTATCGAGCAGGACCGGCGCACCCCGGGGAGCATCCCCACCGTCTTCGCCTCGCATCCTCCCACGCCGGAACGGATCCTAGCCTCCGAGCAGGAAATCAAATCCATCCTGCCGAAGCGGGAGCAATATCTGGTCTCCACCTCGGAATTTGACGACGTGAAGGCGCACCTGCAAAGTATTCTGACGACGCGGAAGAAGACCGACAAGAAGGAAGGCCCGACGCTGCGCAAACGCGACTCCGCCGACCAGACTTCCGGCGATACGCAGACCACCGACCAGGGAAAGAGCAAGGACGACGAGAAGCCGCCGGTCCTGAAACGGCGCGACTAAGCCGAAATTTCTAGAGTCCTCCCTCAGCCCGCGCCTTCCGCGGGCTTTTTTTTGAGGCGCGCTGCAAGTTGAGCGAGAGAGCTGCGCGACAGCGAGGCAGGAAAAAGTCTGCGCGAGCGATCAGGTACGGGGGGGCGGCGAGATCACAATCCCCATGCGCCGCAACTCGTCGCCGTAGTACTTCTTGTGGAGGATGTCCCACTCCGCGCTGCCCTCGGGAATGGTGCGCTTCTGGGAGGTGATCTTCGTGCGGACGGTCTCGTCCACCTTCTCCTCTTCGTGCAGAAGGTCGGTGAGAATTTTCACAATCTCTTGGCGGATGGTGTTGGGCTCCTCGAAGATCTCCACCTCATCCAGATCTTCGATCGCCCCCATCACGCGATGGGAAAGTTGAATCACTTTTTCGCGGGTCAGTTTCATGCGGACGGATTGCAGACGGCGGCAGACCTCAGGCCGCTAGAGAATGGCCTTGCGCTCGCGAACGATCTGCTTCTTCACTTTCTTGAACATTTCTTCGTAGGAGGCGCCCACGGCCTTCATCTCGTTGCCGTGTGCCTCGAGAATCTTGCGCACTTCGTCGTTGATGCGGTCCTCAACCGAAACTTCGTCCAGCATCACCTGCGAGACGACTTCCGTGACGTAGGCGGGCTGGTCGTACTGGACCAGCTTGGCCTCCACCAGCTTCTTCAGGAGCTGTTTCGCCATGTAAGCAACGTATTCTCGCGGCAGGTGCATAGCAGACGGCGGGCACCATTCTTGACGCCCGAAACCAGCTAGTGTAGACTTGATTGTTTGGAAGTGTCAAGGTGCGCGCGCTGTCGCGCGGAATTCGGATTCAGCGCAAGCAGGATTCCGGCGGTTGCGAACGGAATGGGGGCGGTTAGCTCAGTTGGTCAGAGCGTCTGCCTTACAAGCAGAAGGTCATCCGTTCGAGGCGGATACCGCCCACCAAACAAATTGAGCCAGTGAATCATTGAGCCGCTGAATCATTGGAAGTGCCCATACGAGAATGTGACCGGGATTTTCAATGAATCAATGACCCGATGGATCAATGGATCAATTGACTCGGGGACGTAGTTCAGCTGGTTAGAACGCATGCCTGTCACGCATGAGGTCGCGGGTTCGATCCCCGTCGTCCCCGCCAGCTAACCCAACAAGTTCGTCAATCAATTCCCAGAAACATCCGAGAGGTAGTTCTCGTGTTGGTGCATCGACACACCCAGATGCGAGGAAATCGGCGACAGGTTGCCGCAGCGCCAAGCAGCAAGCTCGTGCACTGCCCCAAAGGCACGACGCGTCAGGTCAGACGATATCCTCCGTCTTGAGGTCCCATCGCACCGTGCGCCCCTGGCGGTAGGAAGCGATAGCCATCTGGCAGGCGATGGCGGAGCGGAAACCGATTTCCAGCGGGCAGTTCGGCTCCTTCCGGCTGCGAACGCAATCGAAGAAGTTTTGCATGTGCAAGTCGGTCAAGTCCGACCCGCCGACGATGTCGGGAGATTTCGCCGCGGCTGCTGCGGATTCGCCCGCCGGCGCTGCTGCGGACTTCTTCCCTTCCGGCAGATAACGCACATGCTCATCTTCGTCCCGGGCGATCGCTCCCTTGTCGCCCAGCAGAAGATCGTCGCCTTCGCCGTAGTGACGATTGCCGAACATGGAATTCCAGGTGAACAGGATTTTCTCCGATTGTTCCATGGAAACATCCATGGTGTCGGGAACCTCCATGCCGGGAGAGAGAAAGGTTCCGCCGCTCATGGTCACCTTGGCGGGAATCTTCAGGTCGAGCATCTTGTACCAGAATCCCACCTGATGGACCATATTTTCAAAGACGTTCCCGCCGGAGTAGTCCCAGTAGAACCGCCAGTTGATCACCCGGTTGGAATCGAATGCATGAGACTTCGCTTCTCCTTGAAACGATTTCCAATCGACGTGCTGCATATCGCAGTCGGCAGGGATTTTCCGCTTCCATCCCCCGTAGGGTGCGTTGCGATAGTGATGCGTGTGCAGACCCGTGATCGTTCCCATGTGCTCGGGGTTCAGGTACTCGCGCACCCGCTGTACGGCCGGCCCGCTGGTAGACTGGATTCCGACCTGGACGACGCGCCCGGAGCCTTCCAACGCCTTCCGCATGCGCTTGGCGTGGTCGGGATTGAAGGCCATAGTCTTTTCCTGATAGATGTCCTTCCCCGCCTGGATGGTCGGGACAAAGCTGAGAGCGTGCTGGTGCTGGGGCGTGGCGATGAGCACGGCATCGATGCTCTTGTCGTCGAGCAACTCGTGGAAATCGCGGTAGGTCTTCAGTTGGGGCGCGTAGGCTTTGACCTCATCGAGGCGGCGAGTGTAAACGTCGGCCACGGCAACACCCTCGACATTCGGGCATCGCATGGCGGTCTTGAAAATCTCCTGGCCGCGCCCGCCGGCGCCGATCAGAGCAATCCTGACGCGATCGTTCGCTCCCAGAACCCGGCTGGAAGGGAGCAAGACATAGGCCGCCAGAGCAGCCGAACCACCGAAAGCTTGCTTGACAAAGACACGGCGATTAGACATGAAACCGTTCTCCTCTCACTAAGATTCGCAAAGTGCAGCAATCCTTGGCGCCGAGATTGTACACCCGCCGGGAGCCATCGCTCACGGTTTCGATCTCGCGACTCTCGCCGCCGCCCCGCTAGGTGATCTCCGGCACGACAAACGGCTCGCGATAGGTACCGCGCAAAAGGCGGTTGGCCTCTTCGTCTCCGACGACCTTCTGGGTGACGGGATCAAAATTGAGCGTGCGGCCTAGCCGGTAGGAGGTGTTGGCCAGATGCACGAGAGTGGAGGAGATATGCCCTTCTTCGATGGGGGCATTGAGGTTTTCTTTCTTCCTGCTCCGCACGCACTCGATGAAATTCCCCCAACAGTTCCCTTCCCCACGAGTGGCCATCGGGCCATGTTCCTGCTCTTCTCCCATCCACGTCCGGTAAGACTGAAGATGCACGTTGTCGACCATCGCCATGTAGCCTTTGGAACCGTAGAAAATGTTGCCCACGGTGTCCCGGGCGCCCAATTCGCGGCCCTTTCTCGGCCGTGGATAGCCGATAAATCCGGGAATCTCCACCCCGAAGCCCGGGGTGTTGATGTCCGCCTCGTGGTTGGTGATCCAGTGGCGCACTTCGAATTCCAGCATCTTGCGCCCGCCGCCCGGCAGGTCGAACTGGAAGGCGCAGTTGAGGACGTTGGGAGTCTCCTGGTCGTCATCAAACATGAAGTGTCCGCCCATCGCCGAAGCCTTGTTGGGAAAAGTAACACCGAGCCCCCAGCGCGCGACGTCAACCTGATGAATCCCCTGATTGCCGATGTCGCCGTTGCCAGTATCCCAGATCCAGTGCCAGTTGTAGTGAAAACGGTTGCGCGTGAAAGGCTTGAGCGGCGCGGGTCCCGTCCAGAGATCGTAATGAACTCCGGCAGGAACCGGCTCCACGGGAGTCCGGCCGATCGAGGGACGCCCGTTGAAGCACAGCCCGCGCGCCAGGTACACATCGCCGAGCACACCTTCGTGCAGCTTCTCGATCCCCTCTCGGATCGCCGCACTGGCGCGCATGTTGGTGCCATGTTGAACCAGCCGATTGTATTTCGCCGCGGCGCGCGTCAATTGATAGCTGTCCCACCAGTTGTGCGAGCAGGGCTTCTCGACGTAGGCGTCCTTGCCGGCCTGGCACGCCCAGAGAGCGATCAGCGAGTGCCAGTGATTGGGAGTGGCGATGGAGACGGCGTCAATCGACACGTCTTCCATGTGCTTGCGAGCGTCGATGTAGGTTTTGGGCCGCGGCAGGCCCATGCGGTCCATGTCCGCCAGCCGTTCGGCGAGGATGTTTTCGTCAACATCGCATAAGGCCGCGATTTCCACGTTGGGCATCTCTGCGTATTCCTCAATGTGCGTGAAGCCTTGCCCACGCACACCCGCCACCGCCACTCGCACGCGGTCGTTGGCGCCAAACACGCGTTGGGGCTGGGGCAGAAAGGTGATCCCCGCCAGCGCCGCGAGGCTCCCCCCCGACCTGGCCTCTTCGCTTTCAGCTTTCGGTCCTAGCTTCGTATGATGGCTGCTCATTCCATCCTCCCGTTGTGGCGCAGTATCACAATTCATCGCGCGCTTCTACTTCCAGTAAGCGAGTTGCGGTGAACCCCGCTCTCCCTTGGCATTGCAATGATAATGCGACTCCGCCATCTTGGTTCAAGTTTTCTCTCGCCAAGGCGGAATAATCTTGCCGAATCCCACACGAATCTCCGGTATCTCACACAATCTGAAGGAAGCAACTCCGGCGAACAGACCAAACGCAAGAAACGCCATTGGGCGTGAAGTGGTGTTAGACTGTGCCGCTCGCTGGGCGGCAATTTTGTGCCGCGTCACATCCGCCCTGCCGGAGCGCCGCCTACGCGCGCGCCCGGACCCGACGAGGAACCCGCATGGCCGAACATTTCTGGTGGGGAGTGGCCGTCATTCTGCTCAGCGGCGCCGTCAACGGCGCGTTTCCGCTGCCCATGAAGTACGCGCGCCGCTGGAAGTGGGAGAACACCTGGCTGGTGTTCTCGATCACCGCGCTGCTCGTCCTGCCCGCGATTCTGGCGCTGGGCTTCATCCCTGACCTGGGCGGTGTGTATCGGAGCGTCCCGACGCGCGCCCTCTTCTACCCGATCATGTTCGGATTTCTCTGGGGTATCGCGCAGACGACTTTCGGGCTGGGCCTCAAGGCGCTGGGCATGGCGCTCGCCTTCTCGATCGTGGCGGGGCTGGGCGCGCTTGTCGGCTCACTCGTGCCCCTGCTGCTGGTAGATCCCGCCGACCTGCTGCGACCGCGCGGGCTGCTGCTGTTCGTCAGCATCCCGATTCTTTTCCTTGGACTGTACCTCTACGCGCAGGCCGGGCGTGCGCGCGACCGGGAACGCGCCACCGATTCCTCCCCCGCGGGCGCAAGCGGCATGAGTTTTCGCGCCGGGGTGGCGATCTGCATCTTCACCGGAGTAGTCGGTCCCAGTTGGAACCTGGGATTCGCATTGGGCAGGGATGTGATCACCAAGAGCCTGGAGCAAGGCGCGCGCGCCGCGACCGCGTCCTACGCGGTCTGGCCCCTTGTGCTGACGGCGGGCTTCCTCTCCAATCTCCTTTACTGCGTCTATCTACTGTTGCGGGAAAAGAGCTGGCGGCTATTCGCCGCGCCAGGATGGCCTCGGGATGCCGGGCTGGGCGTCGTGATGGCGCTGCTATGGCTCTCCGGAATCGTCTTTTACGGCTTGGGCGCAGGGCTGATCGGCAGGTACGGAACCTCCGTGGGCTTTGCGCTGTTCGTCTCCGGCCAAATTCTCTCTTCCAACACTCTGGGAATTCTTGCCGGCGAATGGCGTGGCGCAACGCCGCCCACCCGGCGCCTGCTGGTGCTCGGGGTGGCGATCATCGTCCTCTCCGTTATCGTGCTGAGCCTGGGCGGGCTTTTCAAAACCTCTTAATCCACCCTGTCGAGCAGCACCGAGGTGCTGTCGAAGTCGCCGGTGAGCCTCAGGTTTATTCCGTGGCTCATCAGGAACGAGCCGCTCAGGGTTTCTTGTTTCTCGATGAGCTTATCGTCCATTGTGGTGACGTGATAGACAGCGGACTCCTCGAGTCCCCGCAGACGCAAGGTCGGCGCCGGCCGCAGGTACTGCTGCGAGTGCACGAACGCAAATAGCACCGACTGCTTTCCGTCGGCGGAAACGTACTGGTTCGCGGTCACGCTCCCCTCGCGCGGCGAGAGCAGGCGATAGAGATTCCCCTCCTGAACCGTCTTCCGGATCTTCTTGTAATAACCAATCATCTGAGTCGCGAGCTCGAAATCGGCGGGCGACCAGTGGTTGAGGTTGGAGCCGATGCCGAGTGACCCCTGCAGGGCCACGAGAAACCGGAATTTGAGCGGCGTCGAGCGTCCGTTGAGATTGGGGACGTCTGTGACCCAGTCCATCATGACCTTGGGCGTGTAGGCGTAGCTGAAGCCCTCTTGAATGCCCAGCCGGTCGAAGGCTTCGGTATTGTCGGAAGTCCAAACCTGCTCAACGCGGGTCAGAATGCCGAGATCGACCCGCCCACCACCGCCCGAGCACGATTCGATTTCGAGGCCCGGATGCTTCGCCCGCAGCCGGTCGATGATTTCGTACACGTTGCGGACGTACTTGATCCAAATCTCTTTCTGCTCCTCCGTCGGAACCTCCGCCCAGCCGGGCTCGGAGAAGTGGCGGTTCATGTCCCACTTCATGAACTTGATATTGTTCTCGGCGAGCAGTTTGTCGAGCGCGTTGAAGATGTGTTCCTTCACGTCGTCGCGCGCCATGTTCAGCACCAGTTGATTGCGCGCTTCGCTGCGCGGCCGGCCGGGGAAATTCATCGCCCAGTCGGGATGCTGGCGGTAGAGATCGCTGTTTGGATTCACCATTTCCGGCTCAACCCAGAGTCCGAAATCCATGCCGAGACGGTTGACGTACTCGATGAGCGGCTTTAGGCCGTGGGGAAATTTCTTGGGATTGACGGTCCAGTCGCCCAGCCCAGCGTGATCGTCGTTGCGCTCGCCGAACCAGCCGTCGTCCATGA
>JBEKUI010000153.1:0-11020 GCA_049515175.1 Terriglobia bacterium
GTAAGCCGCGGCATTGCCGCGGCAGAAACCAGCCACAACACCGGCGGCGGCGAGGAACAGGAGAAGTCCGCCGGCCCAGCCCACGAAGAACTCCGGCAGCGAATGGGCACTGGGAGGACCAGCGCTGACGAGGAGCAAGAGCCCTGCCAACCACTTCCACCAGGCCCGGCGCTTCAACACGCCCTGGGCGAGGTAAATCACCACCGCGGCCGCGGCAGGAATCACCAGGCCGTAGATGAGACCGCGAATCAGGAAGCCTCCCCCCGGAAGGGTGGAATCGAGCAAGTCCTGGCCCAGATCGAATCGCACCGGCGCGTAAATATGGAACTGTCCGTAAAGGAGGGACGCCAGGCGGCCCACGCCGAACGCGGCGGCCAGACTGACGGCGATGGCCAGGGCGGCATCGCGCCGCCAAACCCAGCGCGCCGACCCCCGCAGCAGCCTCGCCGCGTCCGGATAGAGGCTCATCGCCAGCGCCAGCAACACCCAGGCAGCCAGGGCAGCGGTCAGGGGAACAATTACCAATCCCGCTCCAGCCGAGATCCAGAATGTGCCCATCGACACCGAGGTGTTGTAGCCCTGATAGACGCGGGAAATCTGGTTGAGTTGCGCAAGGGCAAGCCCCGCCAGAATTACGCCCACCACTTTCGCCGCTGACCGCCATGGAATCGCGCCGTGCCGCACCTGAAGGACGAAGAGGACTAGCCCGCCGGCCGTGAGCGCCACAACGAACAAGATCAGGCAGGCGTACAGCGCGACGTTGGCGAGTGTTGTGGCGCTCTCCCTCCGCTGCCATTCCTCCGGCAGCTTGAAGTAGCGCGTGAGGCCCACCACCTGATCGCCCGCCAGGTCAACACGCACACGGAAGTGCGCGTCGCCAATATTGAGCGCCTGGCCCGGCCCTATGGGTTTGATTTGCCATTCGAAGGTCCAGTCCACACGCCCTTTGCGCTTCTTATCGCTCTTCTCCTCCAGCTCGAAGTCCTCCACGCGATAGCCCTGCTGGGCGAGGAACTCGGACGCCCGCGCGCGCGCCTCGTCGAGCGTGAGCGATGCTCCCGGCGCGTCTTCGTCTAGCACGTGGCGATAGGAGAACACGCGGGGCTCGGCGGTATCCACGAACACCATGTGTTCCTCTTTTTCGAGCGGCCGGAAATAGCGCACGCACCAGAGCAACGGGCGCGTCGCCTGCCGGTAGGTCCGATCGGTCTCGTCGATGGTGCGATGCTCCTGGATATATTTCACCGCCGAGGAATCGACGTTCACTTGCAGCCACGCCACGCTCCGGTAGCCGGCCGGATCGATCTGCCGCTGGCGCAGGAAATCTCCCACTAGACGCTCGGCGTCCTTTCGCGCCACGGCGATTCTGGTATTCTCACCAAAACGGTGCACGGGCACGAGCGTCAGTGCGGCACAGATCGCAATCAGTACACCGCCAAGAATCAGGCGAGACCGCGCGAGTGGCGAGTAAGCGAGCGGCGGCTCGGCAGCCGCAACGGACTCTCTGCTCGGCGCACGCGAGATGCCTTCGGCGGCGTTGGTCAGCGCCGCCTCGTCAGAAAACGTCCCGGTTCGGAGGTAGGCAACCAGCGAGAGCACGAGCGGGACAAGCATGATCCCGGCCGTGATGGCGCCCGAAATCATCAGGTAATGATTGGGCGAGCGCAGGAGCAGGAAGGCCGTGTAAAGCGCGTCCACGGAATAGTGCCAGATCAGCGTGGCCACGATCCCGAAGCGCAACATCATGAGCCCGATGATCACGCCGCCGATGCCCACTTCGACGCCGCGAATGAAGAACGGTTGGTTCGGATAGGCAGAGTGGAGAAAACCCCAGATGAAGGCGGCAAGCACCAGCGCCACGGGCTTGCTGCGGAGGATCCGGCCGAGAAAAGGCAGCGCGAACGCGCGAAACTGAAACTCCTCGGAAATGGCGGGGAGAAACCCGATGAACAGCACCCAAACCCAGGGAATCCTCGTGCTGAGCAGGTCGGAGTAATTCACGTCGGCGGGCGACCACGCGCCCAGCTTGTTGGCTGCGAGATAGAAAATCGTCTGATAGGCAAAGAAGAAGAAGGTCAGCGTGATGCCCACGACGTTGGCCAGGAAGAACGACCGGGAGCGCAGCCCTTGCCAGCGGAAGGCCCGGCGCAGAGACGCCAGCGCCGGGTAGCCGGCGCGGTACTCGGGTTCGGAACTGGCGGTCAGAAAGAAGATGAAGGCGCCCACGCCGGCGGCGGCGAGCAGCGCGCGCTGCAAATAGTCCGCGAAGAAACTCGAATAGGAATCCGTGGTCGAGTAGCCGAACTCCGCCATGGGGAAATTGTTGAGCTGCCCCAGGAAATAGAGCACAGTACCCACCAGGCCCAGGACGAGCGCGAGCTTGACGGGCACGTCCCGGTCGCGCAGGCGAAGGACGAGGATCACGAGCATTCCTATGGTCAGCAGAACGAAGAAGACTTCAGCCACCATCTGGGCGGATTCATTGCGGGAACGAAGCTTCCGATAATCACGCGACCACTGCTCGGGAATCTTGACGAACTCGCGGTAACCGGCGACCTGGTCGCCGTCGACTTCCACCGCGATTCGCCAGCTTCCCTCCCCAAGATCCGCGCTCTTCTGCTTCCACGTGAAGTCGTGGTCCGTGCGCTGGGGGCGCTTGTCCGAAGCCCCCTCGACGAACTCCAGATCATTGAGGTCGCGCTTCATGACCTCGCGGAGATACTTCTCCGCGATTTCACGCGCTGGCGCAGCCTCCAGGTTGGCGCCCGGTGCAGCTTCCGGGATTTCGTGATCGAAACCGACGACCTCTCCCGAGGGCGTAACCTCGACGCGAAATTCCTCCTGCTGCTGCGGTACAAACCAGCGATGCGTCCAGCGCCAGAGGCGCACCGGCCCGCGCGTGAGCCCAGTCATGCGCTCCAAACCTTGCGTGCGCTCCAGATACACTTTGGCGGAGTCGTCGTAGTCGAACACCGCGACGTGCCGGTAGCCTTGCACAGGGATTCCCCGGTCAGCGAGAAACTTCAGGGCAATCGGCGCAGAGTCGTCGCGGTTGACGCGAAAGTCGATGGCCGCTTCCGGAAAGGCCTTCCAGAAATACTTCGCCCCGATGAAGAGCGATGCCGCCGCCACCAGCGCGGCGATTGCGATGATCTTGCGATCCGAAGAAGTCAGTTTGACGGGCATGCGGCCCTCACCCGGCGGATTCGATGCGAGGCGGGATTATAGCAGTTGAGGACCCGCGCCGGCAGTCTCAGTTCTCCGTCGTCACCCTTCGCCATTCACAATTCACGATGCGTTGCGAATCATCTTGGCCATAACCCACGCCGCTTTCCCATCGCTGTAGTAGCGCTTAATCTCGTCGATCTTGGAGTAGTTCCGGCGCCGGTAGAAGCGCTGCGCGGCGAGATTATCTTCGGCGGTCTCAAGGTAAAGCATCCGCAGGCCTTGCTCGACGGCCCACGCTTCCACCGCATCCATCAGTTCGCGCCCGACGCCCCGGCGTCGCCATCCCGCCAGCACATCAATGGTCACAATGTGTCCCACGTCCTTCGCTGCTCTTCCTGCAATCAAGAACCCAACGGTCTCCTCTCCGTCTTCGGCCACCCAGGTGCGGGAACCTCGGTGCGAAATGAAGCGGGAGATTTCACTTTTCGAATAGGAGATCCCCGGTGGGAAGCAGGCCTGATCGATTTCGTAGAGGGTCGGGAGATCAGAGGGCTTGTAGCGCCGGATTCTCATAAGCGGGCCGCTCCCCACGTATCACCGCTTCGGGAGCAGCCCCGTTTCGCGGAACCACGCTTCGGTAAGGCGCAGCCCTTCTTCTAGGCTGACGCGCGAGCGGTGGCCGAGTTTGGTCTCGAGGTGCGCTTGCCGGAAGACCGCATTCCCGGTCAGAAACCCCAGGGCGTTGGACGGCACGCGGGTGGATTCGCCCCGCAGGGCGGCCACAGCATTGCGATAGTGGACCCAGAGTTTCGCCGCCCAGAGGGGCAGCGAAGGCAGGCCGTCACGGCCCGCCATGCGCGCGTAGGCGCCGAAGAATTCACGCCACGTGGAAACGCCGTCGTTCACAATGAAGGCCTGGCCGAGGGCTTGGTCATCCTCTGCCGCGAGCAGGAGGGCATCGACGAGGTTGTCGATGTATACGTAATTGAGCGTGCCGCGCCCGCCCGCGACCAGAAACATCTTCCCCTTCTTGATTCGCTTGAGCGGGATCACACTCCAGTGGGTCGACCCGGGACCGTATACAGCGGAGGGTCGCAGGATGACGCAAGGCAAGCGATTCTCGCGCATGAAGCGCCAGACCACCTCCTCGGAATCGAGCTTGGTGTCGGAGTAGGGATCGCCGGAGTGGCTGCGCAGGCTCGCGTCCGTGATCTCGCCGGAAACGCGGAAGCCGAAGACGGCGATGCTCGACAGGTGGACGAAGCGCGCGACCCCTGCCGCCAGCGCGGCGCGCAAAAGGTTCTCCGTCCCGGCCACATTCGATTGCTCGAACGTCCCGCGCTCGGGAACCGACGCCACCTGCGCGGCGGAGTGGATCACGACCGAACAGCCGCGGACGGCGCGCTCCACGGAGGCAAAGTCCGCCAGGTCCCCCTCGACGAGCTCGACTCCCAGCGCGGCCAGTCCCGCAGCCTTGCTCGGATTACGTACCAGGACTCGCACCATCGCGCGCTTCTCTTCCGCCAGGCGGCGCGCCACGTGCCCGCCGATAAAGCCCGTTGCACCGGTAACGAGAACGCGCTGATTCGTGAGAAGCATCGGTTCAAGAACGTCCGTGGTTCGTTCGCAACTCTCGATTATTGACTGTTGCTTATGCCAACAGGATAGCACCGACTACGCGCGACGGACGACGGAGAGCAGCCGTTCGATATCCTCTTCCGTATTGTAGAGGTGCGGCGAAACCCGGATGAAGCCGTGGCGCAGGCTCACCGCCACATGCTCCGCGGCAAGGGCACGATGCATGGTCCCGGTGGCCGCGAGAGATTCCGCTTTGAACGCAAGGATGGTCGAGCGATGCTCGGGCTGCGCGGCATCGGAAAGCTGCAAACCCCGGTCGCGCAATCCCGCGGCGAGCCGGTCCAGGAGCCTGGAGCAGTGGCCGAACACTGCCGCAACTCCCGCCTGCTCGACGAACTCCAGTGACGCTTCCAGGCCGTTCAGGTTGATGAAATTTGGCGTCTCGGGGACGTCGAAGATTCGCGCGGCGCGCGGCAGCGTGAATTCTTCGATGGGCAGCGCATCGAAATCATCGCTCCCTGCCACGGTCATCCAGTTCACGACCGCGAGATCGAGACGCTCCTGAACTTCCGGGCGCAGGTAAAGAAAACCTGTGCCGTAGGGCCCAAGCAGCCACTTGTAGGCCGCAACGGCGAGCGCGTCCACGGGCGTTTCGCGCAAGTCGAGCGGGACGGCGCCCACGCCCTGCGTCCCGTCCACGACCAGCAGGGCGCCCCGCCCGTGCGCGAGGTCCGCCAGCGTCGCGAGATTCAACCGCGCGCCACTCGTGTAGCTGACCCAATCGAGCGCCACAACGCGCGTGTGCGGGCTGAGTTCGGCCTCGACCTCGGCAGGTGTCACGTGGTCACCCGTCGGGCGGATGACACGCACTCTCACGCCGCGCCGCCGCAGGTGCAGCCAGGTGAAGATATTTGCAGGGAAATTGCGGCTGCTGATGATAATCTCATCTCCAGCCTTGAGGTCCAGCCCCGTGGCCACAATACCGATGCCCTGCGTGGCGCTGTTGGTAATGGCGATCTCCTGCGGGTCGGCGCCGACGAGCCTCGCGAATCGAGCCCGAACACGATCGGGGAGGTCAAAGTATTCCTGCGGGTGGAGGCGGTCAGGATGACATTTCAATTGCACAGCCTGCTCGATGCGCGCTGCTGTGGCACGGGGAAACGGCCCCTGGTAGGCGCAATTCAGGTACACGGTGGGGGAGAAGTCGAAGAAGTCGGGGCGGTAATCGCGCATGGGATGAATGGGCAGTTTACCTGTGGGAGTTTGGGAAAAACAAGGGAGGATACGTGAATTCGCGCCGCATCGCTGACGGAGGGCTCAGTGGCGGCCTGCCTCAGCCACGCTCTCGCTGAGGTGGGAAGCGATCAGGTTCGCTGTGTCGGAGACGGCCGTCGCCAGAGCCGGCGGATTGAACGGCCGACGGAGACTATCCTGCCAGATGGGAGCTCCGCCCCGATCATTCAGATACACCTCGGCGCGGAGGAACTTAAGCCGGCGGGAATCAAAACAGGTGCCACGCATGACAGCATCGGCTTCCTTGCGGTCGCCCACCAACTGGAAGATCCGGGAGTTCGCCAGCCGCTCGGTCAGTTTCTCGTCCAGCGCGTTGTCCATCCGTTCGATGTAAATCTTGCGGACATGCACGAGCTTGTTCGCGTCCGTAGTACTGGAGGTCTTGGGACCGTAAAGGGAAGGTGCGGGCGCCGGGCCCAGCGTCGGCCGTTGCGTGGGGGCTGGCTTATCCTGCGCCGGGGGTTCTTCTTCCTTTGAGGAGGGCTGCGACTGGGGGTGTCCCGCCACGCTGAGTAGGACCGTCACTGCCAGAACCAGCTTAATGACTCTCATGACCCGCCTTCACCCCTCGCGAGCACCTTGGGAGGAATCAAGAGGCTCCCGGGAGCGCCCGCTCCTCCATCTCGACCCGGGGAGCGGCCAGCACCTCCACCCCCGTCGCGGGGAAGCCCGGTCGCGCCCGCCATAGGGCTTACTGGCGGGACTGCATCTCCTTCAGCATCCGCTGGCGGTCTTTCAAATCCTGGCGTTCGTTCTTCTGTTTCTCACGAAGTTCCCGCGCCTCGCGCTGCTGTTGGTGCTTCATCTGGGCGCGCACCGATTTCGGGAGATCCCGGCCGCCCATCGTCTGCTTGGAGAACTTGCGCTTGAGCTTGAGCGCCTTCTTCTCTTCCTTCTGGCGGTTCTTCACCTGCTTCGTTTCCAGCTTAAAGTCCTGCGCCATGAGCCCGGAGCTCCAGCCCACCGCCAAGACGAGCATGAACAACACAACGAAAAGCTTACGCATTGCACCTCCCAGCGATATCCACCTTGCCGGGCGCGACTGCCGGCGACGCTTCGGACTTCCCTCCACCGCCGAATATAAGCCAGGCGCGCGGTTTTGTAAAACACAATCGGTTCGTGGCCCGACTCAATTCAGGCCCGCTTCGCTCCAGCGTCGCAGCGTGTCCTTCACCAGCGCGCCCACGCAGGCGTTGACGCGGCGAAAATACTCGTCGGCCTTCTTCTGGTCGAAATCGCGCGGCACGCCTTCGCCCTTCTTGTAGAGGCCGATTGTGTATGGCGAGGGCACGGCCGACCACGTACCCGGCGCAGGGTTGGGCTCGGCCAGGGCTTCGGAGTAGCGCTCCTTCTTTACCAGTTTGGGGTTGATGGCCTGGATGAACGCCGTCTCGTTCTCGCCGGCGTGCCCACCCGCGTTGCCAAAAACTTCCTGCGTCACGTCGGAGCAAGTTGACCACCAGTTCACCACCAGCGTGTTGACCCGATGCTCCAACGCCACATCCTGCGCGACCTTGTTGAGCACCTCCGTCTGTGGGCCGCCGTGGCCGTTGATGATGACGATGTTCTTGAACCCGTTGCGCACCAGCCCCAGAATCACCGCGCGCACGTAAGGAGCGTAAACCTCCGCTGGAATGTGCGTCGCGCCCGGGTAAGGCCCCATCGAGCCCGTTACCCCGTAAGGAATATGCGGCGCGATGAGCGCGTTCACTTCCGGCGCAATCGCCTCCGCAATCTTTACCGGCGCAAGATTGTCCGCCCCGTTGTTGGCCACGCCGTGGGGCTCGAGCGTTCCCGTCGTCAGCAATACGGTCTTCACCTTTGCGGGCACAATCTCGCGAAACTCCATCCAATTCAAATCGTCCATCCAGCGCGAGGGCAACTGCTGGCCGGCGGCGGGAACCGCAAATTGCCCTGCCCAAACGACCGCCCACAGAACTCCTGACCATCGATTCATGTTTTCCTCCAGAAAAGCCGGGGGCTTGGTTCAGAGAACGTTGCTTACCGCTTGACGCCCATCGCCAGGGACACGAGATCGGCCATCTGGCGAATGCGGGCCTCGGTGAGGCGTCGCGGCGAAATTGGAATCTTCCCCTCGAAGACCGTGCTGCTCACCACGCTGATATTCTCGCACTTGGCCGTGGATTTGTGGGGCAGTCCGCTCTCACCGGGGTCCAGTTCCAGATGTGTCTCATAACGTTTGGGGGAAGCGGACAGCGGAATCGCCAGGATGTCACGCCCATAACGGTTACGCGCCTCCGTGGATACCACGATTACGGGAACTGGGCACTGGTGCGGGTCGCCCGGAGATTCAATAAAATAGATCGCGCCGCGCTCCACCATGGGCCTATTCCTCCCGATTCACCTTGAAGAATTGCTCCGTGGCAAACTGCGTCCAGGCCCCCTGCTCTTCCCGCTCCACGGCGGACATACTCAGGTAGTAGTCGCGCGCCTTCTCCTCCATTATCTGGCGCCAGAGGAGCTCTTCCAGTGCGGCAGAAAACGAGGAGAGGCCAGCTTCCCGTTGATAATCGGTGACGCGCTGAATCAGGTCGGGAGAAAGTGTGGCGCTGATCTTCTTCCTACGCTGTTCGGCAACTAGAGGCATAAGCATCCTCCCTCAATACTACTATTATCGGATGGATATCTGACAAAAAGCAAGATCCTCTTTTTCCCGACAGTCGAAGCGGAGACGAGCGGAGGATAAATGATTTTTTAATCAACCAGTTGCAGCGCTGGATGCGGCTGGGCGGAAGAATTGGTAAAGCATCCAGCCGACGGTTGCAAGACCGGCAACCAGCAACACGGCAAAGATGCCGAACACCGTCCACTGGCCCTGGATGGGCAGCGCGTGCGCGTCGAAGTAGGGCCGCAAGTGTTCGAGGCGCACGAGGTGGCGGATAACTGCCATCAGAGCGATCGTGCCGGCGATGGCGACCGTCGCAGCCGCCAGGCTCTTGCGCGCCGCGAGCAGCGCCAGCACGGCGAGCGCCACGGCGACGACGAGCAGGCCGGTGCTCAAGCGGTCGCGCCCCAAGAAGGCGAGCCGGATAGGTTCCGGTTGGCTGAAGAGGAACCACAAACCGGAAAGGACCTGAATCCCCGTGGCCGCCTGGAACCATTTGAGTCCATATCGCCGAGCCCATGCGGCGAAATCGGGCGATTCGGCCCGCCAAGTGTAGGCCAAGACGGCCAGCCCCAGGCCGGCGATCGAGAGCGCCGCAAAGAAGAAATGCGACAGCCGCGCAAAGACGAAGGGGTCGTGGGGCCCCAGGTAATTCCCCACGGGCGCCGCCAAAAAGCGCAGGTAAAACTCCTGTGGCCGCTCGAGGAAGGTCATGTTCTGCGTGAAAGTCTTCATGACGTGCAGGAGGAGCAACGCCGCGACGAGCATCACCCAGAACGAACGCGGCCCCAGCTCTTCCTGCTGCAGATTGAACCAGTAGATGCCGTAGTAGGCGAGCATGAGGAGGAGAATGACGGCCAGCCACGACCAGGCCATCAACACCGAAGAAGTGTAGAAAAGCTGCCCGTAGAGAAGCTGCAAAAAGAGCAAGGGCGCGACGCCCAGCGTGATCGTAAACGCAACGACGGGCGGCAGGGCTCGCACGGCGCGGCGAGCCAGGTCGCGATGGCGGGCGTCGGAACGGCCCCGATAGCTCGAAACCGCCAAGATGATCGTGCCACCCACGAGCAGGTTCATAAAAACGAGGTGGAAAATGAAGGTGAACACCTGCAGCAACTGGATCAGCCACGGCGGCGCGGGCAGCGGGATGGGAACGGGAGCGGGGATAACAGGGTTCATGGCTTGGCAGCTCCTGGGACAGAGCTTTCGGGATTCCCGGCCTGGACGCCAGGACTGGCAGGCTCGTGGATCAGCGGCTGGGGATTCAGGCCGGCGAGCCATGCGCCGAGGGCGTGGCGTTCGGCCTCCGTCCCCACGAAGGGCGGCATGAAGCCCTTCAGCTCGTTCAGGTGGATGAGCTGATACTCGATCATGTCACGGCTCCAGCCTTTCACGGCGAAGCGAATGCTGTTGTAGCCGTCCACGGTGTGGCAGCTTGCGCACTGCACCTGAAACACTTCTTTCCCGCTCCCGGCCATATCCTGCGGATCAACCTCATGATGGCGGACAAAGCGCGCCGACCTCAGTATTCCCTGCTGGCGGACGCGCGTGACGTCCTCCAGGCGCAGCGTGTTGGCGTACATGTAGTTGTAAATGATGTAGGGCTTGCGCACCGCTTCGCGCACCCACTCGGTGACGCCGGTCGAAGAGAGCGCCAGAACGGCGATCACGAAGGCGAAGGTGAGGTTGAA
This sequence comes from Terriglobia bacterium, assembly GCA_049515175.1. Lineage (GTDB taxonomy): Bacteria > Acidobacteriota > Terriglobia > UBA7540 > UBA7540 > JACQNR01. Next base: position 10,357 of record JBEKUI010000153.1, read on the forward strand.
AAAGCGCGGATGCTGGTAAGGCCCGAAGTAGGTGAAGATCACGACCAGTGCCGAAAAGAAGATGGAGAGTCCAGCGAAGATAGTGACGGCGGGCGCGGCGCCCATCGAGATCTCGCGCGCCAGGGACGGCAGCGTGGAGATGTACCAGAGGCCGGCCAGCGGCAAAACCAGCGTCCCAGCGAGCACCCACTTGGCGGCGTATTGCGTCACCTCGACGCGCAGGCCGACGTCGCGCACCGCCGCGGCCGTAAGCAGCGCATAGACGCCCGCCAGCGCCACCGCCACCGCCGTCCGAAGCAGGCAGGAAGGCAGCATGCTGGGATTGAAGAAGGCCCGCCCGAAGCTTGGCGACTCGAGCCAACTGCCGGGCGTCAACATGAAGGCCAGGATGCCGTTGATGATGAACAGGCTCATCCAGGCCGAGACGGCGTAGATCCAGCCGACGGTGAGATGCGTCTTGCGGTCGAGCCGCTCCCAGCCGTAGTAGTACACAAAGGCAGCGGCGATCTCGGTAATGAAGAAAACCCATTCGATCGCCCATCCCCACACAAAGACATGAATCAGCGTGGCGGTGGCCTCGGGATTCACCAGGCTGATCGTCCACCAGATGCCCACGCCGCTCACCGCGCCGAAAACCAGCGTCACCAGCACGAAGAATTTCGTG
>JBEKUI010000154.1:0-10969 GCA_049515175.1 Terriglobia bacterium
GAGCTGAGTGCCGCCGCCCGCTCGGCATTGCGGCGTATGCGTCGCCGGCCCACCTTGGTGACGGCGTTCTGGAAACAGGCCGAACTGTTCTAGCTGTCACTATATTATGTAATACTCTTTAGAGGCCGTTGAGGGTGCATTCGGCAGCGAGATTGATTACGCCATGCTCGTAAAGACCTATGAGTCAACGCAAGAGGAAACACGCTACAGTCCTGCCGTATGCACCTCGTGTCAGCGACAGAGGGTTATGGGGAGTCCCAATCCGAGACACATTTCTACCAGTTTTGTCGAGCGGCAGAACCTAACGATGCGGATGAGTATGAGGCGATTTACAAGGCTGACAAACGGATTCTCAAAGAAAGTCGAGAATCACGCCTATGCCGTGGCGATTCATTACATGCACTACAACTTCTGCCGGATTCATAAGACTTTGCGGGTTACACCTGCGATGGAAGCTAGGCTCACGGATCATGTGTGGACAATCGAAGAAATGCTTTCCGTGGTTGGCTTATAATCTAGGTGCGGAGGTGCAATCTAATGGACCTTGCTAGTGAAAGAAAGCAATTCGTTATTCAGATATACGAGACGCTGTATGAGCAAGAGAAGGCAATCAGACGCCTTGACTTGGCCGTACTTTCAATTTTTGAGACCGTGAAGGAATTGAACCAGAACGCTGCTGAGATTTACGCGAAGCACTACTGGGACGAAGAGCAAGGTCCAATAGCTCGCCAACACGACGATATCCTGAAAGGCATTTCCGATGTAATTGGGAAATTGAAAGCTTCGATGCCAAACTAGATTGCATGGGGCACACTCCTGTGCTACTCTTGGATTGTGCCCAAAGAGTTTCGACAAGCCCCGACTAGCATCGGGGCTTTTTCTTTTTATAGCACACCTGTCAAGCTGTTAGTGTGTAATTGCGAAATTACCATCCGGCCTGATTCATATTGGCAGCGGGAGCAAAAGACATGGAAGACAAACTGGTCTCTGTCTGTGAAGCAATCGGTCATTACGGCCCAATACTAATTTGGCCCCTGCTGCTGATCTATTTCATATCTCGCCGTGTCCAATCCCACAAAAAGCGCTAAGTGCACGTTTGTTGCCATTCATTTTTCAAACTGAGACACTACCGAAAATCGGCCTCACAGTGCTAAAGAAAACAAATCAATAATCGCAATCAGGAAGCAAAGCGCACCCCACCAAGGATGTTTGGTTATGAACAGGATAATCCCGGCGAGAACGAAGATTGTGAATACGATCATTTGGAAGGAATCGTACTCTTACGGACCGACAAAATCAAACTGCACCACTACCTCCAGTTCGCGCGGCTTGATTTGCGGTCCAATATCTGGTAATTTGAGATGAGGCAGGTGGGGTGGACCTGACATTCAAGTTTTCTTACAGGAGTGTGGCATGGCACTTGAGCTGACAACCAAAGCCGTGGAGAAAGTCAAAGAAATCCTGACCCGGCAGGAACCAAGACCGCAAGGGCTACGCGTCGCGGTGGTCGGCGGCGGATGCTCTGGCTTCTCCTACCAGATGAATTTCGAGAGTGAGAGCAACGGGATCGACAAGGTCTTCGAATTTGACGGACTGAAAATCTTCGTCGATCAGGCGTCCTTGATGTACATGGACGGAACGAAGATCGATTACATCGAGTCGCTGGAAGGCTCGGGATTCAAGTTTGAGAACCCGAACGTCAAGACGACCTGCGGCTGCGGCAGCTCGTTCAGCGCCTAAACCGACTGAATATTTGGAAAACACCCCGGCGTCTCGCTTTACAGCGGACGACCGGGGTTTGTTCTTAAGCGTCGTCGACCGACCCGACTTCCCCCGAGTTATTCCTTCCTCTCGATCGACACTCGCCCCTTGGCTCCGCAATAGCAGATATAATGAGGGCTCATGAAGATTGCCCTGGCCCAGATCAACTCTACCGTCGGCGACTTCGAGGGAAACGTTCGCAAGATTGCGGAATTCGCTGGCCACGCCATGGAGCGCGGGGCGCAAATTGTGGTTTTTCCCGAACTTGCGCTCTGTGGCTATCCTCCCCGGGATCTGGTCGAGCGGCCGGAATTCCTCCGCCGCTCCGAGGCCGAGTTGCTTCGCCTGGCGGCCCTGCTGCCGGATATTCCTATCCTGGTCGGCTATGTGCGGCGCTCGCACTCGCAGACCGGCAAGGCGGCGGCGGACGCGGCTGCCCTGCTCAGCGGCGGCAAGATCCTGGCTGACTACACGAAAACCCTGCTGCCTTTTTACGATGTCTTCGACGAATCGCGCTACTTTGAGCCAGGTGCGGGGCCATTGGTCTTTCAGCAGCAGAGTGTGCTGCTCGGAATTACCATCTGCGAAGACGCGTGGAACGACAAGCATTTCTGGAGCAAGCGGCTCTACGCGCGCGATCCGGTCGAGGAATCGGTGCGCGTCGGCGCTGAAGTGCTCATCAACATTGCCTCCTCGCCTTTTTGTGCGGGGAAGACCCAATTGCGCCACGAAATGCTGAAAGCCTTGGCCTGCAAGCATCACATTCCGGTGGTTTACGTCAATCACGTGGGAGGCAACGACCAGCTCATCTTCGACGGGACGAGCCTGGCCTTTGATTCGAGCGGCAAGCTGTGCGCGCGCGCCAAGTCCTTTGAAGAGGATCTTATCATCTACGACACGACCAGCGGGGCAGGTGACGTTCGGGAAGTGCCCGCTTCCCAAACCGCCGAGGTCTATGAAGCGCTGCGGCTCGGAACCCGTGATTACGTGGCGAAGTGCGGGTTCACGAAAGTCCTGGTGGGACTGAGCGGCGGGATCGATTCTTCACTCGTCGCCACGCTCGCCGCCGACGCGCTCGGCCCCCAAAACGTGACGGGCATCGGCATGCCCGGGCCCTATTCCTCGCCAGGGAGCATTCAGGACGCCGCGACGCTCGCGCGGAAGCTGGGCATCGATTTTCGCGTGGTCCCCATAACGCCCATCTTCGAGACCTACCTCACGACGCTCGATTCCGCCTTCGAGGGCCACCCGCGCGACGTCACCGAGGAAAACATTCAGGCGCGGATTCGCGGCAACATCCTGATGGCGCTCTCCAACAAATTCGGGGCGCTGCTGCTGACCACCGGAAACAAGTCGGAACTGGCGGTGGGATACTGCACGCTCTACGGCGACATGGCGGGTGGCTTGGCCGTCATCGCCGACGTGCCCAAGACTATGGTTTATGAGCTGTCGCGCTACGCGAACCGGGCTGGCGAGCGGATCCCCAAGGCGTGCCTCGACAAAGCTCCTTCGGCGGAACTGCGTCCCAACCAGACCGATCAGGACACGCTACCGCCCTATGAGACGCTCGATCTGATCCTACGGGCCTCGATCGAAGAGAACCTTTCGGCGCAGGAAATTATTGCCAAGCATCGATTGGACGCCTCGCTCGTGCGCGACACCCTCCGCAAAGTTCACCAGGCGGAGTACAAGCGTCAGCAGGCGCCGCCGGCGCTCAAAGTTACTGCCAAGGCCTTCGGCATGGGCCGCCGTTACCCCATTGCTCAGAAATTCTTCGAGTGACGCAGCCAGCCGCCCACCCTTCAGTTCCCAGCAACTCCTCATCCCTTGCCCGGGTTGGCGACCGCTCGACCATGCTAGAATTCAAGACTCCGGCCACTCGGGCTGCAGGAATTCAAGTTGAGGAAAAACCTCCACCGCGGCACATCTTCCGCCCTCCGTCTGCCACTGCTCTTCGGGACGTTGTTGGGTCTGGCGCTTGCGGGAGCGCGCGCTGCCACCCTGCCACCTTCGCCAGTGGAGAGTCAAACGTTGTCCAACGGCTTGCGCGTCCTGCTCGTCGAGAAGCACGAAATGCCGGTGGTGAGCGTCCAGGTCTGGTATCACGTGGGCTCCAAGGATGAGGTGCCCGGCCGGACGGGCTTCGCTCACCTGTTCGAGCACCTCATGTTCCAGGGCACGAGCAATATCGGTCCCGAGCAGTTTTCCGATTACATCGTCCGAGCCGGCGGCCTGGACAATGCCTACACGACCGAGGACGCCACCGTGTTCTGGGATACGATTCCCAGCGCCGTGCTGCCTGTGGCCTTGTGGCTGGAAGCCGACCGAATGCGTTACCTGGACATCACTGAGAAGGTGTTCAAGACCGAGCGCGAAGTGGTGAAGGAAGAGCGCCGCATGCGCTTCGACAACCAGCCCTACGGGACGGTCATCGAGACGCTCTACCGCGCCGCCTACACCACGCACCCCTATGCCCACACGCCCATCGGCAGCATGGAGGATCTCGACCGCGCAAACGTCGAGGATGTACGCGCGTTTTACGACACCTACTACGTGCCTGCCAACGCCACCCTGGTCGTTGTGGGGGACTTCGAGAGCAGGGAAGTCCTATCTCTCGTGAAGGAATACTTTGGCCGGGTGCCCGGGAGTGGGCAGCCTGTCGAGCGGCGTATCCCGCCCGAGCCGTCCCAGAAATCGCGACGGACTCTGCGCATCACCCGCAACGTCGCCCTGCCGGCATTCGTGGCGGGATACCACATGCCCGCCGATGGCACACCCGACGCCTACCCGCTGCGGCTTGCCTCGCGCATCCTCTCCGAAGGCGATAGCTCACGCATTTATCGCCGCCTCGTGTACGACAAGCAAATGGCCCTGCAAGCGCAGAGCGCCGGCAATTTCACCGAGGATCCCAACCTGTTTTTTGTCTTTGCAGTACTGAACGCCGGATTTACGCCCGCCCAGGCGGAGGCGGAGATGAACGTGGAGCTCGAGCGCCTGAAGACCGAACCCGTTTCAGCGGCGGAGCTGGCCAAGGCCAAGAATCAGATCCTTCGCGACTTCGTCATCAGCCGCCAGAGCGTCCAATCGCTTGGCGAAGAGCTGGGTTACGCAGCAGTGGTGCTTAGAGACCCGAATCTATTGGATGCGGAGCTAAACCGCTTCCTCAATGTGACTCCGGAAGATATCCAGCGTGTGGCGCGGCAGTACTTCACGCCGGAGAACGCCACAGTGGTCGAGGTCTATCCCGCAACGGGCGGGCTGGCAAAGTAAGGGCAAGAAAAAAGTCAAATGACGAACAGGAACATTCTCGCCTCAGGAGTTGGCACCAGACTTTCTTCGGGTGCCGTGCGGGGGCCGATTTCCTCTCACTCCTCCCCGCATCGCTGGGCCGCCCTATGGGGCCTGACTGTAATCCTCGCCCTGGCTGCCTTCCCCGCCGCGGCGCGGGATTTTCCCCCGGAGGTTCCACCGCCACGTCCCATCGTCTTGCCATCAGCGCAGGTTCGAGAGTTACCCAACGGCTTGAAGGTCGCAGTCATCGAGCGGCGTTCGTTGCCCCTGCTGACGCTCCGACTGGTCGTCAAAGCCGGCGCGGAGGCGGACCCCCCATCGCTCGCTGGCACGGCACAGCTCACCGCCGACTTGCTTTCTGAGGGGACGCCGCAACGCAGCGCGCGACAAATCGCTGAGACCGTCGATGCCATGGGGGGGAACCTCGAGACGCGGGCCGGGTGGGACGATTCATCCGTGGAATTGACCGTGCTCTCCGATCGAACGGTCTTGGCGTTTAGTCTCCTTGCCGACGTGGTGCGCCGCCCGACGTTCCCAGCGGAGGAGATTGAGCGCAAGCGCCAGCAGACGCTCTCCGCGCTCGAAGTCCTGCGCGACGACCCGGCGTTCACCGCCGACTCACTCTTTCAAAGACTCGTCTTTTCCGGAACACCCTACGGCCACACGCTCGACGGCACCGAGGAATCGGTGCGCCGAATTGCGCGCCCCGACCTGGCGGCTTTCCACGCCCGCCACTACCAGCCGGCCAATTGCATCCTTGCCGCGGTAGGCGACATCACGGCCGAACAGGCCTTGGCGCAGGCCGCAACGTATTTTGGCGACTGGGAGGGTACGCCCATGCCCGCTCCGCGCGCGTCTCCGCTCCCCGAGACGCCATCCCAGCGGACCATCGTCGTCGTGGATAAGCCCGACGCCGTGCAGACTGAAATCCGTGTCGGGAACCTCGCCATCCCTCGCGACAGCGGTGATTACTTGGCGCTCACCGTCGCCAACCAAGTGCTGGGCGGCCCAGCGGCCAACCGGCTCTTCAGGACCTTGCGCAGCCGCCTGGGAATCGCCTACGGCGCTTCCAGCGATCTCGTCTGTCAGCAGACGGCAGGGAACTGGGTCGCCAAGACCTCCACCCGCACCGAGGAGACGGTTCGCAGTCTGCGCTCGGTGATCGGGGAGATGGAAGATCTCCGAGGCCATCGCATCAGCGCAGCAGAATTGCACACCGCGCAAAGCTACCTGACGGGGCACATGGCACTCGAATTCGAGACCTCCGCCGACGTCGCCGAACAGACCCTGGAACTGATGGTCCACAATCTGCCCCTCGACTACTGGAGCCGATTCCAGGACAATCTCAGCCAGCTGGACGCGGACGAAGTCTATGCCGCCTCCCGCCGCTACCTAGACCCGGAGCATTGTGTTATCGTCCTGGTGGGCGATGCGCGCCGGTTCGAGGGCCAGCTCAGGAAATTCGGCGCCTACCGGGTTATCCGCAGCCAGGACCTGGACCTCGCCGCGCCGGACCTGGTGCGGCCCGCGGCCGCGCCCAGCCACTGAAGCAGGGAAGGTATGCGGAAGGTTTTTGTCCTTGTGATCGCGCTCGCGGCGCTGGTGGTGCTGGGCGATGCGTTGATTCTGTCGCGCACCCGCCTCGACCCCTTCAAGCTCACCGCGTTCCTCACCTGCTTTGTTTTGACGCTGGCAGCATTCGTCAGCTTGGCGATACCGGGTTTCGTCAAACTGCTGCGCCCGCTGGCGATGCAGTCGCCCTGGCTGGCGGTGGCACTACCCGGGACGCTGCTCGTGCCCTACTTCATCCTGGCCTTCGGCACAGGCACCTTTTCGTTCTGGGCGTTGCTTAAGCTGGCGGCCTACATCGCGGCGCCCAATCTGCTCTTGCTTCCGGACCGGATGCAGCACGCGCATCGCGCGGGCTGGCGCGACTTTGCCGCCATGCTCGCCCTGGCGGTGCCCGTCATGGCCAATTGGCTGGAGGGCATCTGGATCTGGCCCGAAGACCTGTACCTGTTCCGGCCGCTCTTTTGCGTGTGTGTCGGCGCCTACGCCTTCATGGTGATTCGGAACCTGGACGGGGTGGGCTATCGCCTGACGTTTCGCAAGGGCGACCTCATCGACGGCGCTGCGAATTTTCTCGCTTTCATGGTGCCCTGCATTCCCCTGGGGTACGCGCTGCACTTCATTCGATTCCACGCGCAGCCCGTGTCGTTGGGCGAATTCATCTTCCAGTTTGTAGGGATCTACATCACCATCGCCATCCCGGAGGAGTTTTTGTTCCGCGGCGTCCTGCAAAACTTTCTGGTGCGCAGCCTCAGCTCGAAACGGCGCGCGCTTTACGGGCTGCTCATCGCGTCGGTCATCTTCGGGGCCTCCCATATGCATCATGCGCCTGTGCCCAACTGGCGATACGCCATCATGGCGACGCTTGCGGGAATTTTCTACGGCAACGCCTACCGCACCCGCCAGCGGCTCTCCTCTCCCGCCCTGACACACACGCTGGTGGATACCGTCTGGCACTTCTGGTTTTGATCGCCGCAGCGCGGTTGAAGACCCAATTGTCCCTATCGTAGAGTCCTCCACAAGAGTCCGTTGTAACCGATGCTCATCGGTTGTAGAATCTCACGCGGCCCGAGGTAGGGAAGTACTCGCGCAAAGTCCGGACCCATGATAAGGAGATGACGATGAAGAAGATTGTGGTAACCCTGGTAGTTTGCTTGGCAGTGCTATGTCTGGCCGGAGCCGCCCTAGGCAAGGAGAAAAAGCCGAAGCCCGGCCCCATTACCGGCACCTGGGAATGCACCTCACACGGGGGCTCGCAGGGCGACATGCCGTTCACGCTCTACCTCGAGCAGAGCAAAGAATCGGTGACCGGATCGGTTTCGTCGCCGATAGGCGGCACGGAGATTACTTCCGCCACCTTCCAGAAGAAGAACCTGGAAATCCACATTGACACGCAGGTGGGCAACTATGTGTTGATGGCCAAGCTTGCCAAAGGCGAATTAAGCGGGACATGGTCCGTGGACTCGGGCGAAAAGGGAACATGGGAAGGGAAGAAGGCTGCCACCAAGAAGTGAGCGGCACGACGCCAGTCCCCTTCAACTCACCCGCCCCGCAGACCGAGGCTTTGCGGCAGCGTGCCATTCGCCTCGAGTACTTTACGGTGGGATGGAGCATCCTCGAGGCGGCAGTGGCGCTGGTGGCGGGTGGCGCCGCTTCCAGCATCGCCCTGGTCGGCTTCGGCCTCGACAGCATCATCGAAACGGCGTCAGGCGCGACCCTGCTTTGGCGGTTTCGTCAACGCCGCAGTGAAGAGGCGCACGCCGAATCGCGCGCCGTCAAGGTGGTAGCAATAACCTTCTTTGGGCTTGCTGGCTACGTCGGCTTTGAGGCGGCCAGCGACCTTTGGCTGCGCCGCACCCCGCAATTCAGCCTGCCGGGCCTGATTCTGGCGGTTGTCTCACTCCTCGTTATGCCGTTTCTAGGGATTGCCAAGCGGCGCTTGGCGGTGCAGCTCAAGAGCAGGGCGCTGGCCGCCGACGCCATGGAAACCCTGCTTTGCGCTTACCTTTCGGGGACGTTGCTGTTGGGCTTGGGGGCGAACGGACTTTTTGGCTGGTGGTGGGCCGACCCCGTTGCGGGACTGGCCATCGCTGGGTTCATGGTTCGCGAAGGGCTTGAAACCTGGCGGGGTGAATCTTGTGGGGACGGCTGCAGCCTGCCCGACGACGGTTCGTCGTAGCGCCGGGCTTCGGCCAGATGCCGAATGGCCTCAAGGCTGGGGCTCCTCGCAGGCACCCTCAGTGCGGCGCCCAGAGGCCGCGGCGCTCCTCGCGCGCCTGGCGCTCCAGGCGGACAAATTCTTCCTGGTAACGGAAGGGAAATCGCGTATAGGCGAAACCGTACCCCTGGCGAATGATTTCGGCGTTCAGGAAAGTCCCGTCGGGGAGATAGACGTACGCCAGGGTTCGATGATAGCGATCGAAGGTCTCGTCGCCAAATTCGAGGCGCACCGTGCGGCCTTCGGCGAGCCGCCGCGTGAAGGCGGACGCCTCTTTGCCAAAATACTGGACCGGGCGGCGGGGATCGACCGTCTCGGGTGTATCCACGCCGATCAGCCGTACCCGTTCGCCCCCATCGAGCTGGATCGTATCCCCATCAATGACCCGAACGCACGCGCGGCTTACCGACACTCCCTTGGCGTCTGGCGCGCGCGGAGGAGTCTCGCGTTTAAGGTAGCTCGCCGCCAAAACCGCCACGAGCGCCAGAATCCCGGAGAGCAGCTTCGTGCGTCTTCTCATGCCGGCCCTACAACGGGCCCAAAGATGTGCATTTGCCTACTTCTTCTATTTCGACCGCTGGGCCTGCCAAGATGATACATCGGGAAGCCAAGAAGCCAAGGGGGTGGGTTCTAAGGGGCTTGCCTTCAGAGGGGGCACCCGACAGTCTCATTAGTTAACATAAGATACCTTATCAGACGTTGCAGACAGGCGAAAATCACCCTCAGAATCTCCGAAGCCGCCTCAGTACAGTTCCCTTCCGTTCCAGTGTCCAGGCTGGTGTGAAGTGGTCTCGAGGGCTGGAATTCAGTTTCGTGGCTTAACGAAGGAGCGATCGGCTTCCGTCATTGGTCGCCGAAGGGAGTGATGGGAGACACGCGCAACGAACTTGCGTGCCGTAGCTGCCAGGAGCTTGGCGCTCTGTTCGGTGAGGAAGACCGCCGCGGAGGTCAAGAATACTACCCCGACCATAAGGTAGAGCACAATCAGGTAGGAGATTTGGTCGCCTATCAGGTTCATCTTGGCAGCCTCGCGCCTTCACCCCGTTGGATGCGCCGCCAGCCCGCATGGTTCGCTGCCGGCGTCCACCCTGCCATGAGCACGCCTGGGTCCAGACGCCTTGCTTCCCCCAAGTTGGTGTAATCTCAGGTCGTTACCTTTACATCGGGCCAGAGACACTCGTCAGCGGCGCAAGGATTTCTCTACATTCCGGTGTAACCGTTACGTTTTAGTGTATCGGACTGAGCGCTGTTGAGTCCAAGAGCAGGCTTCCGGGGAAAGTTTCGACGCTCCTGCGGCAGTGGCAGGTGATTCTCGACAAGCCTTCGCAGGCCAGGGACAATCACACCGTGACAGCAGCGATTCGGCGGACCAGGTCGGCCTGTTCGTCCCGGCTTTCGGCGCCAATGGTGAAGGCGTCAAGCACCTTGCTGCCGAGGGCGTACTTGAGGGCCTCGTCCTGGCGGTTGCGCATGTCGCCCTGGCCGAGGATTTTCATGCCGACAATTCCCTTCCCGGCGGCACGCATTTCCTGAAGGACCGACAAGACCGTATCGGGGTCGGCGTCCATGTGGGCGCCAATGGGGTTGAGCCGGGCCAAATCCACTTCCACCCACGGGGATTTGGCGGCGGCGCGCAGCGCAGCGATGGTGTGGCAGGAGCAACCGTGGGCACGAATAATCTTCTTCTCCTTGGCTTCGGAAAGGACGTCCATCGCGCCACGGAAACGGGTCGTCCAATCGTCCTCCTGCAAGCAGTGCATCAGGAGGATATCAATCTGATCGACGTTGAGCTCCGCTCGGAAGCGATCGATATCCTTGCGCATCCCGTCGGCGTCGCGCGCCCAGGACTTGGTAAGAATCGTGACCTTATCGCGGGGGATGCGCTTCAAGGATTCCTTGACGTGGGGGTGAGTGCCGTAGGAGTCGGCGCAGTCAATGAAGTGCAGTCCGCGGTCGTAGCCGGCCCAGAGCACGTCCGCCAGTCCCTGGACGCCCAGCTTCCCCTGGTTGGAGGTGTGGTTGTAACCCACCGTGCCGGTACCCATCGCCAGGCGCGTCGTCTGGATACCCGTATTCCCCAGCGTCACCAGGTCAGTGGCGGCAAAGCGATTCGACGCTCCGGCCGCGGCA
>JBEKUI010000155.1:0-10901 GCA_049515175.1 Terriglobia bacterium
TCACTATCTCCCGGTGGGAGACTGGAGCTCGCCGTATCCCCCTCCCTACCGAAAGGCTATTCCGATTGTTCGTGGCAGGCGCATTGGCGAAGGTACCCTTGCGGTCCCTGGCGGAAAAGTTGAAAACACCCTGGCGACAGGCCCGTGCGTCACTTAGAATCTACCTCGATCCAGATGAGAACCGCTATGAGTACAGATGGGCAACCCCACCGCGCAGGCTCCCCCCGGCGATGCAGCGGCTATTCTGGGATACGGATATGCACAAGCTCGACCTGGAGCGCCACACGGATTACATCATCACCCGTGTTCTCGAAAAGGGTGAACTCGAGGACTGGAACTGGCTGCGCTGGACCTATGGCGAGGCGCGCATTGTGCGCGTAACAAAGGAAAACCGTAAGCTCAATCGGCAGACGGCCCACCTATGGCAGAAAATACTGCTCACGAACGTGCGCGTCGGCTAGCGTTCCCGTTCGTCCTCCGGGGTCGAGCTCTGAGGTTATGGGCATCGCTTTCCGGCCTTCCCGCTCTCGGCTCCTTTTATCTTGCTGGGGGGAGTGGACTGGCTCTCCACTTGGGCCATCGCCAGTCGAACGATTTGGACTTCTTCTCAAGGCGTTCCTTCAGGCCCGAGTTGCTGGCCCGCCGCCTTACTGACATCGCCAGTCCAGAGCACTTGAGCATGGGTGAAGGAAGCGTTGAATGCTGGATCGCAGGCTTCAAGAGTCAGTTCCTCTATTACCCGTATCGCCTCTTGCGCCCGCTGCAGAATACGAAGTACGGCTTGCTTGCAGATCCACATGACATCGCACTGATGAAGCTTGTCGCCATCGGCCAACGCGGCAGCAAGCGAGATTTCGTTGATTTGGCCTGCTTCCTCAGGAAGTTTCCGAAGGTCTCTCTGGGCGAACTGCTGGAACTCCTGCAGCGAAAGTATGGCAGCATGAACCGCGCCCATCTGCTGCGCGCCCTAACTTACTTCGCCGATGCAGAGCCAGATCCAATGCCACGGATGCGATGGTCCCTAAAGTGGGATGAGGTCAAAAGGCAGTTGGAGGAGGCTGTCACAGACCTTTTCCGCTAAGCTGGCACGAAACCTGGTCCAGTATCGCGCATGGCCCTTGAGTTTGCCTCGAGAACGTGGGACACTTAGAGAGTCTTATGGCAGCACTGGATTGGTCACAATGCCTGGCAGTGGAAAGCGTTCCCGGCAAGGTGAGCGGCACATGGGTCCTGCGTGGCACGCGCATGCCGGTCGCCACGATTTTTGAAAACCTCGAGGCGGGCGCCAGCCTCGACGACATTTTCTGCTGGTTCGACGGGCTTGACCACGAACAGGTGAAGGCGGTGATTGACTTCGCCGCCCGCAGCCTGGAGACTCCGGCGCCCACTCGCTGATGCTCGTTCTTCTCGACCAAGGCACGCCCGTTCCCCTTCGCACATTCCTTAAAGGACACACCGTCAAGACAGCGGCACAACAACGGTGGAGCACGCTCTCTAACGGCGACCTGCTGCGCGCTGCCGAGGCTGCCGGATTTCACGTGCTGCTGACGACAGACAAGAACCTTGCTTTTCAGCAAAGTTTGAAGGACTGCAAGATTGCTGTTGTCGTTCTCGGAAATCCGCAGTGGCCGGTGGCGCGACTGCACGTTCAATCGATCGTCGCGGCGGTCAACGCGGCCACTCCCGGAAGCTATGTGATAGTGAATGTTCCAGGCGAGCAAGAGTAGCGCGGACCTGTTTTGGAGGTCCGTGACTTTCAGCTTCAAATCCTCGCGTTCTCATCGACGGACAAACGCACGCGATCAATGGCCAGCCCGCACCGGCTCTCCTGTTCGGCGGCGTCCACGCCCGCGCACTCAGTCAGCCAATCTGACGTGACCGGGGGTTTTTGCATCAGGTGGTATGAAAGAGAAGGTAGTCATAAGACGACAATCGCCGCTATATGGGAAGTTCGAAAATTGGGTCGAAGATTACTGCGCTCGGGTTTTGCACTTCGTGGGCGGTTTGGGCTTGCTGCACAACTTGGCGGCTAGAATGGTGTAGTTCAGCTGCCCATGCTCTTCCATGTGGCAGTGGGCACACAGACTCACAAGATTCCCAAGAGTGTCACTTCCCTGCTGGCTTTTTTTGATCTTGTGGTGGACCTGGAGATTCTCCAGCGAGCCGCACTTCTGACATCGCCATCCGTCTCGCTCTAGCACCCGCTTCATCAACCGCCGGTAAATTTGCTTCCCAAGTTTGATCCGCTTTATCTTCCTCTGCATTCTGCGCTTCCCGAATGCCGCCCGTGATCGATTTCCGAGCAAGGCCCAGCGAGCTCAACGGAGTATGGGTCCAGGGAATAAGGCGTAGAAGGCTGCGAACCACTCCAATCCAGAATTCCTACTGCGGCTTCTCGCTAGCAGAAGGCTCGGATGAACCAGCGTAGCGTTTGGGCGAAGGACAGCCAGAACCACAACGACGACCGCCTTCGAGTACGCCTCGCTTGATCTTTCCGGCAATTTGCCGTACACTGCTTTGCATCGGGAGGATCCCCATGCCACATGCGCTCAAAACTACCAGGCCGTCCAAGAAACGGGAGCGTCTCGAGGCCAGGGTTACCGTGGACCAGAAGCGTTTGATCGCACGTGCGGCCAACCTGCGTGGAACGTCAGTGACAGACTTCGTTGTCGTAAGTGCCCAGCAGGCTGCAAAAGAGACGATCAAAGATTTTGAGATGTTGAGCCTGCGAGACGAAGCGCGCGAAGTATTCGTAAACGCCATTCTGAACCCTCCCGCACCCAACAAGGCGGCGCGAATTGCGGCAGCGCGCTACAAAGAGTAATGGGGCTGTGATTGCCACAAGAGGAGAACAAGCTGAAGTTCTTCATCGAGCCGCTCGCGAAGGAACACGACCGAGCGGCTTTTTCTTGCGGTGTCAAAGCCCTCGATCAATATCTGCAGAGGCAGGCAACTCAAGATGTTAAGAAGCACGTGGCGGTGGTGTTCGTGCTGACGCCAGACGGCAAGACGATCGCGGGATTTTACACGCTCTCACAGTATGCTGTGGAGCTAGACGTCATTCCAGAGGAAATCGCCAGGAAGTTGCCGAGATACCCTCACGTACCCGCTACCTTGGTAGGACGCCTAGCTGTAAGCGCAAATTTTCGTGGCCAGGGGCTTGGCGAAAGGTTGTTGATGGATGCTCTCTGCCGTTGCTTCAATGGAAGCAGGCAGCTAGCATCCGCCGCCGTCGTCGTGGATGCGAAGGATGATAATGCGGTGGCTTTTTACAGGAAGTACGGATTCTTGGAATTACCCAAAGTCGCGAGACGGCTCTTCTTGCCAATGGGCACGATCGAGGAGCTGTTCGGATAGAGTCTACGCGAATTGCGGTTTGGGACCCGGCAGACTGAATAGATCCTTCAGCTAGAAGCGCGCAGATGACCTTTACGGATGCGCAATATCCGAATGTGGGTATCGGGGAGCAAAGGGTATCGCTCTTTCTGTCGGACGGGCTTGTCGCCGAGGATTGCAGTTGGGCGGGTGCAAACCTACATTCAAAGAAGCCCAAATGGGCACACCTTGTGTGTCCTCAAGAATAGACCGCCCGAGAAAAAGAGGTGGTGTCCGCCAGCTCGCGCCCTCCTTTGTCCACATGACGAGGGCGCACGCACAGACGGAGTTTCGGCAGCTTTGGTGGAGTCTTGACACGCCTGGTGTTGACCCCTAGCAGCCCGTGGTGAAAGTGGGGAGTGTCTGGGAGAAGGGTGGTTGTGGAGCGAAGGGAGAGGGGGCAGGTGCGAGGGTTTCAGCACAAATGGATTAATCTGATAAAAGATATTACAAGATGCTGGAATTGCTATAGAATGCTGACATGGCCATGGGCACTCACGAGGAACAGAAGCAGCAAGAGGAGTTGTGGATACCCTGCACCGCGCTGCCCCAAGGGGCGAGCCACCCGTTCTACCAGCGGTTGAATCAACTGCTGGAGGGGAAGGGTTTTGACGCGTATGTGGAAGGGCGGTGCCAGCGCTTCTACGCGCCGAAGATGGGGCGGCCGAGTCTGGCGCCAGGGATGTCTTTCCGGCTGCTGTTGATCGGCTACTTCGAGGGCATCGACTCGGAGCGAGGGATGGCCTGGCGGGCGAATGACTCGCTGGCGCTACGGCGGTTTCTGCGGGTGGGGCTGGAGGAGTCGGCGCCGGACCACTCGACGATCTCGCGCACGCGGCGGCTCATCGATCTGGAGACGCACCGCGAGGTGTTCGCCTGGGTGCTGCGGGTGCTGGCGGAGAACGGGCTGCTGAAGGGGGAGACGTTGGGGATCGACGCCACAACGCTGGAGGCGAACGCGGCGCTGCGTTCGATTGTGCGGCGGGATACGGGCGAAGGGTATCAGGAATTTCTGAAGCGGCTGGCGATGGAGTCGGGCATCGCGACGCCGACGCGCGAGCAGTTAGCGAGGCTGGATCGGAAGCGGGCGCGCAAGGGGTCAAATGAAGAGTGGGAACACCCGCACGACGCGGACGCGCGGATTGCCAAGATGAAGGACGGGCGCACGCACTTGGCGCACAAGGTGGAGCACGGGGTGGACCTGGAAAGCGGCGCGCTGTTGGCGATGACGATCCAGCCGGCGAATCGGGGCGACACGGAGACGGTGCCAGCGACGCTGACGGAAGCGGGCGAAGCGATCGCCCAGGTAGCGAGGGAGACGAACGACGACGAAGCGGGAGAGCGAGTGAATCCGCAAGGGCCGATCGAAGCGGTGCTGGACAAGGGATATCATAGCGGCGCCGTGCTGGTGGACATGAAGGAGCGAGAGGTGCGGAGTTATTGCTCGGAGCCGGATCGAGGGCGGCGGCGGTGGAAGGGAAAGCCAGAGGAGCAAGCGGCGGTGTATGCCAACCGGCGACGCATTCGGGGCGACCGCGGGAAACGATTGCTGCGGCAGCGGGGCGAGAAGATCGAGCGGAGCTTTGCGCACCTGTATGAGACGGGCGGTCTGCGGCGAGTTCACTTACGGCAGCACCCGAACATCCTGAAGCGGTTGCTGGTGCATGGGGCGGCGTTCAACTTGGGACTGGTGATGCGGAAGATTTTCGGCAAAGGGACGCCACGCGGGCTGCAAGGCGACCGCGCCGAGCTGCTTTGGGCCTCTTGGCGCCTGCTGAGCGCAGTCATGACCTCTCCAACACTTTGGGGCGCTCCCGGCGAGCATCCTCCTCACTTCCAGCCCCCAGGCTCCACAATGTCCGGTCCACTCGAAATGAGCATTTCTACCACGGGCTGCTAGGGGGCTTAAATACCCGGTTGGACGAATTTGCCAGGAAGATATCAGATACTGCGGGACTTCAGTACGAGTTCGCAGGTATAAGCTTTTGGCCTAGGCAATCGTTCCCGCCCCGCGCGATTTCAGACTTTAGACTAGAGAGGAAAATAAATACTGACCGAGATGAAAACAAGTACTTCTCCAGGGCACCTATTCATACCGATGACCATTTCAATCTACTTCAAGAAATAGAATCAGTTTTTCATGGCCTGACCTGTGAGAATTCTAGAGACCAAAACAACACACATTCCAGGCACTACCCAGATTCGTATCGCCCCGGATCGCGTAAAGAAGCACCGTACGAGCGTAAGAAGCTGTAAATTGACCCCCTGTAACCGCCGGCGCTTGCCCACTCCGATCAACTTCCGCATGATCAGCGCCAGGTTGAAGCCGCTCGCCTGCACCAGTAGCCGTTTCAGGATGTTATGCCCTTGCAGATGCACACGCCTCATCCCGCCGGTCTCGGTCCAAATGGGGTTCAAGGAAATAGGTCCTGCCTAGTCGCCAAGGGGCGACTGATCCTGCCTCTGCGCGGACAACGAGAACAGTTATGGTTAGAAGCCGTCCGGTTCAATCCCAAGTTTGTCATTGACGGCGCAGCGGAGTTTCTGCTTGCAACCGAGGTATCGTTCCGTCGTCTGGATCGATACGTGTCCGAGCAGGAACTGAATCTGATCAAGTTCACCGCCTGCAAGGTGGCATAATCGGGCGCACCTACGCCTCAAGTCATGAGGGGCGAGCTTCTCGATCCCCGCCCGCTCGGCTGCTTCCTTTACGACTTCCCAGACCACCTTCGGCGTCATCCCTTGTTTCGCCGGCGACGGAGGAAGAAACCGCCTAGACCAGTACCAAGCAACAGGAGCGTCCCCGGCTCCGGGACCGGTGTGGGAGCGCGAGTCTCATCGGGCACTCCTTCCAAGCTGAAATAGGCCGACTGACCCGGTTCCAAACCGCCGGAGTTGTGGAAGGTAAATGTGTCGTCCCAGTATCCAAAGAAGACAGTTCCGTGATTGTAGTCACCGTTCCCGTAACCTGGGACCCCAAAAGCAGTGTTGGGACCGTTGTATCCTTGCAGGGTTGTATTGTAGCTATGCCCCGGCCACACCGGACATCCTGCGGGTGTACCCGTGAAATACCCCGAACAGATCCCATCCCCGTCGGCCTCGAAGATGTTCGACCCCGTGAGTGACAGACTTTGCAGGAGAGTGCCGGAATTGTTGTACACGCCGATCAGGTAGTCATCGGATCCACAGTGGTAAATCGTACAATCATAGAGCGTGGGGTCCGCAGAATTCCCACTGACAGGATCCGTCAAGGTGATCGTCATGCTCCCATCCGAGTTGACGACCAGAAAGAGGTTGCACTCTCCTGCCGCCCCGATGGAGGGGCAGATGTTCTCCGCGCTGTCCGCGCGTACGGGCTTCGACACCGCCAAAGAGCAAGCGATCACGAGAAGAGTTGCCACAAGAATCCTGCGCATGAGCTTTGACCTGCCTATCAGTAAATCGAAATGCGAACCCTCTCCGACTCCGGGTTGTAACCTAACTTCTCGAAGGGCGTCAAGCAGAATTTCCTTTTTGATTTCCCGGCCGACCGGTAACATACACCCGACCGCCTCTGAATGAAAGGCCCAGTCGGATTTTCAGTGCTGGGTGCTTCCACGGATCACGGAAGGGGTCAGTTTTACCTCTCCGGAGATTCCAGGACCTCCTGCGCCGCATGAACCTCCCGCCGTAAGGTCGCCCGCGGCTTTTGGCTCCCCCGTTTCTTACGTGCGCCTCCGACGCGATTCCGTTCCGCACATACGGAGTCGCGGAATCGACTGGCATACATGACAACAAGGGAGAACAGCCCTTCTGACCAGCCAAGCCGGGATGCTCCTGTGAAACGTTCTGACGGCGAACTCGGAAGTAACCCACTTGGTTGCGTAACGCGTAAACCTTGAACTCCAGATTCCCGTTTTTCTTTCCCACGAATTGCTTTTCGGCTTAGAATCGTTTCAATCGACACCACCAGTAGCGGAAACGCCGTGAATCTCACCGTACATGCAGTTGCCGACGCCTGCGCGTCTGCACGCGTGTCGGGAGCAGACATCTACGTCATGGGCGTCGTCAATGCATCACGGACAGCCCGCTGCCGCGAAGCCAATCGGGTGCAGCTACCGTTGACGGACGGGAGCGATATCTTTGTGCTGATGTAAGTATCCCCCGGCAAAGCCGGGGGCTTTAGTACCTTTGTCGTAGGATTCTGCCATCTTCTGGCAGGATATTTTCGGCCACCTAGGATTCGACCAGTGTTCATAGGGGTTCGAAGGCAGTTTTGAAATCGTCCAACTTCCCTTGTTTGGTTCCGGCTACGCCGGGTTAGGTTGTGAGCCGCTCAAAGCGGCTTTTCGGGAGCGCTAACGCGACCCCGGTTCTCGCGGGCCACCTGGACGGTGGGCGGTTATCACCACAGGCCCAGCTGGTCCAATCGCTTGTCCTCTTCCTCCTGCCTACGGATGTACTCTCGAACTACCGCCTCATCCCTGCCCACCGTGGACACGAAGAATCCTCGCGCCCAGAAGTGCTGGCCCACAAAATTCCGCTTCCTCTCTCCGTAAACCCGAGCCAGATGGATCGCGCTCTTGCCCTTGATATACCCAATCACTTGCGATACCGCGTACTTCGGCGGAATCGCCACCATCATGTGCACATGGTCAGGCCTCAGGTGACCTTCTTCGATCCGACTCTCCTTCTGCTCGGCCAACCGACGGAAGACCTCCCCCAAATACCGCCGTAGTTCCTTGTACAAAGTCGTCCGTCGGCACTTCGGGATGAACACCACATGGTATTTACACTCCCACTTCGTATGGTTTAGGCTTTCCTTTTCGTCCATCGTGGATCTCCTTTTCGTGTGCGTTGGCGGCTCACGTTAAGGAGTGTCCGCGATGGACTCCCGCATTTGTCAAACTTCTACTGCCTCCCCGGCAGAGCCGGGGGGCCTCCTAAGATGCGCTAGAAGTGAGATGGTTTCTTGTGGTCGCGGATTTTGCCGAAGCTAACGGCAAGCTCCTGGCCGAGCTTCAATTCCTTGCCAAAGACCACCAGCTCGTTGTCGAGTCTTCCGAACACTAGGCGATTTGCGTCGTCGCACCGCACCACGCGCACCCAAAGCCACTCGCTTTCCCCGGTGACTTCGTCCGTCAACTCGACCTTAACGTAATCGCCTGGCTCGTAGGTTGCCATCAGATTCCCGCACTCTGGATTTTACGATGCCTTTAGGCCCTCAGGGTACCGCCGCTTCAGTTCAAGCAGCAACGGCCGCAGCAAGACGTAATCGGGCGAGCAAGCGTAAATAGCCGCTTCCACAACTCTGCCAACGAAGGACGGCACATTGCCGCCCTTGGAGGCCCAGTGAAGCCAGTCGCGGAGCTCGGGGTCGTCTATCGCAGCCGGGCCGGGCTCCGGCTCGGGATGCTGGCGCTTCAGTTCGAGCAGGACCGGCCGCAGAAGGGCGTAGTCGGGCATGCACGCCATGCGAGCCGCTGTTGCCACCGTGCGGACAAACATCGGGGCTTTGCCACCGTCTTCTGCCCAGTGGAGCCATTGACGCAACTCGGTGTCATCGTGTGGGGAGTCCATCACCGACAATATACCTCGCCAGTCAATCTGCCTCCGGGAAACCTGCGGCGGCATGGACGGCAGCGGCCTCGCTAGGGCTCCCGGCCAAGAATCCAGCCTTAAATCCGCCAGGATTGTACGTTCGGCTCGCTGGGCGTAACAGGTGATCGGCTGGCTCATCGAGGTAGGTCAGGTTGTTGCGTCGGAAGGGTGATGCCATGGTGTCGGATGACCCACTTGGTCGGGTCTTGGCGGGACGGATTGCTGCGATGGTTTCTGGCGTGAATTGAGGAACGAAAACGGGAAAACGGCGTCACAGTTAGCGTCACAGATAAGCGCAAACAGGGCCTTATCTGTGACACAAGTTGGGTTCAGCGGTCCTGTTAATTCAATGATTTGAGCTGTTGAAAACTACTCGCAACGAATTCCTAAACCGTGGGTCGGGGGTTCGAATCCCTCCAGGCCTACCACACTTTTCCTTTTATGGTCAAAGAGATAGAGGTTCACCCCGGGGCTGTTGACGGCCACAAAAGTGGCTGACTGTAGTGAAATTGTAGTGGAACACTGCATTTAGCGTGCGCCTCCAAACCAACGCAGATCGCTAATCATGACACCGCGGTCCAGTGAGGTCCCGCTGGGTCGACGATGAGGCAACTTCACACCGCGGCTTCGACGAGTAGTATAGTCAGGGCACGATTGAAATCCCCAGACATCGTGGTCCAGCCTTTGTGGAGGTGTGATCCTTCAAAAATGAGTCGTCCTGCGCCATGAACCGAATTTTTGCGGAGCACAGGGGCACCGAAGATGCTTTTCTGTGACAATGGATCAGAGTTCACCAGTCAGATCATGGACCTGTGGGCGTATCAGAACAGAGTTCGGATCGACTTCAGCCGGCCAGGGAAACCGACCGACAACGCTTACATCGAAACCTTCAATGGGACACTGCGAGCTGAATGCCTGGGCACGCATTGGTTTGGCACGCTAGCAGAGGCAAAGGAGAGAATTGAAGCTTGGCGGAAGGAATATAATGAGAGCCGTCCTCACAGGGCTCTGGGGGAGAGGACGCCGAACGAATTCGCCAATGGAATCGCGGCTAAGCCGCGATTCCATTGGGCTACAAAGAGCCGAAAACTCGCCCTAGAGTTGGTACAGAAAAGCCGGTCCGATCAACCCAGGAACTCGCATTATGATTGGTACAGAAAACGGGGGCAGGTCAGACGTGTCAGGAGCACATGCAAACTATGATCAGGAAGAGGAAATGGCTGATAAGGATCGCGGTCGCGACGATGCTCGGAATCGTCGCTCTCTTTGTGACTGCATCCATTCTGGCGCGACGTTTTGAACCCTATATCCGCGAGCAGACCATCGAATACCTGCGCAAACGGTTCGACAGCGACGTCGAACTGACCGCACTTCGCGTCCACCTTCCGAAGACCTCTCTGTTGCGCCTGCTGCTGACGAAAGGGCGCGGCGCGCTGGCACACGTGGAAGGGGAAGGAATCTCGCTGCGCCACAAGGGCCGCCGGGATGTGCCGCCGATGTTCGCCATGAAGAAGTTCCGTTTTGAGGTCGACCTCGGGATGCTCTTCGACACGCCCAAGACCGTTCAGTCGGTTTTGCTCGAAGGGATGGAGATCAGTATCCCGCCGAAGGGCGAGCGGCCGGAACTCAGTGCCGGCTCGTCGCCGGAGAAAACCAGCGGGTCCCAGACTTGGGTGCTCATCAAAGATGTGACCATCCAGGATGCCAGGCTGCTGATTCTGCCTAAGGACAGAAAGAAGGTCCCGCTCGAGTTTTTCATCCATGACCTCCGCCTCAATTCGGCAGGTATGGGAGTGGCCATGCGGTACAATGCCGCACTGACGAATCCAAGACCGCCGGGTGCCATCCATGCCGTGGGCAGCTTCGGCCCGTGGAACGCCGAGGAGCCGGGCGACACCCCGCTTTCTGGAGACTACACCTTCGAGAAAGCCGATCTGGGCGTATTC
>JBEKUI010000156.1:0-10895 GCA_049515175.1 Terriglobia bacterium
GGTGGATTCGAGCGTCTATACACCACCCAGCGGCTTCACCTGCGACTAGGCGAGAGGAAGATTAGCGCAAGGCGGGCGGCGGGCAGGCTTCTGGGAAGCTTGGCGCCGCCCG
This sequence comes from Terriglobia bacterium, assembly GCA_049515175.1. Taxonomy (GTDB): domain Bacteria; phylum Acidobacteriota; class Terriglobia; order UBA7540; family UBA7540; genus JACQNR01. Next base: position 113 of record JBEKUI010000156.1, read on the forward strand.
TCGTGTTTTCAGGGCGTAATAGCCAGGTCCGATCCTCTTCATTTCCAGGCTTCCAAATTCTCGGGCGCGCCATCGCGCGCTTTCCCTTATAATCTTCCGGCCCATGAGCCTTACATGGATTCACCTGCTTGAGTTGCTTCTGGTCGGCGCGGCGGCCGGCACGCTCGGTTCCATGACCGGCATTGGCGGTGGTTTGATTGTCACGCCGGTGTTGACGCTGGGTTTTGGGGTGCCGATTCACCAGGCCATCGCCACCAGCCTCTGCTGTGTCATCGCCACCTCCAGTGGTGCTGCGGCAAGGTACGTGGAGCATCATCTCACGGACATCCGTCTGGGCATGACGCTGGAACTCGCGACCACCGTGGGAGCCATCACCGGCTCCATTGTGGCGGGTTTCTTGAGCCGCGAAGCGCTGGCCGTGCTCTTTGCCGTCCTCCTGACTTATGCGGGATCGACGATGGTGCGGCGCGTGTTCAAGAAACAGATCGAGGATCCCGTCGCGGGCGAGGGATATCAGGTGCGGCATTTACCGCTCGGCTTGATGGGTGCGGGAGCGGCGGGGACCATCTCCGGGATGCTGGGCGTGGGCGGCGGCGTAATCAAGGTGCCGCTGATGTACCTCGTCATGGGCATTCCCTTCAAGGTGGCGACGGCGACGTCGAATTTCATGATCGGGGTGACGGCCGCGGCGAGCGCCTTTATCTATTACGCTCGCGGCGACGTGCGGTCGCTTATCACCGCCCCCACGGCGCTGGGGGTCTTCGTGGGAGCGTCGGTGGGCGCGCACTGGATGCGGCGTACGCCCAGCCGCTGGCTGGTGACGCTGTTCGCGGGCATCGTTTTCTACTTCGCGGCCTTGATGATTTGGAAGGCACTGCACGGAGGTTTCGCCCGCTAGTGCCGTTCCAACTTGATTCGCCTATGTATTACACCTACGTTCTGCTCAGTTCGAAGGACGGCGAGTGGTACACCGGCGCGACTTCGGATCTGAAAGCGCGCCTCCGGGAACACACACAAGGCGAAGTAACCTCGACGCGCTTCCGCCGTCCACTGCAGCTTGTTTACTACGAGGCCTGCCTGGATGCAGCAGATGCTTATCGCCGCGAAAGGCACCTGAAGACGGGCAAGGGTAAACGAGACCTCCGCCAGAGGCTCCCCGGCCCGTTCCCGGCACAAGCCGGGGCGGGCAAAACCTGGCGGGCGCAATTTAGCCAAGAAAAGTTGGAACGGCACTAGCGCCGCCGTGGCTTGGGTGGAGGCGCGCAACGGGATAATGCATCGCATGCAGAAGCAGGAAACAGAAGAAAAAGCGCAGACCGCGATTGCCGCGGTGCTTCGTTACGGATCGCTGCTCTCGGCGCTGGTGATGGCCGCCGGGGTGGGACTGGTGTTGCTGCGCGGCGGCGTCACGGCACTCTCGAGCAAGTCGTCGGTGGGGGCGCTGCTCGGACGGGTTCTGATGCTTGATCCAATGGGCATAACCGAGCTGGGGATTCTGCTGCTTCTGCTGACTCCGGTCTTCCGAGTGGTGGTTGCGGTAGTCGCGTTTGCGGCCGAACGTGATAGCAAGTATGTGCTGATCTCGCTCGGCGTCCTCTTGGTCATGCTTTCCAGCATTGCCTACGCGCTGCGATGAACGCTCTCGCCGCAGGTCGATTCATTCCGAAACACGCCGGATGCGCGCCCCCACGCGCGTCAGCTTCTCTTCGATGCGCTCGTAACCGCGGTCGATGTGATAGACGCGGTCGATGAGGGTTTCGCCTTCCGCCGCCAGTGCCGCGAGCACCAAAGAGGCGCTGGCGCGAAGGTCGGAGGCCTGAACCTTGGCGCCGGAGAGCCGAGTCTTCCCGCGCACCACGGCGCGCCGCCCCTCCACGGTGATGTCCGCTCCCAGCCGCATCATCTCCTGGGCATGAAGGAAGCGGTTCTCGAAAATCGTCTCGGTGATCACCGAGGTCCCCTCCGCCTGGGTCATCAGCGCCATGTACTGGGCCTGCATGTCGGTGGCGAAGCCGGGATACTCCTGCGTGCTGACGTCGGCGGCTTTGACCCGCGCGGGTGCGTGGACTTCGATCTGGTGGGAGTTCGAGACCTTCACGCGAATGCCGGTCTCTTGGAGCTTGGCGATGAGGGCGGTCAAATGGCGCGGCTCCGCCCGCTCGACCATCAAATGCCCTCCGCTGACCGCCGCGGCGATTAGAAAGGTTCCGGCCTCAATTCGGTCAGGAACGATCGCGTGGTCGGCGCCGTGCAGCCGCGCCACTCCCTGAATCCGAATCGTGTTGGTTCCCGCGCCCTCGACGGAAGCTCCCATCTTGTTGAGCAAGTCGGCGAGATCGACGATTTCGGGTTCGCGCGCGGCGTTTTCGAGGAGCGTCTCGCCTTGGGCGAGCGCCGCCGCCATCATCAGGTTTTCCGTCCCCGTCACGGAGATGGTATCGAAATAGAACGTCGCCCCGCGCAGGCCCTCGGCACGCGCCTCGACGTATCCGTGCTCAATCTTGACGGTGGCGCCCAGCGCTTCGAGGCCTTTGAGGTGTAAATTGATGGGCCGCGAGCCGATGGCGCAGCCGCCGGGAAGCGAAACGCGGGCGTGCCCGAAGCGCGCCACGAGCGGCCCCAGCACCAGCACCGAGGCACGCATCTGCTTCACCAGTTCGTAAGGCGCGACGGGATCGAGAAGCTTGGGCGCCTGAATCTCCAGGCGGTTGCCGTGCTCCTCGTGAGCCAGCGCCGAGTCCACGCCCATCTCGTCGAGCAGGCTGCGCATGGTGCTGATGTCGCGCACGCGCGGGATGTTGTGCAGCACCACGGGAGCTTCGGTAAGCAGCGTTGCCGCGAGCGCCGGCAGCGCGGCGTTCTTCGCTCCGCTCGCCGCCACGCGACCCTCGAGGGGAATTCCGCCTTGGATGATGAACTTTTCCATAGTTTCAAAGCATGGGTTTGCCGCGGACGTAGGTCTGCGTCACATAGTAGTTTCTGTCGAGAATGGCCAGGTCGGCGTCGGCGCCGGGCGCGATGACACCCTTCTGTTTTTCCAGCCCGACCACGCGGGCGGGGTTGGAGGTGGCGCAGGGCAGGCATTCACGGTAGGTGAGGCCGGTAAAGCGGGCCAGGTTGCGGACGGCGGCGTCGAGAGTCAGCGTGCTCCCCGCTAGGTTGCCTTCCACGGTCCGCGAGACTCCGCCCGCCACGTGCACGGTGAAATTGCCCAGGCGATAGTTGCCGTCGGGCATGCCCGCGCCGCTCAGGCTATCGCTTACCAGGACGATCCGGTCCAGGCCCTTGGATTTGACGAGCAGGCGGATGGCCGCCGGCTCGACGTGAATGCCGTCGCAGATCAGCTCGGCGGTGATCCGGTCGTCGACCAGAACGGCGCCGATGATCCCCGAGTCACGGTGCCCGAAGGGACGCATGGCGTTGAACATATGCACGGCGTGCGAGGCGCCGGCCGCGATGGCGCGTTCGGCCTCCTCGTGCGTGGCGTTGGAATGTCCGATGCCGACGCTCAGGCCGTGGCCGCGCGCTGCCTCAAGAACCGTCAGCGCGCCGTCGAGTTCGGGCGCCAGGGTGAAAATTCTGGCCGTCCCTTTTGCGGCTTCGAGCAGGCGTTCGAGGATATCCACCGCGGGCTTGCGAACCTGTGAGGCGGGATGCGCGCCACGTTTCTTGACATTGAGGAACGGCCCTTCGAAGTGGATGCCCAGCGGCTGCGCGCCGGGCACCTTCTCGTGGGCGCTCTGCGCCGCCAAGATGATTTCAGAGAGGCCGTGCGCGGCGTGCAGTGTCCGTTCCAGGCTGGCGGTGACGGTGGTGGCCAGATACGACGTCGTGCCGTGCCGCGCGAGATAGGTGGAGACGGCCGTGACGGCCTCCGCCGTTCCCTCCATCAAATCGTGCCCTGCGGCTCCGTGAATGTGCAGGTCGATGAATCCGGGGACGATGAGGCGGTCGTGGTTGTCGATAACCGTGGCGCCGGCAGGAATCTTGACCTTGTCCCTCGCGCCCACCTTGACGACGTGATGGCCTTCAATCAGAATCACGCCATCGACGATTTCTTCGGAAGGTGTGTAGATCGTCCCTGCCAGGATTGCCTTGATGCCTTTCATAGGAGCCTCCGAATCAGCGGACGCGGGCGGGGCGATGTGAACGTCCCGAGGGCCTTTCGAATTCCTTTTGCGCGGCGCGCAGAACCTTGGCAATACTCGGCCCGCGCCGCAACAGGGCATTCGCTTGCCGGGGCGAGACTTTCTTCCAGAGCATCAGCAACGCGGCCGGCAACTGGCCTCCGGACCGGCGAAGCGCTCGGGAAGCCACCTCTCGCGGCACCTGCGCCGCCTTCATGAGGATACCGCAAGCGCGCTCGCGCAGCTTGCGGTTTGTGATCTGCACGTTGATCATCCAATTGGAGAAGACTCGGCCGGCGCGCACCATGCTGGCCGTCGAGAGCATGTTGAGAACCAACTTCTGCGCCGTGCCGGCCTTCAGGCGCGTCGAGCCGGCGATGACCTCCGGGCCGACCACCGGCACCAGGGCGATATCGGCCATCTTCACCATGGGAGCGTCTGGATTGCACGCCAGAGTGATGACTGGGGCGCCCAGCTTGCGGGCATGGCGCATGGCCCCCAGGGCGTAAGGTGTCCGGCCGCTGGCGGAAATGGCGATGAGTACATCGCGGGCGCTGAATCGAATCTTCTGAAGGTCTTTCGCTCCCTGGCGAGCGTCATCTTCCGTGGCCTCGGTGGACCGATAGAGTGCGCGCGGGCCCCCCGCGATTACGCCGATGACCTGATTCGTCCCGAAGGTGGGAACGCATTCCGACGCGTCGAGCACGCCCAGCCGGCCGCTGGTTCCGGCTCCGAGATAAACGAGGCGTCCTCCATGCATCAGCGCCGCCGCAATGACATCGACGGCGCGGGCGATCTGCGGAAGGACCCGGCGCACGGCGCCCGCGACCTTGGCATCTTCGCGGGCAATGGTGCGCAGAATTTCCCGAGTGGTTTTGGTGTCGAGGGAAGCGGAGGCCGGGTTCTCTCGTTCTGTGATCCGCATGAGAGCAGGCTTCGGGATCTAGGGATTGGGGACCAGCAGGCAGAGGCGAAGGCAGTATCTCCGCGGGTATCCAACCCCGACCCCTGATCCCTAGTCTCTCACGTCAGCTTCTCCCAGCCGCGGTGCGAGAAGTCCCAATAAATGGCGTAGCCGGACACGGCCGAAATCGCCAGGAAGAGCACGCCGATTCCCGTGGAGCCGAGGATTACCTTGCCGATCCCGAACAGCGCCATGTAAACCATCAGGCAGCCGAGCAACCAGTCCATCAAATTATACCAACCTTCATGGGTGGCGGGGATTTCCGGCGCGAAGGTCGAAATGCGGCTCCAGCCAAAGACGCCGGGCCGCACGCGGCGGTAGAACTCCAGGAGCTTGGAATCCGGCTCGGGCTTGGTGAGGAAGGTCGCGGCCAGCCAGACGACGGTGGTCACGGCCACCGTAAGCAGAATTGATTTGGCAAAGACGATCGAGTCGGAACCCTCGAGATGGATCACCGTGTGCAGGAGGGCGGTCATGCCGGCGGCGGCTCCCATGGCGGCGACTTCCGACCAGGCATTGATGCGCCACCAGTACCAGCGCAGCAGGTAAACCGCGCCGGTGCCGGCGCCGATCCCCAGCAACAGTTGCCATGCTCCCGAGATCGATCCCATGAAGAGCGAAACCACTCCGCCCAGCAGGGCCAGAAACGCCGTGGCCAGCTTCGAAATGGTGACGTAGTGTTTCTCGTCGCGGCCGCGCGCCAGGAAGCGGCGGTAAAAGTCGTTGACGATATACGACGAGCCCCAGTTCAGCTGGGTGGCGATCGTGGACATATAAGCTGCCGCGAAGGCCGCCATCATGAAGCCGCGAAAAGCCCCGGGCAGGTGATCCACCCAGACCTTGATATAGCCCACTTCCGGATCGGCGAGGTTGGGATAAAGGACCACCGACACCAGGGCGGTCAGAATCCACGGCCACGGGCGCAGGGCGTAATGCGCGATGTTGAACCAGAGCACCGCCCACAGCGAGTGCTTCTCGTTTTTGGCACAGAAGATGCGCTGCGCGACGTAGCCGCCGCCGCCCGGTTCCGCGCCCGGATACCAGTTTGCCCACCAGCTCACGGCGATATAAACGACAAAAGTCAGAATGGGCATCCAGGGTGACCCGAGGTCGGGAACAAAGGAGAGAATCGAGCCGGAGCCGCCTTGGGCAGCGCCGCGCGCCACGTCGATAGCGGCCAGCTTGACCTTCAGCGCTTCCATTCCGCCCACGGCGCGAATCCCGTAGTAGGCCAGGACAACCACCATGGTCATCTTGAGGGCAAACTGGATGACATCCGTCCAGAGCACGCCCCAGAGCCCGGAGATAGTCGTATAGAAACCCGTGATCGCCATCACGGCGAGGCATACCAGCAGAGCATGTGTCTTGGAGATGCCCAAGGCGGTCATGAGAATCTTTTCCATCGCCAAGTTGACCCAGCCGACGACGAGACAGTTCATAAGGATGCCGAAATAGATCGAACGGAAGCCTCGCAGGAATGCCGCAGGCTTGCCGGCGTAGCGGAGCTCGACGAATTCGGCGTCCGTAACGACTTCGGCGCGGCGCCAGAGGCGGGCGAAGAAAAATACCGTCAACATGCCGCTGAAGAGGAAATTCCACCACAGCCAGTTGCCGGCGATGCCTTGCCGGGCGACCAGGCCCGTGACCGCCAGCGGCGTGTCGGCGGCGAAGGTCGTGGCGACCATCGACGTGCCTGCCAGCCACCAGGTGACCTGGCGGCCGGAGACGAAGAAGTCTCCCGTGCTCTGGCTCGCCCTTTTGCGATAGTAAAGCCCGATGAGCAGATTGATCAGGAAGTAGGCGGCGACAACCGTCCAGTCCAGGAAAGTGAGTTTCATAGATCAGCCTTTGATGAATTTGTCTCCTTGCACAAAACCTTTCGTTGACAGGAGAGACGCGTGAGTATATAGCAGGTACGCGCAAGCGGGAAGGCAAAAGGTAAAGGGAAAAAACTAGAGGCTCATGAGAATTCCACGACCCATTTTAGGATTGTTCGCTGCCCTCCTGTCCGCTGGATCGATGAATGTCGCGCTTCCGGCGCCACCGGAGATCCGGGCAAGCCAGCTCGAGCAGGCCGGAACCGTGATCGAGGAGAGCATCCGCGCCGGCGAATGTCCCGGTGCGGTCATGCTGGTGGGGCACGAGGGGAAGGTTGTTTACCGGCGGACCTTCGGGGAGCGGTCGCTCGAGCCCACGCGCGAGCCCATGACCGAGGACACGATTTTCGATATGGCCTCGCTGACCAAAGTGGTGGCGACCACCACGGCCGTGATGCAGCTCGTCGAGCAGGGCCGGATTCGCCTGCATGATCCCGTGAGCACTTATTGGCCCGACTTCAAAGCCAACGGCAAGGAAGAGATTACGGTGCGTGATTTGATGACGCACTACTCCGGCCTGCAGCCCGACCTCGACCTGAAGCCGGAATGGTCGGGCTACGACACGGCTCTGAATATGATCGTGGCGGAAACGCCCACATCGCCGCCGGGAGCGAGGTTCGTGTACAGCGACATCAATTATGAGGCGCTGGGGGAATTGGTGCGCCGCGTCTCCGGCCAGCCGCTGGACGTTTACTGCGCCGAGCACATCTTCAAGCCGCTGGGCATGAAGGACACGGGATTTAATCCTCCCGCCGAACTGCGCAGCCGCATTGCCCCGACGCAGTATCAGCACGAGACTACGGGCAAGATGCTACGCGGCGAGGTCCACGATCCCACCGCCTACAACATGGGCGGGGTCGCGGGACACGCCGGACTCTTCTCCACCGCCGAGGACATGGCGGTCTTCGCGCAGATGCTCCTCGATGGCGGCACCTACAACGGCGTTCGCATTCTGAGCCCGCTGAGTATCGAAAAGATGACGACGCCGCAGAATCCCCCTGGCAAGCACGCCTTGCGCGGCCTGGGCTGGGACATCGATACGGCGTTCTCCTCCAATCGTGGAGAACTCTTCCCCATCGGGTCGTACGGCCACACCGGGTTCACGGGAACGTCGCTGTGGATCGATCCGGTGACGAAGACCTACGTGATCATTCTGACCAACCGCGTGCATCCCACCGGCAAGGGCGACGTCGTGAGCCTGCGCGCCCGGCTGGCGAGCTTGGTGGCTGCGTCGCTGGGCGTGAGCTCGGCGGAAGCGATTCTGGCGAGTTGCTGCCCCGTGACCGGCTACTACGAGGTGAAAACCCATTACGGCCGGAAGCCGGCGGCGAACGGCGGAGTGAAGACGGGAATCGATGTTTTGGAGGAAGAGAAGTTCGCTCCCCTCGCCGGGCTGCGCGTCGGCCTGATTACCAACCACACGGGCCGTGACGCCCAAGGACGGCGCACGATTGACGTCCTCGCCGAAGCGCCGCGCGTCAAGCTGAAGGCGATCTTCGGCCCGGAGCACGGATTCACCGGCACGGGGGCGGAAGGCGCGGCGATTGCCTCGGGCAAGGACCCCAAGACCGGCTTGCCGGTTTACAGCCTCTACGACGGCACCACCCGGCCCACCGCCAAGATGCTTCAGGGCCTGGACGCGCTCGTCTTCGACATCCAGGACGCCGGCGTGCGTTTTTACACTTACATCACGACGCTGGGTTACGCCATAGAGGCCGCGGCGAGCGGGGGAATCAGAATATTCGTTCTCGACCGGCCCAATCCGATCAATGGAGTGTCCGTCGAGGGCCCGATCCTGGATCCTGACCTCATTTCCTTTGTCGGTTACTTTCCCCTGCCCGTTCGTCACGGCATGACGGTGGGAGAGCTCGCCGGGCTGTTCAATCGCGAGAAGAAGATTGGCGCGGAGTTGGAAGTCATTAAGATGCACGGCTGGCATCGCGACGACTGGTTCGACGATACCGGCCTTGCCTGGGTGATGCCGTCGCCAAATCTGCGGAATATGACCGAGGCCGCGCTCTATCCGGGTGTGGCGATGGTCGAGGGCGCGAACGTCAGCGTGGGGCGGGGAACGGACACACCTTTCGAGCTGGTGGGCGCGCCGTGGATCGACGGCCCCAAGCTCGCCGCCCATCTCAGCCAGCGCGAGCTTCAGGGTGTCGGGTTCATGGCGGTGGATTTCACCCCGCGCAGCGGACCGTTCGCGGGCGAGCTCTGCCACGGCGTCAATATCGTCCTGCTTGACCGCATGGCTTTGGATAGCCCCGAGCTCGGCGTGGAACTCACTTCGGCGCTCCACAAATTGTTCCCCAACGACTTTCAGCTTGAGAAGACGTTGCCATTGATCGGCGCCCGTTGGGTAGTTGAAGGGATTCAAAAGGGGCGGGATCCGCGCTCGATCGTGTTGCACTCCTACGAGCCGCTCGAGCCGTTTCGTAAGATTCGGCAGCAGTATCTGCTCTATCCTTGAGCGGGGGCTGAAAAACGGACGGTTGGTTCTGCAAACCTTGCCCCATGTCCTGCTTGAGACTAGTATTGCGCCCGCCGACTTTTGGGGAGAGAATGCAAGTGGATTCCCAGTGGTCTTGGGCCCGGAAGGGTAGTCCGGGGAGGGAATGATGGAGTATGAATCGATGAAGCATCGCCTACGCACAATGCTGTGCGTCTGGCTGGCTCTAGTGGGAGGCTTAGCAGGCCCTTTGCTGGCGAAGGATAAGACGCCGCCGGTCGACTCCAACGATCCGACGTTTCGCCTCTTCCAGGCTCTGGACAACAATCGTGGTGGAAAGCTGACGGACTTCTATTTGATCGCGGATGTTTACAAGGACCCCGCCGGGGGCAGCGAAGAATTCCAGCACATCCTCAAGGCCGATTACGATAAGAATCGGTCGTTTGGAAAACTGCAGATTTACGTCCGCAGCGTGGGGAAGATCCTGCCGGATCAGTTGAAAACCTATACCGTCAAAGAACTCTACGACTTTGGTTTGATGGATCAGGCCAAGTACATGAAATCGGAGCCGGGAGAGTTCGGGAGGAGTGGCGACATCTATCTGCGCGCCGTTGAAGATCGCCCCCTCGCCACGACCCCCGTCACCGACGAAGTGCGCAAGAGTTACGAACTGTTCGTTACCCAGCACCTCCTCCCTGCCATCGAGAAGAAGTAGCGGATCACGTTGCGGCGGCGGTTGATGTGCCCAGACGGGCTTGATTTTTCCCCCGGCGTGCAGCCGCGGGCTGGCCCGCCCTTTAGAGATTCGGTACCCTCAGCGCGCCGCGCCGCTCACCAGCACCATTCGCGGATAACTCGAGGGGTTCTCTAGCTCGACCGGAAACAGGTGGTCGGATTTCGAGACGAAGACGACCCGCCGGCGATTCTCTTCGCTTTCGCCTCCCTGTGCACCCGCCAGCGCCTTCTGTACTGCAAATCCCAGGCCCAATTCATAGCCATCGGAGAACTTTCCGCCCGCGAAATAAGTCGTTGGAATGGCGATATCGCCTGAATATCCATTGGCAGTTTTCTTCCACGCCGCCTTGATCTCCGCGTTGTGGTCGTGCCTTTGGGGATGACGTGGCAGATAGTCGTCATCCGGGAAGATGCTGGAAGGAACGCCGGCAAAGTTGCCGGGGCTGAAGTAAAGCCGGTATTCGTCGCCGGTCGGAGTTGTGGCGAGCAGATTCTTCTGGTAGGCGGTTTCGAAGGTGAGCGAGAACGCATCGCCCTCCTCAATTCCGCGGTTGGTGCGCGGCTGGTAGAGGTCCTTGTCGGTGACATCCACGCCGACGTAGAGATTGCTTTCATCCCAGGCGAAGGCGAC